>NZ_JBIVKQ010000005.1:0-57416 GCF_044750845.1 Streptomyces sp. NPDC088766 | reverse complement strand
GAGGCTCTTGCCGCGACGCAGGAGGCGGTGGTGATCTTGCGTCGGCTCGCTGCCGACGACCCCGCCACCTACGAACCCGGCCTCGCCACCTCGCTGACCAACCTCGGCCACCAGCTGTCGGGGGCGGGGCGCCGTGGGGAGGCACTCACCACCACTCAGGAAGCGGTAGAGATCCACCGGCGGCTGGCGCAGACGAACCCCGCCGCCCACGAAGCCAACCTCGCGCTCTCGCTGTCCAACCTCGGCATCTGGCTGTCGGGGGCGGGGCGCTGGGGCGAGGGTCTGGCCGCTGGGCAGGAGGCGGTGGTGATCCGGCGTCGGCTCGCTGCCGACGACCCCGCCGCCCACGAACCCGACCTCGCCGCTTCGCTGTCCAACCTCGGCAACCACCTGTCGGGGGCGGGGCGCCGCATTGAGGCTCTCACCGCCAAACAGGAGGCGGTGGAGATCTGGCGTCGGCTCGCTGCCGACAACCCCGCCGCCCACGAACCCGACCTCGCCACCTCACTGACCGTCTGGGCTATGCTCCTGGCGGATGAAGGCGATCTGTCTGAGGCGCTGAGTGTCACAGGTATTGCGGTGGGGTGCTACCGGCCTCACATTGCCACGATGCCCTCTCTGCTACCGCAACTCCACGCGGTGCTGGACCTCCAGGCGCGGGTGCTGGACGCGCTCGAACGCCCGGAGGAAGCTGCGACAGTCCGCCGCTGGGTCAGGGAGAATCCGGTGCCGCCCGGTTCTCATAATTGACCATCTGTGAGAGTTCTGCGACAGCGACCGAAGCGACTCTGTTTCCGCAGGTCGCCGTTCGCAAAAGCCCTCTCGAAACCCGCATGTTGTGCGAGGCACTTCTGAGAGACTGCCGCCATGGAGTTGACGCCCGATCAGGCAGCATTGGCGGTAGAACATCACGACTGCCCGAACTGTGACGCGCCCGCCGGCAGTGCCTGCCGCACCCGGGGCGGGAAGACCGCTTCTAAATACCACACCCCGCGCTTCGTCCTCGTACCCGCGCTGCGCGAGGAACTCGAAGTCCCGGTGCCCGCCGACCGCGGCCCCGGCCGCGCGTGGAAGCAGGGCCCGGCGCTCGCCGCCGTGCCCGCGCCCCGCGCCGAGCGCCCGGTGAGAATCGGGTACGCCCGCACCTCGACGGCCCGCCAGGAGCTGGCGAGCCAGATCGAAGCTCTCCGCCGGGCGGAGTGCCACAAGATCTTCCAGGAGCAGATCAGCACACGCGTCAAGGTGCGGCCCGAGCTGGAGAAAGCGCTCACGCTGGCCCACCAGTTCAAGGAGGCCGCACCCGAGACCCCGGTCATCTTCACGGTGCACGAGCTGAAACGTCTGGCCAGGAACGCCGCCGAGCTGATGACGCTGTCCGCCGACCTCCAGGCCGGCGGCATCCAGCTCGAACTCCTCACCGGCCCCCTCACCGGCGTCTACGACCCCAACGGCATGGGCGCCATGTTCTTCGCCGTACTCGCCGTCGCCGGGCAGATCGAGCGCAACTACATCCGGGAAAAGACCCTCGAAGGCCAAGCCGTCGCCGCCTCCAAAGGCAACCACGGCGGACGGCCGAAGGTCATCGACGACGACATGCTCACCTTCGCCGTCGCACTGAAGGACAAGGGCGTCCCCGTCCCGGAGATCGCGAAGAAGCTCACCATCAAGACCGGGAAGAACGCGGGCACGTCCCCGTCGGTCGCCTCCCTCTACCGGGCCCTCGCCGAAGCCGAGCAGGCCGCTGCCGACGGCCTGCCGCTCAGGCCCAAGCCCGTCCGCATCCGCCGGCCCGAGGATCCGCTCACCCCCGAAGAGACCGACCTACGCGAACGGCTCCAGGCCCAGCCCCACCCGAACACCGAAGGCGCCACCCGTGGATAACCTCCAAGCCGTACGCGCGCAGGAATACGCGAAGGTGTACGAGGACCTTCTCAGTGCAGCTGCCCAGCTCGATACGCTGCGCCGCCTGGAGGCAGGCGGAGCCGTGGACGCCCACGCCACCGCGGCGATGCACGCGGTCCGGTTCGCCGCCACGATCCTGTGGCCAACTGTCTCCAACACCCCGCCACCCGGCTTCCGCCACGACAGCGAACGCCTGCTCCAACTGGCCGCCAACTGGCGCGAGGCAGCACTGGAACTCGGCGAGTTCGCCCCACCACGCCCCGCCCTGCGGCTCGTAACCGCATCCCAACCCGCCGAGGAACATCCGACCGGAAAGCGGCGCTAAGCCGCTCGCCAGTCGGGCGTTAGCGGCTGTACCAATGTTCCCCGGAGCCCCGTGCGTATGGCGGCTCTACGTCACGCTACCGAAGCCCTCACCGGCCAAGATCATCCCGTGGCGGCTTTTGGGCTCACCTTGGCTGGACCCCCTAATCGCTGGCCGCGGCGACCGCCGCCCCTATCCGCGCCACGGCGTCGTCCCGGTACGGGCTGTTCTTGGCGCTGAAGACCGTCGTCATCCGGCGGTGGAAGATCAGGTAGTGGCGTGGCGCGCCAGTTCTGAGGTGGACGGAAAGTCTGGAGGCACCGTCCTCGGCCCGCACCGAGAGCACGTCGGTCAGGGCCAGGTAGTGGTCATCGAGTCCGCTGATGGAGTTGCTCAGCCCCCACACCGTGCGGGACAAGAACCCGCCGCCCTCGCCGAGCTTCATCGGTTTGAACACCAGCCGCCGATCGGTGAGCACCAGGCGCCCGCCGGTGCGCGACGCCGTGAGACTCCCGATCGCGGTCGCCGCGAGCCACTGGCTCACCAGCGTCTCCCCTGGCCAGAGATCCGTCATTTCGCCCCCCTTTGAGTTCCCCCGCTGCTGGTCTCCTCTTCCCCTCTTCCCAAGACTCAAACCAACCCCCTTTTCACGCTTGACGGTTGCCGTCCGTGCCGCGGGGTAGTGCTCCCGGCGACACCCGGCGAACGGGTCCGGCAACGGGGGGACCATGTTGACCGAAGCCTTGGCCGCGCTGGCGGCCGCAGGGGGAACGGCCGTCGTACAGGCGGCGGGAACCTCGCTGTGGGAGGGGACCCGCAGCCGGGTGGCCCGCCTGTTCGGACGCGGGGACGCCGCCCGGGAACAGACCGAGCTGGACCGGCTCGACCGCACCGCCGCGGCCGTGGCGGCGGCCTCGGGACCGGAGGTCCGGCGGGTCGGCGACCAGGAGGCGGCCGTCTGGCGGGACCGGATCCGTGACCTGCTGACCGACGCCGAGGAGGACGAACTGGATGAACTCACCGCCCACCTGAGCGCGCTCGTGGACGCCTCCGGATGTCAGGACGCGCCGACACGCTCCGAACGGTTCGAGGTCTCGGGGAACACGTTCTCCGGCCCGACGGCACTCCAGGTCGGGGACGGCAACACCCAAGAGATCGCCTTCGGCCGGACCGACTGACCCGCCGTGGCCCTGCCTCCGAACGACGCCGAACCCACGGGCCCCGCCACGCCATGCACCGGGTCCGCGGGCGTCCCGGCCCCTCCGGACGTCCCGCTCACCGCCAGCACCTTCTCCGGCCCGACCGCCCTTCAGGTGGGCCGGCACAACGTGCAGCATCTGCACTTCCCGGCGCCGCCAGCCCCCATGGTGTGGCCCTGCGTCATCGGCCTGCCACCGCACCGGGCCGACGGGTACGTCCGGCGAGCCCTGCCGGTCGACCTCGACGCGCCCGAGGCGGACGGCGGCGTCCTGACCTCCTGGGTGCTCACCGGCCTCGGCGGGACGGGCAAGACGCAGATCGCCGCCGAGCACGCCGGACGGCTGCTGCGCGAGGGTCGGCTGGACCTGCTGCTGTGGGTCAACGCGGCCTCTCGCGACGCGGTCCTCAGCGCCTACGGCCTGGCCGGGGAGGCGCTGTTCGGGGCGAGCTCCGGCAACCCGGAGCGGACGGCGGCCGAGTTCATGGCCTGGCTGCTTCCCCGTCCCCCTGCCCCGGGGGAGTCGCCCCGGCGCTGGCTGGTCGTCCTGGACGACGTCACCGCCCCGTCCGACCTGCGCGGGCTCTGGCCTCCCGGCAGCCCGTACGGCCGTACCGTCGCCACCACCCGCCGCCGGGACGCCGTCCTCGCCACCGACCGGCGCAGGACAGTGCCGGTCGGCGTGTTCACCACCGCCGAGGCCGTCACCTACCTCTCCGGTGACACGGCCCCCGTCACCGGTTCCGGGGGCGCAGAGGGCGATGGCAGGGCCGAACACGCCGCCCTCGCCGAGGACCTCGGCCGCCTCCCCCTGGCCCTGGCACACGCACGGGCCTACCTGGCCGACAACCCCACCCTCTCCCTCGCCGCCTACCGGACCGAACTGGCTGACCAGCGCCTCACCCTGGCCGAGGTGTTCCCGGAGGGTTTCGCGGCACCCGGTGACGGCGCCGGAGTCGGCCAGGACCCCGATCCGGTCGCCCGCACCTGGTCGCTGTCGGTGAGTCGGGCGGACGCGCTCAGCCCCCGGGGAGCGGCCCTCCCGATCCTGCGGACGCTGTCCCTCCTCGACCCCGGTGGGGTGCCGGAGACTGTACTGGCTGCGCCGGAGGTACTGGCGCTGTTGCCGGACGCGGACCCCGGGCGGCCTGCCGCGGACGCCCGTACCTCCCGGCTGGCCCTGGCCAACCTGCGCCGCTTCAGCCTCGCCGAGCTGGACCCGGCGCGGCCGGAGGAAGCGGTCCGCGTGCACGGACTGGTGCAACGCGCCGTACGCGAGGAGATGACCGCCGAAGAGACGGCCGGATTCGCGCGGGCTGCCGCCGACGCGCTGCTGGCAGCGTGGGAGTCGGATCCGTTCCCCGCCACCGAGGCCGCACTGCGCTCTAACGCCACGGTCCTCACTCGCAGGGCCCGCCCGTACCTCCTCGCGCCGCGGCCGCACGAGGTTCTCTACCGGCTCGGACGCAGCCTGGGCGAGGCGGGACGTTCCGGCCCAGCCGTACGCCATTTCACCGCGCTGGCGGACGAGGTGCGGACCCTGTTCCCGGACGACCACGACCTACGGTTCAAGACACTCGGGTACCTGGCCTGGTGGACGGCGAAGTCCGGGGACGCCTCGGGAGGCGCGGCCGCCTTCGCCGAACTGCTGGCCGAGCAACTGCGTCTCCTGCCGGCACACTCCGTCGACCTGCTCCAGACCCGGCGCAGTGCCGCAGTGTGGAAGGGAGTGGCCGGGGACCCGGAGGGCGCGGCCGCGGAGTTGGCGGTGCTCCACGAGGACTGGGTGCGGATCGAGGGCCACGACGTGCCCGGGGCCGCCAGCACCCGCAACCACCTGGCCAACATGCGGGCCCTGGCGGGCGACCACGCGGGTGCGTTGGCCCTACACGACGAGGCGTGGCGGGAGGCGCGATCCCGATTCGGGGCTGACGACCCGCGAACCGTTCAGGCCCGGGCGGAGGCCATGCGGCACCGGGGCGAGCTAGGGGACGCGCCCGCCGCTCTGGCGGCCTTCCGGGAACTGGCCGCGGTGCGCGAGCGGCACGATCCCGATCACCCCGACACCCTGGGGACCCGGACCGACGTCGCCGTCTGGACCGGCCGCTGCGGCGACCCCGCCGAGGCGGTACGGCTCCTGGAGCGGGTGCAGGCCGACCGGCTACGGGTCCTCGGCGCGTCCCATGCCCACACACTGGCCGGTCGCGAACTTCTCGCCGTCTGGCGGGCCGAGGCGGGGGACTTACCAACGGCCGTGGCGGAGCTGGAGGCACTGGTGCCAGACCAGATCGCCGTCTTCGGCCTGGAACACCCGGCCCTCGAACGCACGACACGGCTGCTGGCCCGGTGGCGCACCGGCTGACGGCCCGGCCCGCCCGACCCCACCGACGGCTCCGGGCCGACCGACGCTCCGTGCGACCCTCGGGGCCCGCCACCCAGAGGTCCTAGCTGTGCCGCACCCGAAACCTTGCGGTGACCACGCCCCTTCGGTCCGAAGACTACTGGCGGGTTATTTGTCACCTGGTTCGCTGCTCGTTAACGGCACCCCCAAGATCCATCCTTGGCGCTAACGGCTGTTCCCTTGTTCCCCGAGGCCGCACCAGGATCATCGCCTCGGTGGCGCGTGCCGTGCCGATGTCCCCGAGGTCCTCGATCCACGCGGGTCGCCGGCCCAGGTCGCCGGCCCAGGTCGCCGAGGAGCCCCGTGACGGCCCGCTCCGCGTGGGCGTCGTCGCCCGAGACGAAGACGGTCGGCGGGGTCGCCGGACTCTCCGGGGCGGTCATCACCGTGAACACCATGGTGTTGAGGGTCTTGACCACCCGGGTGTCGGGGAGGGCGGCCTGCAGTCGCTCGGCGAGGCTGCCACCGGGACAGCACAGGTCGCCGGGCAGGCCGTCGGCGTCGCGGGTGGCGTTGGAGACGTCGACGAGGATCTTTCCGGCGAGCTCGGCGCGCAGACCGCCGAGGAGCTCCGGGGAGCCGGCGCCGGGCGTCGCGTTGATCACGACGTCCGCGGCGCGGGCTGCGGTCCGCTGGCCGGCGTAGGAGATGCGGGGGAGCCGACGTCTTCGGCGGGCGCCGCGGTCCGCTCCTCCGGACTCCGGCTGCCGAGGACGACCTGGTGTCCGGCCGCGGCGAGCCCGCCGGCGGGACGGGTGCCGACGCGGCCGGCGCCGAGGATGCCGATGCTGGTCATGGGGTGTCGCTCCGTGCGGTGCGGTGCGGGGCGGGGGGACGCGGGCCGTTCGGCCCGCGTCGGTCAGGCGATCGGCGACAGCACGCCGAGGGCGGCGGCGTGGATGCCGGGGGCGGCGGCCAGGAAGTCCCGGCTGCCCGCGCGCCAGGGCTCGCCCGTCAGGTCGGTGACGGCGCCGCCGGCCTCGGAGACCAGCAGGGCACCGGAGACCAGGCCGGAGCGGACGTCGGAGAACTGCCAGAACGCGTCCATGCGTCCGGCGGCGACGTGGATGAGCTGCATCGTGGCGGGAACGGACACGCGCGTGACGAGTGCGCCGTCGAGCATGGCGGTGACCGACTCGCCGATCCGCCGGTGGGTGTCCTTGTCCTCGCCGGGCCTGGCCTGACCGGTGCCGACGAGCGCGGCACCCAGATCGGTCTTGGCGGACACCTTCAGGGGGCGGCCGTCGAGACGGGCACCGCCGCCGGCGACAGCGGTGTACGTGTCGCCGGTCAGCGGCAGGTGGACGACGGTGAGCACCGGCCGGTCGTCGCGGACCAGGGTCGCGGTGACGGCCCATTCCGCCATGGCGTGGACGTGGTTGATGTTGCCCTCGACGGGGTCGACGACCCACCACTCCCCGGCCGGGAGCGGACCGCCCTCCAGCTCGTCCTCGACCCACCCCGATCCGGGCCGGGCCCTCAGCAGCGGTTCCCGCAGCACGGCCAGCGCCGCGTCGTCGTTGGCGTGGATCTCGTCGACGATCCCGTTCGCGCTCACGCCCCGGGCGTACGGCGTGCAGCGGTCGCGCAACGTGCGGCCGGCGGCTTCCACCGCGGCCGTCACCTCGGACAGGAGGGTGCCGGCGGCGGCGAAGGGCATGGCTGAACTCATTTCGGAATCCTTGGGGTTGGGGATCGCGGGGCGGCTCGTCCGGCTCCCGCACCTCGAACGTAGGCCGCCCGCCGATTAACAACAAGTGCATGCTTTTCACTCGTAGAGTTACTCGGATGCAATTGGACCTGAACCTGCTCACGGCGCTGGACGCCCTGCTCGAAGAGGGCAGCGTCGCCGGTGCCGCGGCCCGCCTGCACGTCACCCCGCCGGCGATGAGCCGCTCCCTGGGCCGCATCCGCAAGGCCACCGGGGACCAGATCCTGGTCCGCACCGGCCGCGGCATGGTCCCCACCCCCCGCGCGCTGGCCATCCGCGCCCAGGTCCACGCGCTCGTACAGCAGGCCCACCACCTCCTGTCCGCACAACAGGAACTGGACCTGGCGGCCCTGGAACGGGTGTTCACCGTGCGCTGGCACGACGCCCTGACCACCGCCTGCGGGGCGGCCCTGATCGCCGCCGTCCGTCGCCGGGCCCCCGGCGTCCGGCTGCGCCTGCCCGCCGAGTCCGGCGCGGACACCCCCGAGCTACGGCGGGGCGAGGTGGACCTCGAGTCCAGCTCCAGCAGGCCGACGCTCCCCGACGTCCGGCACCGGCTCGTCGGCCGCGACCGGCTCATCGTCGCCGTCCGGCCCGGCCATCCGCTCACCGAAGGCCCGCTGACCGTCGAGCGCTACGCGGCCGCCGAACACCTCACCGTGTCGCGGCGCGGACGCCTGCGCGACCCGGTCGACGACGCCCTGGCCGCCCTCGGGCACGAACGCCGCGTCGTCGCCGCCGGGCCCACCGCCGCCTTCGCGCTGCAACTGGCCCCCGAAACCGACCTGGTGCTCACCCTGCCCGATGCGGTCACCCGCAGCGCCCGGGAGAGGCTCGGCCTGATCACCCTGACCCTGCCCGTGCGGATGCCGGCCGTCCCGCTGTACCTGCTGTGGCACCGGCGCTACGACGACGACCGCGCCCACGCCTGGCTGCGCGACCTGGCCACCGAGACCGTCCAGGCGCTCTCCGGCCCGCCGGCTGCCGAAGGGACGACCCCCGCCTCCCCGAGCGGAGGGTGAGCGGGGAGCTCCCGCGGAGCCCGCCTCCCGTCCGGGGCACGCCGACGCGGCGGCGTGCCACGCCGTCCGGGCCGGGCGGCGGCCGGCCGCTCCCGCCCCGTACAGGCGGTGGCGGGCCACACCGTTCCCGGCCGGCGGTGGCCGGCCGCACGTCCCCGGCCGGCAGCGGTCAGCCGACCGGGGACGGCCCGGCCTCGTCCGTGTCCAGCATCCCGCGCAGCAGGCCCCGCAGCGCCAGCCGCTCCTCCTCGCCCAGTCCGGCGAGCGGCTCGCGGGCGAACCGCAGGCTCTCCCGCAGGTCCTTGGCCGTCCGGCGTCCCTCGTCCGTCGCCGCGGCCAGCTTCACCCGGCGGTCGGCCGGGTCGGGCCGGCGCTCCACCAGGCCTCGGGCCTCCAGGCGGTCGACGATGCCCGTCACGTTGGACGGTTCGCACTTCAGTTTCACCGCCAGCTTCCGCATCGGCAGCGGCTCCAGGGAGAGCAGGCTGAGCAGCCGGGCCTGTGCGCCGGTGAGGGAATGCCCGGCGGCGGCCTCCTCGTAGTCCTGGTGGAACCGCGCCACGACCTCGCCGATCAGCTCGACGACCTCCAGGGTGAGAGGGTCGGGCCGAGGGGTCTTCCGGGGTGTGGACATGGCTCCCAGGGTACCCGCTTACTTGACATCATGAAATATCCAGGCGCATGGTTGTTTCAGTCACTGAAGTATTTGCACCGTGCGCACCCGCAGCACCAGCGCCGCACCAGCGCGCGTCGCACCGGCACACAAGGAAGGGCCCCATGTCCGACACCCCCGCGCTCCCGTCCGTCAGCCGCGAATGGCGCCTGCTCAGCCGCCCCGTCGGCTGGCCCAAGCCCGAGGACTTCGAGCTGGCCGAGGCGGAGATCCGGCAGCCCGGCCCCGGCGAGGTACTCGTCCGCAACGCCTACCTCTCCGTCGACCCGTACATGCGCGGCCGGATGAGCGCCGCCAAGTCCTACGCGGCCCCCTACGAGCTGGGCAAGGCCATGCAGGGCGGTGCGGTCGGCGAGGTCGTCGCCTCCCACGCCGAGGGCATCGCCGCGGGTGACCACGTGCTGCACTTCGGCGGCTGGCGCGAGTACGCCACGATCGGCGCCGCGCAGGCCGTCAAGGTCGACCCCGAGGCCGCCCCGCTCTCCACCTACCTGGGCGTCCTCGGCATGACCGGCCTCACCGCCTACGCCGGCCTGCTGCGCACCGCCGCCTTCAAGGAGGGCGACGTCGTCTTCGTCTCCGGCGCGGCCGGCGCGGTCGGCAGCCAGGTCGGCCAGATCGCCAAGCTCAAGGGCGCCTCGCGGGTGATCGGCTCGGCCGGCTCCGACGAGAAGGTCAAGCTCCTGGTCGAGGAGTACGGCTTCGACGCGGCGTTCAACTACAAGAACGGCCCGGTGGGCGAGCAGCTGCGCGAGGCCGCCCCGGACGGCATCGACGTCTACTTCGACAACGTCGGCGGCGACCACCTGGAGGCCGCGATCGGCTCCCTGAACCAGGGCGGCCGCATCGCCGTCTGCGGCATGATCTCGGTCTACAACAACACCGAGCCGGCTTCCGGCCCGCGCAACCTCATCCGCCTCATCCAGACCCGCGGCCGTATCGAGGGCTTCCTCGTCGGCGACCACTACGACCTCCAGCCCCAGTTCGTCCAGGAGGTCGGCCCCTGGGTCGCCTCGGGCGCCCTGAAGTACCGCGAGACGGTCGTCGAGGGCATCGAGAACAACCTGGAGGCGTTCTTCGGAGTGCTCCGGGGCGACAACACGGGCAAGATGATCGTCAAGCTGTAACCGTCCGCTCCGCCCCCGCCCGAGTCGGACGGTGGGGAGACGAAGGACCGGGGGTCGGGACGCGGCCCCCGGGTCCGGGACGGGAAGGGGCGGCGGGGCGAACCACCCCCACCCCGCGCCCTCACCCCAGAGCCGCCGCGGCCCCCTGCACCGCGGCGACGAACCTCTCGTTCTCCGCCGCCGCCCCGCCCGGGAACGCGAACCGCCGCCGGGTGTACCCGTAGGCGATCCCGCTGCGCGGATCCGCGAAGCCCTGGCTCCCCGCCGCCCCGCTGTGCCCGAAGGCCCCCGCCCCCAGCACCGGGTACCAGGTGTCCGCGGTCGCCTGGAACCCCAGCCCGTACGACTTGTGCGTCCGCGTCACCAGGTCGTACCCCACGGAGTGGAACTGCGCGAACTCCGCCGCCGTGTCCTCCTTCAGCAGCGGCGCCTTCCCGCCGACCTCGCTGATCGCCGCCGCGTACATCGCGGCCAGTCCGCGCGCGGAGGCGACGCCGCCGACGGACGCCGGCCCCTTCGCCCGGACGAGCGGATCGTTCGGCAGCGTCTCGAGATCGGTCGGCTCGGCGGCGTGCCGGTTGAAGGCGATGCCGGCAAGGGTGTGCGGCCCCTCCGCCGGCGAGACCGGCAGGGCCCGCTGCTCCCCGGCCGGCGCCATGGCCTGCGTCGACCGGAACCGCGGCTCGTGCGCCCCCGGCAGCCCCAGGAAGAGGTCGAGCCCGTACGGCGCCCGCACCCGTTCCTCGTACACCTCCTGGAGCGTACGGCCGGTCGCCCGCCGTACGACCTCGCCGCCGAGCGCCCCGATGACCAGCGCGTGGTAGCCGAACGCGGTGCCCGGACGCCAGAACGGCCGCTGGTCGGCGAGCCGTTCGGCGATCTGCCGGTCGTCCGCCAGCTCCTGCCGGGAGAACCCGGAATCGGTGCCGACCACACCGGCCCGGTGCGCGAGCAGGTCGCGCAGGGTCAGCGCGCCCTTGCCCTCGGACGCGAACTCGGGCCAGTAGTAGGTGACCTTGCGGTCCAGCTCCAGCGTCCCCTCCTGTACGAGGAGCGCCGTCACCAGATGGGCGGCACCCTTGGACGACGAGAACACGCCGTAGAGGGAGTCGGCGTCCGCGCCGTCCCCGGCCCACAGGTCGACGACCCGCCGGCCGTGCACGTACACGCACAACTGGCCCTCGTAGTCGGACCGTTCGGCCGCCACGAACGCGGCGAACTCGTCCCGCACCGCCTCGAAGCCCGCCGCGACGGTGCCATGGATCTCCTGGGTCATCCGCTCTCCTCCACCAGACCGCTGCTCGCATGTGCCGTGGTCAACCGTGCTTCCGGGTGCTCCCGGGTGCTTTTGTCGATCGGTACGGCGAGGCCTACCCGTTCGACTCAACGGCGGCGGGCAGGCGTTGGTGTCGTGGATAGCCCGGATGGCGTAGGGGCGGCCGGGCGCGGGACCGGGGCGTGCGGTCCTCGGCGACTCTGATGTCATGCTCGCGCCCCGATAGAATCCGGCCATGCGCGATCTTGGGGCGGGGTTCGGATACCTCCTGAAGGGCCACCGCTGGGTGGCCCGGCACGGGAAGCAGTACGGGTTCGGGCTCGTGCCCGGACTGATCACGCTCGTCCTGTACGCGGGCGCGCTGGTGGCGCTCGGCGTGTGGGGCGAGGACTTCGTGGGCTGGGCGACACCCTTCGCCGACGACTGGCCGAGCCCCTGGGGCGGACTGTTCCGCGGGTTCCTGACGGTCGTGCTGTTCGCGCTCGGCCTGCTGCTCGCCGTGGTGACCTTCACCGCGGTCACGCTGCTCATCGGCCAGCCCTTCTACGAGAGCCTCTCCGAGCGGGTCGACCGCGACGTCTCGCCCGACGGCTCGGCCCCGGTGTCCGGACTGCCGCTCTGGCGCGAGCTGTGGATCTCGGCCCGCGACAGCCTGTGGGTCCTGCTGCGCGCGCTGCTGTGGGGCGTACTGCTCTTCGCGCTCGGCTTCGTCCCGTTCCTCGGCCAGACGGTCGTGCCGGTGATCGGCCTCTTCGTCACCGGCTTCTTCCTCACCGAGGAACTGACGTCCGTCGCCCTCCAGCGCCGGACCGTCGACGCCCGCTCCCGGCTGGCCCTGCTCCGCTCCCGCAGGACCCTCGTCTGGGGCTTCGGCACGCCCCTGGCGGTCGCGTTCCTGGTCCCCTTCGTCGCGGTGTTCCTGATGCCGGGCGCGGTGGCGGGTGCGACGCTCATGGCGCGGGACCTGCTGGGCGAGGAGACCGAGGGCGACGACGACCGCGAGGAGCCGGACGCCACCGTGCCGCAGCCGCCGCGCTGACCGCCACGGCCACCACCGCCCGCACCCGCGCGACGGAGTCCGGCGGCCGGTGACGCACCGGCACAGGGTCCGGCACCGGCCGCCGCTCCCGCCGCCCCGCACGGAGCACGAACGGGTGGGCACGGCCGCCGGCCGTGTGCGCGCGGCACGAGCCGGCCGTGTCCCGGGCCGCGCCGGACCGGCCGTCAGTCCACGTCCTCGCCCAGCAGGCGCAGGAAGTCGCGGAAGGCGCCCGGCATGTCCACCGACTCCGGGTCCAGGAGCCACTGGTACTGGAGGCCGTCCATCACCGCCACCAGCAGCGGAGCGGTCCGCTCCGGGGTGAGGCCGCTCGGCAGCCGGTCGCCGTACTCGGCGCGCAGGGCCGCCGCCATGTCGGCCCGCACCTGCCGGTACCGGTCGGTGAAGTACGTCCGCGCCGGATGTCCCTCGGTGACGCTCTCGCCGAGGAGCGCGCAGAAGGTCTGGATGATGCCGGGCCGCATCGCGTTGTACTCGACCAGCGAGCACAGCAGGTCGATCCGCCACCGGGTGTGCGGCATCGCGTCCCACTGGTCGCGTTCCTCCAGCACCGCGACCAGCAGCGCGTCCTTCGTGGGGAAGTGGTGCAGCAGCCCCTGCTGGGTCAGCCCGACCCGCTCGGCCACCGCCGCCAGGCTCGCGCCCCGGTAACCGCGTTCGGCGATCACCTCCAGGGCCGCCCGCACGATCTCCGCGCGCCGCTCCTCACTCCTGGTCGTCCTGGTCGTCCTGGCGTTCATGCCGGTCACCGTACGGCATCACCAGCCGTGAATGTAACGGCAGCATCTCGAAACCTACCGCTCTACAGGCGGTCGATGCACGATGGGGAACAACACCGCACAGCACCGCACAGGAATTCAACGAGGAGGCCCGCGATGGCGGACATCGAGGCGGCCGTCGAGGCGGCCCTCGGCAAGCTCGACCTGGACGCGAAGACCCGGCTGCTGGCCGGCCAGGACATGTGGTCCCTGCCCGCCCTCCCCGAGATCGGCCTCGCGTCCCTCGTGATGTCCGACGGCCCGATCGGCGTCCGGGGCGTGCGCTGGACCGCCGACGACCCGTCCGTCGCACTGCCCTCCCCGACCGCCCTCGCCGCCACCTGGGACCCCGGCCTCGCCCGCCGCGCCGGGGTGCTCCTCGCCCAGGAGGCCCGCCGCAAGGGCGTCCACGTCCTGCTCGCCCCGACCGTCAACCTGCACCGCTCCCCGCTCGGCGGCCGCCACTTCGAGGCCTACAGCGAGGACCCGTACCTGACGGGACGGATCGGCAGCGGGTACGTGACCGGCGTGCAGGAAGGCGGCGTCGGCACCACCGTCAAGCACTTCGTCGCCAACGACGCCGAGACCGACCGCTTCACCGTGAACAACCTGGTCGGCGAGCGCGCCCTGCGCGAGCTGTACCTGGCCCCCTTCGAGGCCATCGTCGAGGGCGCCCGCCCGTGGGGCGTCATGACCGCCTACAACACCGTCAACGGCACCACGATGACCGAGCACCACCACCTCGTGAACGAGATCCTGCGCGGCGAATGGGGCTTCGACGGCTTCAACGTCTCCGACTGGACGGCCGCCCGTGACACCGTCGGCGCCCTCCGCGGCGGCCTCGACGTGGCGATGCCCGGCCCCGCGACCGTCTACGGCGAGGCCCTCGCCCGCGCGGTGCGCGACGGCCGTCTCGACGAGCCCGAGGTCGACGACGCCGTACGCCGCGTCCTGCGCCTCGCCGCCCGCGTGGGCGCCCTCGCGGACGTCGAACCCGCCGTCCCCGTGCCGCCCGCGCCCGTCCACGCCGAGTCGCTGGCCCGCGAACTCGCCCGCCGCTCCTTCGTCCTGGTCCGCAACGAGCGCGCCGTGCTGCCCCTGCGGCCCGGCCGCACGGTCGCCCTCATCGGAGCCGCCGCCCGCGACGCCCGCATCCTCGGCGGCGGCTCCGCCACCGTCTTCCCCGCCCGCGTCGTCTCCCCGCTCGACGGCCTCACCGCCGCCCTCCCCGAGGGCGCCCTCAGCTACGCCGTCGGCGCCGACCCGAGCACCGAACTCGCCTTCGCCGGAAAGGGCTTCACACTGCGGGCCGTCTGCCGCGACGACGCCGGAACCGTCCTCGGCACCGGCTCGGCCCCGGGCGGGCAGATCCAGTGGATGGGCAACGACCTCCCGGACGGTGTCACCCCCGACACCCTGCACACCGTGGAGCTCACCGGCACCTTCACCCCGCGCACGAGCGGCCGGCACACCTTCGGCATCAAGGGCGTCGGCGCCTTCACCCTCACCGTCGCCGGCACCACCTGCTTCGACGGCACCCAGGAGCCGGCCGACGTCAGCGACCCCTTCGAGGCGGCCTTCGGCTCCCCGGTGCCCCGCGCCGAGACCGAACTGACCGCCGGGGAGACGGTCGACGTCTCCCTCACCCACGTCGTCCGCTTCCCCGAGCGCCTGCCGCTGAAGGTCGTGGCCTTCGCGCTCGCCCACCAGGAGCCCCCGCGGGACCCGGACGCGCTGATCGCCGAGGCGGTCCGGGCCGCCCGGGCCGCCGACACCGCCGTGGTCGTCGTCGCCACCACCGACCGCGTCGAGTCCGAGGGCTTCGACCGCGCCGACCTGCGCCTGCCCGGCCGCCAGGACGACCTGGTGCGGGCCGTGGCCGCCGCCAACCCGGACACCGTCGTGGTCGTCAACTCCGGCTCCCCGGTGGAACTCCCGTGGCGCGAGGACGTCGCCGCCGTACTGCTGAGCTGGTTCCCCGGCCAGGAGGGCGGCGCCGCCCTCGCCGACGTCCTCACCGGCGCCCACGAGCCCGGCGGGCGCCTGCCCACCACCTGGGGCTCCCTCGCCGACGCCCCGGTCACCCGGGTCACCCCGGCCGACGGCGAACTCCCCTACGACGAGGGCGTCTTCATCGGCTACCGCGCCTGGGAGAAGGAAGGCCGCACCCCGGCCTACCCCTTCGGCCACGGCCTCGGCTACACCGACTGGACGTACGACTCGGTCGAGACGGACGGTACGAACGTCGCCGTCCGCCTGCGCAACACCGGCGGACGGGCGGGCCGCGAGGTCGTCCAGGTCTACCTCGCGCCCACCGAACCCGACGCCGGCCGCCCGGCCCGCTGGCTGGCCGGCTTCGCCGGCGTCGAGGCCGGCCCGGGGGAGAGCGCCGAGGCCGTCGTCACCCTCCCGCGCCGCGCGTTCGAGATCTGGGACGAGGCCGCCCAGCGGTGGTCCTTTGTGAAGGGTTCGTACGAAATCCAGGTGGGTAGGTCTCTCGCGGACCGCAGGATCACCGCGACGATTAACGTCTGACGCGGGCCCCGCGCCCCGAGAGCAGCCCCGGTCCGGGACCTGACCCCTGGACCGGGGCTACACACGCCCCGGCGCCGTGCCCGCCGGACCGCGAACCCCTGCGCCCACCGCGCCGAGAACCGCCACGCCCACCGCGCCGAGAACCGCCACGTCTACCGCGCCGAGAACCCGTACACCGTCTCCGACCGGTACACCTCGCCCGGCCGCAGCTCGGTGCTCGGGAACTCCGGCCGGTTCGGCGAGTCCGGGAAGTGCTGGGTCTCCAGCGCGACGCCCGCGCCGGGCCCGAACGGCTCGCCCAGGTGGTCGGCGGTGTACACCTGGATGCCCGGCTCGGTCGTGGCCACCGTCAGCACCCGGCCGGACGCCGGGTCGTACAGCTCGGCCACCTCCACCGGCCCGTCCGTGACGCCCTTGTCGAGCACGAAGTTGTGGTCGAGGCCCCCGCCGACCTCGCGGGCCGTGCGGAAGTCGAAGCGGGTGCCCGTCACGTCCGCCTGCTCACCGGTGGGGATCAGGCCGTCGTCGACCGGCGTGTACCGGGAGGCGGCCAGCCGCAGTTCGTGCCCGCCCGCGCCGCCCGCGCCGCTCAGGTTGAAGTAGCTGTGGTTGGTCAGGTTCACCACCGTCGGCTCGTCCGTGACCGCCTCGTACGCCAGCCGCAGTGCCCCCGACGCGTCCAGCGTGTAGGTGGCCGTGACCTCCAGCCGGCCCGGGAAGCCCTCCTCGCCGTGCGGGCTGACCCGGCTCAGCCGCAGCCCGTGCTCGACCGGCTCCACGTCCCACACCCGCTTGTCGAAACCGCGCGCACCGCCGTGCAGCGAGTTCGGCCCCTCGTTCGGCTCGAGGGCGTAGGTCACCTCGTCCAACGCGAAGCGGGCCCGGGCGATCCGGTTCGCGTACCGCCCGACCAGGGCGCCGAGGAAGGGCTCCGGATGCGTGACGTAGCCGTCCAGGTCCGCGAACCCCAGCACCACGTCCGTACCGCGCCCTCCCCGGTCCGGGACCTCCACCGACTGCACGATCCCGCCGTAGGACAGGACCCGCACCCGGACGCCCGCCCGCTCCAGGGTCCAGCGGTGCACGGGGGTGCCGTCGGAAAGTGTTCCGAAGTGTTCGCTCATGGGGGAAACCCTAAGTCACGCGCCCCGGGCGGTGATCCGACGGTAGGCGATCTCGGCCAGCCTGGCCTGCCCGTTCGTGCTCGGGTGGAACCAGTCCCAGTGGCTCAACTGGTCGGTCCCGAAGCGGAACTCGTACACCGCACCGCCGTCGAACCGGCACCGCGCGTCCTTGGCGCAGACCTCCTCCAGCACCGTGTTGTAGTCCTCCACCCGCTGCCGCACGGTCTCCCGCCGCAGATTCGCCGCCGAGTCCAGCGCGTCCGCGTCCCCCAGCATCGACGGGCAGATCCCCAGCTTCCACACCTGCTTGCCCAGCACGTTCGTCCGCCCCTGCGACCACAGCCGCTTCAGGTTCGGCACGCTCGCCACGTACACCTGCGCCGTCGGCGCGGTCCGGCGCAGGGTGCGCAGCGACTCCTCGAACCCCGCCCGGAAGTCGGCCACCGGCGTCATCGCCTCCGCCGTCACCCGGCAGGCGTCGTTGGCCCCCGTCATCACCGTCACCAGCGCGGGCCTGCGCGCCGCCGCCCGCGCCATCTGCGCCGGCAGATCCGCCATCCGGGTCCCGGTCACCGCGTAGTTCCAGCTGTGCGTGGCCGCCCTCGCCCCCAGCAGCCGCACGGCCAGACTGTTCACCTCGCCGCTGTCGCCGGTCGCCCAGGACACCTCGGGGCAGTCCGTCAGCACCGAACACGCGTCGAAGCCGCGGGTGATGGAGTCGCCCACGGCGGCCAGCGAGGCGGGGCTGGTGTCCCACACCGGGGTCGGCGACGCCGAGGGCCTCGCCTTCTGCTCCCGCGCACCCGGCCCGCCCGGCCCGTCCCCGCCCAGCGCGTCGCAGCCGGCCGCGCCCAGCACGACCGCGGCCGTCACCGCGGCCACGGCCCGCGAGCGGTGGCTTCGCTTCCGCATCCTTCGGTGTCCCCTCGGTCGTCCCGCTCGTCCCGCCGGTCCCGCTCGTCCCGCCGGTCCCCGGCCGGACGATCCGCCGGCCCACCCATGACAACGTCCGGGGGTTCCCGAGCCGACGGGAAACAACGGATCAGGCCCGTACAGGCGTCCTGCCGGGTGAAATGGGGGCTCTTCGGCGGCCCGGGACCGACGGTACGTCACACTCCTCGCGCCGTCGCACGGTAGCCTCGCCATCAACGTGGCTGCCGCCCCAGCCGCCATGCCAGCCAGCAAGACTGTCCCGCTCTGTCCGGAGGTACCGGTGACGACACGTGGAGTTCTGTACGTGCACTCCGCGCCGCGCGCGCTGTGCCCGCACGTCGAGTGGGCCGTCGCCGGGGTGCTCGGCACTCGCGTCAGCCTCGACTGGATCCGGCAGCCCGCCGCGCCCGGCACCTGGCGCTCGGAGTTCTCCTGGCAGGGCGAGGCCGGCACCGCCTCCAAGCTCGCCTCCGCCCTGCGCGGCTGGCACCTGATGCGCTTCGAGGTCACCGCCGAGCCGTGCGCCAATGCCGAGGGCGAGCGCTACAGCTGCACCCCCGACCTAGGCATCTTCCACGCCGTCACCGGCATCCACGGCGACATCCTCATCCCCGAGGACCGCCTGCGCGCCGCCCTGACCCGCTCGCAGCGCGGCGAGACGGACCTGGAGGCGGAGGTCGCCAAGCTCCTGGGCAAGCCCTGGGACGACGAACTGGAGCCGTTCCGCTACGCCGGTGAGGGCGCCCCGGTGAGGTGGCTCCACCAGGTCGTGTGACACGCGGCGCCCCCGGGCGGGGGCCCCGAGCACGAAGAACGCTAGGAACGCGAAGAACGCGAAGAAGGGGCCCCACCTCTCGGGTGGGGCCCCTTCACACACGTACAGGCGGTTCTCAGACCGTCCGGAACGCCAGCACCACGTTGTGCCCGCCGAACCCGAACGAGTCGTTCAGCGCGGCGATACGGCCCTCCACGGGCAGCTTGCGCGCCTCGCCGCGGACGATGTCCGCGTTCGCCTCGGCCTCGGGGTCGAGGTTCTCGACGTTGATGGTCGGCGGAGCCACCCGGTGGTACAGCGCGAGGACCGTCGCCACCGACTCCACACCGCCGGCGCCGCCGAGCAGGTGACCGGTCATCGACTTCGTCGCCGAGACCGCCATGTGGTCGGCGTCGTCGCCGAACACCTTGCGCAGCGCCTTCAGCTCGGCCACGTCACCGGCGGGCGTCGACGTCGCGTGCGCGTTGACGTGCACGATCTCAGCCGGGTCGAGGTCGGTGCGGTCCAGCAGGTTCTGCAGGGCGTGCGCGATGCCGCGGCCCTCCGGCTCCGGCTGCACGATGTCGTGGGCGTCGGCGGAGATGCCCTGGCCGACCGCCTCGGCGTACACCCGCGCCCCGCGCTGGGCGGCGTGCTCGGCGGACTCCAGGACGATCACACCGGCGCCCTCGCCGAGCACGAAGCCGTCGCGCGCGGTGTCGTAGGGACGCGAGGCGCCCTGCGGGTCGTCGTTGTTCTTGGACATCGCCATCATGTTGCCGAACGCGGCGATCGGCAGCGGGTGGATCGCCGCCTCCGTACCGCCGGCGACGACGACGTCGGCGCGGCCCGTACGGATCATCTCGATGGCGTAGCCGATGGCCTCGGCGCCCGACGCGCACGCCGAGACCGGCGTGTGCACACCCGCGCGGGCGCCCACGAGCAGACCCACGTTGGCGGACGGGCTGTTCGGCATCAGCATGGGCACGGTGTGCGGGGAGACGCGGCGGACGCCCTTCTCCTTCAGCACGTCGTACTGGTCCAGCAGGGTCGTCACACCGCCGATGCCGGAGGCGATGACCGCGCCGAGCCGGTCCGGGTCCACGAAGGAGCCCGACGCGGCGGCGTCCGGTGCCCCGGCGCCCGTCCTCGGCGCGAAACCGGCGTCCTTCCAGGCCTCCTGAGCCGCGATCAGCGCGAACTGCGCCGAGCGGTCCAGCTTGCGGGCCTGCGGCCGCGGGATGACCTCGGTGGGCTCCACGGCGATCTGCGCCGCGATGCGGACGGCCTGGTCGGCCGCCCAGTCCTGCTCCAGGGGCGTGACGCCGGACTTGCCGGCGATCAGACCCTCCCAGGTAGAGGCTGCGTCGCCACCCAGCGGTGTGGTTGCGCCGATACCGGTGACGACCACGGTGCGATTGGTCGGGCTCACGGGAATTCTTTCTCCAACGATCGGGATTCAGCGGCGCCACCGCCGGGTGGCGGGGCAGGCCGGATCATCCGGCCCCAGCAGTGGCTTTAGTCCTGGTGCTTGAGGATGTAGTTCGTCGCGTCGCCGACCGTCTTGAGGTCCTTGACGTCCTCGTCGGGGATCTTGACGTCGAAGCGCTCTTCGGCGGCGACGACGACCTCGACCATGGACAGCGAGTCGACGTCCAGGTCGTCGGTGAAGGACTTGTCCAGCTGGACGTCCTCAACCGGGATCCCGGCGATCTCGTTCACGATCTCCGCGAGACCGGCGACGATCTCTTCCTGAGTGGCGGCCATGTCGGCGCTCCTTCGTTGGTGTTCCAGAGGGTGTGGCATTGGGTGTCTTCCGTCCCGGACCGCATGATCCGGGACGGAGTGCCTAGGGGAGGGTAACGACCGTCGCGGCGTACACGAGACCCGCCCCGAATCCGATGACGAGCGCGGTGTCGCCGCTCCTGGCCTCGCCGGTCGCCAGGAGCCGCTCCATGGCGAGCGGGATCGAGGCGGCCGAGGTGTTTCCGGTGGTCCGCACGTCACGCGCGACCGTGACGGACTCCGGCAGCTTGAGAGTCTTCACCATCGAGTCGATGATCCGCTCGTTGGCCTGGTGCGGGATGAAGACGTCCAGGTCGGCGGAGCTTATCCCGGCGGCGTCCAGCGCCTGCTGGGCGACCTTCGCCATCTCGAACACGGCCCAGCGGAACACCGCCTGGCCTTCCTGGGTGATCGCCGGGAACTTCGCGACCTCGCCGTCGCGGTAGTCCGTCCACGGCACGGTCTGCTTGATGGTCTCCGACTTGTCGCCCTCGGAACCCCACACCGTCGGGCCGATCGCCGGCTCCTTCGACGGGCCGACCACGACCGCGCCCGCGCCGTCACCGAACAGGAAGGCGGTGGCCCGGTCCTCCAGGTCGGTCAGGTCGGACAGCCGCTCCACGCCGATGACCAGGACGTACTCGGCGGAGCCCTCGACGACCATGCCCTTGGCGAGCGTCAGGCCGTAGCCGAAGCCCGCGCAGCCGGCCGAGATGTCGAAGGCGGCGGCCTTGTCCGTGCCGAGCCTGTCGGCGATCTCGGTGGCCACGGCCGGGGTCTGCTTGAAGTGCGACACGGTCGAGACGACGACGGCGCCGATCTGCGCGGCGGTGATCCCGGCGTCGGCGATCGCCTTGCCGGACGCCTCGACCGACATGGCGGCGACGGTCTCCTCGTCGTTCGCCCAGTGCCGCGTCTCGATGCCGGAGCGCGAGCGGATCCACTCGTCGGAGGAGTCGATCGTCTCGAGGATCACCTCGTTGGGCACCACCCGGGTGGGCCGGTAGCCGCCCACGCCGAGGATGCGCGCGTACGGGGCGCCCCTGCTGGGCTTGATCTTCGCCATGCTCGTCGGCTCCTTGTCAGGCACTGTGCTCGGCGATGACCTCGCGGGCCGCGTCGAGATCGTCGGGGGTCTTCAGCGCAAGCGTCTTCACGCCGGGCAGGGCGCGCTTGGCCAGACCGGTGAGCGTACCGCCGGGGCACACCTCGATCAGCGCCGTCACGCCGAGCTGCCGGAAGGTCTCCATGCACAGGTCCCAGCGGACCGGGTTGGCGACCTGGCCGACCAGGCGGTCGAGGACCTCGGCGCCGGTGGCCACCGTGCGCCCGTCCTTGTTGGAGACGTAGGCGGTCTTCGGGTCGGCGGGGGACAGCTCCTTGGCGGCGGCGGCCAGCGTCTCGACCGCGGGGGCCATGTGGTGCGTGTGGAACGCGCCCGCGACCTTCAGCGGAACGACCTTGCGGACGCCCTCGGGCTTGTCCTCGTTCAGCACCGCGAGCTGCTCCAGCGTGCCCGCGGCGACGATCTGGCCGGCGCCGTTGACGTTCGCCGGGGTCAGCCCCAGCTTCTCCAGGTGCGCCACGGAGACCTCGGGGTCGCCGCCGAGCAGCGCCGACATGCCGGTCTCCGTGACCGCGGCGGCCTCGGCCATGGCCAGGCCCCGCCTGCGGACGAGGGTCAGCGCGGCGGTGTCGTCGAGGACGCCCGCGAAGGTGGCGGCGGTGATCTCGCCGACGCTGTGACCCGCGACCGCGCCGGGGGCCACGTCGCCGAGCGCCGCGGCCGACAGGATTCCGGCCGCGACCAGCAGCGGCTGCGCCACGGCGGTGTCACGGATCTGGTCCGCGTCGGCCTGCGTGCCGTAGTGGGCAAGGTCCAGACCGATGGCGTCCGACCACGCGCCGACACGGTCGGCGGCGCCGGGCAGTTCGAGCCAGGGGGTCAGGAA
Source organism: Streptomyces sp. NPDC088766 (assembly GCF_044750845.1). Lineage (NCBI taxonomy): Bacteria > Bacillati > Actinomycetota > Actinomycetes > Kitasatosporales > Streptomycetaceae > Streptomyces > Streptomyces sp. NPDC088766. Next base: position 34,901 of record NZ_JBIVKQ010000005.1, on the reverse strand, counting down.
GCCGGGCGTCTGTGCGCCCTGGCCGGGAGCGACGAGTACGAGCACTCTCACACTCTCTCTTGGGTACGGGCACGGCCGCCCGTGGGGACAGGGACGAAGAACGGCAGGGGGTTTTGTGGGCCCCCGACAAAACGCTAGCTCTTGGGGTCTCCGTCGACGAGACGCCCCAGGATCAGCGCGATGCGCAAGGTGAACGCAGAGCGTACATCCGACGGTGACCAGCCGGTGACGTCAGTCACACGTCGAAGCCGGTAGCGCACGGTGTTGGGATGGACGAACAGCATCCTCGCCGCACCCTCCAGACTGGACGCCTGCTCCAGATAGACGGCGAGCGTCTCCAGGAGTGCCGAGCCCGCCTCCTCCAGCGGTCTGTAGATCTCCTCCACCAACTGCTCGCGCGCGCCGGGATCACCGGCGATGGCGCGCTCCGGCAGCAGATCGTCCGCCAGCACCGGGCGCGGCGCGTCCTGCCAGGCGGAGCACGCCTTGAGCCCCGCCGCGGCGGCCTGCGCGGACCGGGTCGCGGCCAGCAGGTCGGGCACCACGGGGCCCGCGACGACCGGCCCCGCCGCGAACGGCCCGATCAGGGACTTGGCCACGGCCATCGGATCGTCGCTGCCACCGGCGATGACGACGAGGCGGGAGCCGAGCACCCCGGTGAGCACCTGGAGCTTGGCGTGCCGCGAGGCCCGCCGGATCGCCTCCACCGTCAGCTCGGAGTCCCCGTCCGGCGCCGTTCCGAGGACCACGCACACGTGCTCGGGCGCGTTCCAGCCGAGGGCGGCGGCCCGGCTGACGGCACCCTCGTCGGCCTCCCCGCTGAGCACGGCGTTCACGACGAGCGACTCCAGCCGCGCGTCCCACGCGCCGCGCGCCTCGGCGGCCTGGGCGTAGACCTGGGCGGTGGCGAACGCGATCTCGCGGGCGTACACCAGGAGCGCCTCGCGCAGCACGTTCTCGTCGCCGGGCGCGGCGACCTCGTCGATCGCGCTCTCCATCACCTCGATGGTGGTGCGCACCATCTCGACGGTCTGGCGCAGCGTGATGGCCCGGGTCAGCTCGCGCGGCGCGGTGCCGAACACGTCGGTGGAGATGGCCTGCGGGGCGTCGGGACGCCGGAACCACTCCGTGAACGCGGCGATGCCCGCCTGGGCCACCAGCCCGATCCAGGAACGGTTCTCCGGGGGCATGGCCCGGTACCACGGCAGCGTCTCGTCCATGCGCGTGATGGCCTGGGCGGCGAGGCTCCCGGAGGACTTCTCCAGCCGCTTCAGGGTCGCGAGGTGCGTGTGGGCTGCGGGTGCTGCGGCTCGGTTGTCGTGGGTTTCGGGTTCGGGCACGTGCACAAGACTGCCTCATCGGGACCCGCGCGTGCGTGGGCGGGTCACGGGTGCGGTCACCGCCCGGCCTGCGGCGGGTCTACCGTGGTCGGCGTGATGGACGTACGCCGCGCCGACGAGCGCTACCCCGGCGGGGACCCGGCGGCCGGCATCGGGACCCGGCACGCCTTCTCCTTCGGCCCCCACTACGACCCCGGCAACCTCCGCTTCGGCGCCCTGATCGCCTGCAACGAGGAGCGTCTGGCGCCCGGCGCGGGCTTCGCCGAGCACCCTCACAGCCACACCGAGATCGTGACGTGGGTGGTCGAGGGCGAGCTGACCCACCGCGACTCGGCCGGGCACGAGACGCTGGTGTGCCCCGGCGACGTGCAGCGGCTCAGCTCGGCGACCGGGGTGCGGCACGTCGAACGCAACGACGGCACCGGGCCGCTGACCTTCGTGCAGATGTGGCTGGCCCCGTCGGCGCCGGGCGGCGAGCCGGCCTACGACCTCGTCCGCGGCATCGCCGACGCCACGCCGTACGCCGTCCCGGAGGCGGGCGCGATGCTGCACGTCCGGCGGCTGGCGGCGGGGGAGCGGACGGCCGTGCCGGACGCGCCGCGGGTCTACGTCCACGTCGTCGGGGGCGCCGTCCGGCTCGGCCCGCACGAGCTGGGGCCGGGGGACGCGGTGCGCGCCGCCGACGAGGAGGACCTGGACCTGGTGGCCGGGGCGGGCCCGGCCGAGGTGCTGATCTGGGCGATGGAGGCCTGAGCGGGGTCAGCCGCCGCCGGGCTCCTCGGCGTTGCGCCAGATCGTCAGGTCGACCGAGACGAAGTCGCTGGGGTCGCCCTCCGGCGCGCCGCCCTTGAAGGTGACCAGGGCGATGTGGCCGGAGGTGGTGTGCACGCAGAGCTGGGTGCCCTTCGCCAGCTGCGAGAGCGAGACGCGCTCGGCGTACCGGGTCTCCTCGCGGCAGGTCTTCAGGGAGCCCTGCTGGGAGTTGTTCAGCAGGACGATCCTCTCGCCCTGGCTGGACAGCGCGTCCTCGTTGACGTCGTAGTAGTACAGGTCCGCGTCGGCGTTGTCGTAGGGGCTGCGGTCCTCGATCGGCTTCGGCGGCGAGTCCACGAACCGGACGTAGTAGTCCAGCGGGATGTTGATCCCCTTGTACGTCACCGGCTCCGGGTCGTGCAGTGTCCCGGAGCCCGTCGAACCGCCGGTGCCGCCGCCGGTGGCGGAGCTGTCCCCGGAGGACCCCGACGAGCCGCCGAGGTCGCCGAGGGCCGACGCGCAGCTGCCGAGCCAGAACAGGCCCATCACCACCCCGGCGGCGATCGCGATCCACTTGCCGGCCTGGTTCCGCTTCGGCGGCAGCGGCAGCGGCAGGGGCTGCGGCCGCCAGGCGGGCTGCTGGTGGGTGAAGTGCGGCTGCTGCGCGGCCGGCGGGCCGTACGACGGCCCGAACGGGGCCTGCGGCCGGGGCAGCGGGACGACGGGGCCGAACGAGGGCGTCGTCGGCGCCTGCGGGGCGGCGGTCGTGGGGGCGGCGTGCACGGGCGTGGGCGCCGGGGCGCGCGGTGCCGGGGTCGGGTCGGCCGGTACCGTGGGCGTGGGGTCGGCCGGGGCGGGGGCCGAAGCCAGCTCGGCCGACGCCGACACCTGCCGGGTGATCTGCGCGGCGATGACCTCCGGCAGCCACGAACCGGACTGGCGCAGCGGCGTCGGAGACGCCTCCTGGCACAGGGCGATGATCTCGGCGGGGGAGGGGCGCTCGGCCGGGTCCTTGGCGAGGCAGCGGGCGACGAAGCCGAGCTGCCCGGGGAGTCCGTCGAGATCGGGGTCCTCGTGGACGATCCGGTACAGCACCGCGTGCGAGGGCCCGCCCCCGTACGCCCCGGTGCCGCGCGCCGCGAACACGGCCACCTGACCGAGGGCGAACACGTCCGAGGCGGCCTTGACCTTCTTGCCGGCGGCCTGCTCGGGCGACATGAACGGGGGAGTGCCGATCGAGACGCCGGTGCCGGTCAGCTCGGTGGCGTCGGCGGCGCGGGCGATGCCGAAGTCGATGACCCGCGGACCGTCGGAGGCGAGCAGCACGTTGGACGGCTTGAGGTCGCGGTGGACGATTCCCGCCCGGTGGATCACCGACAGCGCCTCGGCCGTCCCCGCGAGCAGCAGCAGGACCGACTCCGTCGGCAGCGGCCCGTGTTCGACGACGGCCGCGGCCAGCGAGGGCCCGGCCACGTAGGCGGTGGCCAGCCAGGGCCGGTCGCCCTCGGTGTCGTAGTCGATGACCGGCGCGGTGTAGAGGCCCTGCACGCGCTGTGCCGCCCGCACCTCCTGGCGGAACCGGCGGCGGAACTCGGGGTCCTCGCTCAGTTCCGGACGGATCGTCTTGAGCGCGATCGGGTGCCCGCCGGGCGTGTACGACAGGTACACCGTGCCCATGCCGCCCGAGCCGAGCCGTGCCGCCAGCCGGTAGCCCGCCACCGACGCCGGGTCGCCGCTCTCCAACGGGCGGAAATGCCCGCCCGGTCGCCCGCCTGTCATTGCTCTCCCCCGAGATCCGCGCAGTAAGTGCTGTGCCGCAGAGGGAGGTTAGCGGAGGAGAGCGGCCGAGGACTCAGCGGGCGGGACCGGAACCCCGCACCTCGCCGAGCACCGCGTCCGTGAACACCGGCCACGCCTCGACGGCCCAGGGCCCGAACGCCCGGTCCGTCAGGGCCACGCAGGCCGCGCCCGCGTCGGGGTCGACCCACAGGAACGTGCCCGACTGCCCGAAGTGCCCGAACGTCCGCGGCGAGGACGAACCGCCCGTCCAGTGCGGCGACTTGGCGTCCCGGATCTCGAAGCCGAGCCCCCAGTCGTTGGGGTTCTGGTGGCCGTACCCCGGCAACACGCCCTTGGTGCCGGGGTACTGGACGGTCATCGCCGCCGCCACCGTCCGCGGGTCCAGCAGCCGCGGCGCCTGCACCTCGGCGGCGAACCGGAGCAGGTCCTCGACGCTCGAGACGCCGTCCTTGGCGGGCGAGCCCTCCAGCGAGGTCGCCGTCATCCCCAGCGGCTCCAGCACCGCCTGCCGCAGGTACTCCGCGAACGGGATGTCCGTCGCCTTCGCGATGTGGTCCCCGAGCTGCTCGAAGCCGGCGTTGGAGTACAGCCGCCGGTCCCCGGGCGGCGCGGTCGTCCGGTGCTCGTCGAAGGCCAGCCCGGAGGTGTGCGCGAGGAGGTGGCGGACGGTCGCCCCGGGCGGCCCGGCCAGCTCGTCCAGCTCGATCGCCCCCTCCTCGTACGCGACGAGGGCGGCGTACGCGGCCAGCGGCTTGGTCACGGAGGCCAGCGGGAAACGCCGGCCGACCGGGCCGTGCGTGCCCAGGACCGTACCGTCGGCCCGGACGACACCCGCCGCGGCGGAGGGAACCGGCCAGTTCTCGATCAACGCCAAGCTCTTCAAGGACATGACGTCGAGACTAAGCGGCTCACGGCGACAGCCGCATCGAGGGGTCGGCCTGTCGGTTTCCTGCCGGGTCCGCTTGCTTCGAGTGCGCTCCAAGGCCCTAGTTTTGAGGTCATGACGGTGATGGAGACCACGGGTACCAGGACCGACAGCTGCGCCGCCACGCCGCGGGCCGAGCGGCGACCGGACGGCCAGGACAGCTACACGATCAGTGAGGTGGTCGCCTTCACCGGCCTGACGGCGCACACCCTGCGCTGGTACGAGCGGATCGGCCTGATGCCGCACGTCGACCGCTCCCACACCGGCCAGCGCCGCTACAGCAACCGTGACCTCAACTGGCTCGACCTCGTCGGAAAGCTCCGGCTCACCGGCATGCCGGTCGCCGACATGGTGCGGTACGCGGAGCTGGTGCGCGAGGGCGACCACACGTTCACCGAGCGCTTCGAGCTCCTGGAGGCGACCCGCCGGGACGTGCGGGCCCGGATCGCCGAGCTCCAGGACACGCTCGCCGTACTCGACCGGAAGATCACGTTCTACTCGGACGCCATGGGGCGGGGAGCGCAGGTGTCCTAGAGCTCCGCGAGCAGCTCCGCCTTCTTCGCGGAGAACTCCTCGTCGGTGACCAGCCCGGCCCGGTGGAGTTCGCCGAGGTGACGGATCCGCTCGGCCACGTGCGCCGGGCCGCGGCGCGGGCCCGGGGCCGTCACCGCGGCCACGGGCCCGCGCCCGCGCACCGCGGACAGCACGGCCGCCGCGAACGGCAGCGACTCGTGCACGGCGCCGTAGCCCAGCCCGAACACCACGGCGGCCGGGTCCCGGTCCGGCTGCGCCGGCGGGTCCTGCGCACGCAGCAGCCGCAGGTGCCCCTCGAGGGCCTCGGGGGAGCGCCACTCCACCCCGCTCAGCCCGGACACGGCGAAACTCTGGTCGCCGGCCTTCCACTTCGCGGACGAGGCGCCCGTCCAGGACCAGCGGAACCGCACGGTCCGCCCGTCGAAGGACGCCTTCGCGTCGTACGCCTTGAACGACAGCGGCGCCTTTGGCGCGGCCACCAGGAACCTCTCGGCCGGTCCGGACTCCGTCAGCCCCGCGCGCAGCTCGTCGGCGTAGTACTCCGCGAGCGCGTCCCGCTCGGCGGGCAGCACCAGCCGGTAGGGGTCCGAGGACTCCTTCAGCTGCCCCGCCGCGGCCTCGGCCAGCGGATCGGCGCCGGGCCGCGGCGTGATGCGCAGCACTACCGTCCCACGCCTTCCCGGTTCGAGCGCGACCGCCTCGATCGCCGCCAGCGGGATGCGGCGCTCGCCCAGCGCGGAGAACAGCCTGGGTGTGCGGATGCCCCGTTCGTAGCGGATGAGGACGGAGTCGGACTCGAACTCCCAGGCGGCATGAAATCCGGCCAGTACGTCACCCATGCGGCTCATCGTATGCGGCACCCGCTTCTTCGTCCCCTCCCCGCGCGCACCGCAATTCCTGCGCCTCTACGCGCGTCCGGCCGTCGTCGTGCCGGACAGATCCTCCCGGCACGCGTCGTTCTCGTCGGCGCACCGCACCGCGTCGTAGGCGCCGGTGCCGATGTCCGCGAAGTTGCGCAGGCTGTCCGTGCCGGGCACGAAGTAGCCTCCGTGGCCCTCGGCCTCGCGGGCCGACAGCACCCGCGCGCCGAACCCGGACGCCACCGGATCCTCGCCGTGCCCCAGACCGCCCAGTTCCAGGTAGGGCACGTCCTGCACCCAGTCGTCGGAGTCGCGCATCGCCCACACCCGGGCGTCGGTGTCCAGCTGCGCGGCGTTCTCCACCCGCATCCCGGGGCTGCCGGCGACGGCGATGTCGGCCACCCGGCCCGGCAGGGTGTGCGCGGCGACCCCGCACACCACGGAGCCGTAGCTGTGGCAGAACAGGGAGACGGGGGAGCTGCCGGGCAGCCCGCGCACCAGGGCGTTCAGCCGTACGGCGCCGCGCTCGGCGCGCATCGCGGTGGCCGAGTCGATGCCGAGCCCGGCCGGCGAGGTGTAGTCGGCCCAGGCGATGACGGCCGTCCGCGTCGTGGGGCGCACCTCGCGCTCGGCCGCGTACAGCGCCTTGGCCATGCCGACGGGCGCCGAGTACTTGCGGTTGGTGCGCTGGAAGGTGAGCAGCGCCGTGTCCACGCCGGGGACGACGACGGAGATGCGTTCGGCGCGGTCGAGGTCGCCGAACACCTCGGCGGCCCGGCCGGTGCCCTCCGGGTCGAAGGCGAGGATCTGGCGGCCGGCGTCGGTCATCGACTCGAAGCGGTGCATACGCCGCCCGGCCTCGCGCTGCCCGGCGGGCGAGAGCCGCTTGTCCCGCATCCGGGCCCGCTCGACCCCGATCTGCTCCTGGAGCGCGATGCGGTTGGCGCGGTAGCGCAGCCCGGCGGGGGCGCCGTTCATGTTGCCGACGGCGAGGGGGTAGCGCTCGGCGAGCCCGGCGCGCTGGGCCGCGGTGAGCGAGGCGAAGAACGCCGAGAGCCGGGCCGGGGCCGCCTGCGGGTCGGGCAGCTGCCGTCCGGCGACCCGGCCGCGCTCCCATGCGGTGAGGGAGGTCCTGAGCGCGGTGGTCCCCCCGTGTCCGTGCACGGCGGTCCAGCCGGTGGTCGCCAGCATCACGAACACCACGGCCAGTGCGAGCAGTGCGCGCCATGCCGTCAGTTGCGGGGAGGTGTCGAAGGAAGTCACTGGGAGGACACACTAGGAGAACGAGAAGGTCTCGGGCGACATCAGTGACGCGGATCACGTTTCACCGGGGGGTCGGTGGGCATGACCGCCCCTGTGCTCTGTGCCGTCCGTCGGCCGGGCGGGCGGAGCGGTCGCGCGAGGGTGCGCACCCGCGGCGGACCACCGCCGCGCGCCGGCACACCGTACGTCACGGCCCGGCGCGCCAGCCGCCCAGCAGGGCAGGCCCCACCTGGTCGAGGTGCCGGGACGTGAGAGCGCGCATCCCCTCCGGGCTGAAGTCCCCGCTCGTGGCCCACTGCCGTTCCGTCACCCGCATCACCGCGCCGAAGACGGCCACCGCCAGCCGCGGCCGGGGGTCGGCGTCCACGTCGAGCCCCTCCCGTTCCGCGAGCACCCGCGCGATCGCCTCCTCGGTCTCCGCGGAGCGCCGCAGATGGGCGGCGAGCAGGACCGGGGTCGACTCGATCACCCGGTACATGCGCAGGTACAGCCCGACGGGCACGATCGACTCGACGGCCTCGCTGAGGGAGCTCCAGCCCTCCAGGACCGCCTGCCGCAGGGCCTCCATCGGCGCCTCGTGGGCCGGGCGGGCCCGCACCCCCTCGACGAAGCGCGCCACCGTGATGCCCTCCAGGGCGAGGGCGGCCTCCTCCTTGCCGGCGAAGTAGCGGAAGAAGGTGCGCTGCGAGACGCCCACGGCGTCCGCGATCTCGTCGACGGTCGTCCGCTCGTACCCCTGCGAGGTGAACAGACCGACGGCCGCCCGCAGCAGCTCGTCACGGGTGCGGCGCTTCTTCATCTCCCGCAGCCCCGGCCGCGGCGCGCTGGTCTCCATGCGCCCTTCTCCTTCCGCCGGTCGCCCTTCGGGCGAGGGGCGGGTGACGTGTCAGTTACCGACTTGTGAATCAGTTTGTCATCTGTCAGTGGCTGTCATTAGCCTCGAACACATGACTAGTCAGACCACCATCGACACGACGGGACCGGCGGACGAGTCGCCCTCCACCCCGTCGGACCAGCCACCGGCCAAGGGGCTGCGCGGCCACCCGTGGTTCACGCTCATCACCGTCGCCGTCGGGGTCATGATGGTGGCCCTCGACGGCACGATCGTGGCCATCGCCAACCCGGCCATCGCCAAGGATCTCGGCGCCACCTTCGCCGAGGTGCAGTGGATCACCAACGCCTACTTCCTCGCCCTCGCGGTCTCCCTCATCACCGCGGGCAAGCTCGGTGACCGCTTCGGCCACCGCCAGACCTTCCTGATAGGCGTCGTCGGCTTCGCCGCCGCCTCCGGCGCGATCGGCCTGTCCGACAGCATCGCGCTCGTCGTCACCTTCCGCGTCCTGCAGGGTCTGTTCGGCGCCCTGCTCATGCCGGCCGCGCTCGGTCTGCTCCGCGCCACCTTCCCGGCCGAGAAGCTCAACATGGCCATCGGCATCTGGGGCATGGTCATCGGCGCCTCCACCGCCGGCGGCCCGATCCTCGGCGGCGTCCTCGTCGAACACGTCAACTGGCAGTCGGTGTTCTTCATCAACGTGCCCGTCGGCGTCCTCGCCGTCGCCCTGGGTGTGGTGATGCTGCTCGACCACCGTGCCGAGAACGCCCCCCGTTCCTTCGACATCCTCGGCATCGTGCTGCTCTCCGGCGCCATGTTCTGCCTCGTGTGGGCCCTCATCAAGGCCCCGGAGTGGGGTTGGGGAGACGGCCTGACCTGGACGTTCATCGGCGTCTCCGTGCTGCTGTTCGCTGCCTTCGCCGTCTGGGAGAACTTCGTCGCGGAACCGCTCGTCCCGCTGGGCCTGTTCCGCTCGGTGCCGCTGTCCGCCGGCGTCGTCCTCATGGTCATGATGGCCATCGCCTTCATGGGCGGCCTCTTCTTCGTGACGTTCTACCTCCAGAACGTGCACGGCATGAGCCCGATCGACGCCGGCCTGCACCTGCTCCCGCTCACCGGCATGATGATCGTCGGTTCCCCGCTCGCGGGCGCGATGATCACCAAGGTCGGTCCGCGCATCCCGCTGGCCGGCGGCATGGTCTGCGTGGCGGTCGCCATGTTCGGCATGTCCACCCTGGAGAAGGGGACCGGCAGCCTGGCGATGTCCGTCTGGTTCGCCCTGCTCGGCCTCGGCCTCGCCCCCGTCATGGTCGGCGCCACCGAGGTCATCGTCGGCAATGCCCCCATGGAGCTGTCCGGAGTCGCCGGCGGCCTCCAGCAGGCGGCCATGCAGATCGGCGGCAGCCTCGGTACGGCCGTCCTCGGCGCCGTCATGGCCTCCAAGGTCGACAGCGACCTGGCCGGCAACTGGACCGACGCCGGCCTGCCCGCGCTCACCCCGGACCAGCTGGGCCAGGCCTCCGAGGCGGTCCAGGTGGGCGTGGCCCCGGTGGCGAAGGGCACGCCCCCGGAGATCGCGGCGAAGATCACGGACGTCGCCCACGACACCTTCATCTCCGGGATGAGCCTCGCCTCGCTCGTCGCGGCCGGGGTCGCGGCGGTGGCCGTGTTCGTCGCACTGCTCACCAAGCGGGGAGAGAACGCGGAGGCGGGCGCCGGGGTCGGTCACATCTGACGGGACCTCGACCCTGACGGGACCCCGGCCCCGACGGACCGTCAGCGGGATTCCCTCATCGGGTGACAACCCCAAGGGGCTCTCGCGCCGGGTGCGCGCCGCAGGTCACAGTGGGTCAAGCCCTCCGCAGGGGAGGGCGGCCGGGGCCGCGGCGCGCCGCCGGAGGGGGACGGCGCGCCCGTGCCTGTCTCCGGTCACTGCATAACCAGCGTCAGGGGGGTACCCGGACCATCGAAGCAGCCCCAGGATCAAGGGAGTTGATGATGGCCGGCTTCGGACACGGAACGCGAAGGCACCCCCGACCGAGCGGATTCGAGGTTGGGGGAGGGCCGGACAGCGCGACGCTCGGCATCATCGGCCTGGTCTGCGCGGTCGCCGGATTCTTCGCGCTGGGCATCGTCCTCGGCCCCGCGGCGATCGTCTGCGGCTGGTTGGCCATGGGCCGCAGCTGGGCGGGCCCCCGCCCGGTGCCGGCCCTGGTCGCCGTGGTCCTCGGCGCGATCGACACCCTGCTCGCGCTGGTGTGGCTGGCGGGCGCGGGGATGACGGGCAACGGACTGCTGTGAGGTGAGGGCGCCCGCGGGGGCGTCCTCGCCCCCGCCGCCCCGCCCCGGGCCCGCGACTGCGGCCCGCAGGCTCCCGCTTCGGCCCGCAGGCTCCCGCTTCGGCCCGCAGGCCCCCGCTTCGGCCGGAACGGGCCCGCCTTCAGACGCCGGACGGGCTCTTCTCGCCCACCGGGTCGGCTGGACGGGACCGCAGGGCCGCCACCTCCGCCCGCAGGGCGCGCACCTCGTCCGTGAGGACGCGGATCGCCTCCGTGTGCTCGCGTTCCTCCCGGTCGTCCTTCTCGAACCGCTCGATGAACCACGCGGCGATGTTCGCGGTGACCACACCCAGCAGCGCGATCCCGGACAGCATCAGCCCGACGGCGATCATCCGCCCCAGTCCCGTGGTCGGCGCGTGGTCCCCGTATCCCACGGTCGTCATCGTCGTGAACGACCACCACAGGGCGTCATCCAGCGTCCGGATGTTCCCTTCCGGGGACTCCCGCTCGACCGACAGCACCGCGAGCGAGCCGAAGACCAGCAGCCCCGCCACGGAACCCGCGACGTACGTCGTCAGCCGCACCTGCGAGGCCATCCGGGCCCGCTGTCCCACCAGCAGCAGGGTCGACACCAGCCGCAGCAGCCTGAGCGGCTGGATCAGCGGCAGCAGCACCGCGAACAGGTCCAGCCAGTGGGTACGGACGAACGCGCGGCGTTCCTCCGCCAGCGCCAGCCGGACGGCGTAGTCCACGGCGAAGGCCGCCCACACCCCCCACTCCGTCCAGGTGCACGCGGACCGCAGCGACGGTCCGGCCGAGGTGTGCACGATGGGCACGGCGTAGGCGACGGCGAACACCACGGCCAGTGCCGGCAGCGGCCGCCGCGTCCACCGCTCCCACCGGTCCCGCACCGATTGCTGATCCATGCCCGCATCGTAAAGAACGGACAAGGGCGGCGGGGCCCTCAGGCCCGCCGCCCTTGTCCGGCTTGTCCGTCCGGCTTGTCCGTCCGGTCGTGACCGGCGGCTACGCGTCGCCGCCCGCCGCCCCCGGATCGGCCGACGCCACGTCCAGCAACTGGTACCGGTCGATGGCCTGCTTCAGCGCCGACCGGTCGACCTTGCCCTCCTTGGCCAGCTCGGTCAGCACCGCGAGCACCACCGACTGCGCGTCGATGTGGAAGAAGCGGCGCGCGGCCCCACGGGTGTCCGCGAAGCCGAAGCCGTCCGCGCCCAGCGACTGGTAGCGCCCCGGCACCCAGCGCGCGATCTGGTCCGGCACCGACCGCATCCAGTCGGAGACGGCCACGAACGGCCCCTGCGCCCCGGTCAGCTTGCGCGTCACGTACGGCACGCGCTGCTCCTCCTCCGGGTGCAGCAGGTTGTGCCGCTCGACCTCGACGGCCTCGCGCCGCAGCTCGTTCCACGAGGTCGCCGACCAGACGTCGGCGCGCACGTCCCACTCCTCGGCGAGGATCCGCTGCGCCTCCACGGCCCAGGGGACGGCCACGCCCGAGGCGAGGATCTGCGCCGGGATCGACCCCGAGGTGCCCCGGCTGAAGCGGTGGACGCCCTTGAGGATGCCCTCGACGTCCACGTCCTCCGGCTCGGCCGGGTGCCGGATCGGCTCGTTGTAGACGGTCAGGTAGTAGAAGACGTCCTCGCTGTCCGGGCCGTACATCCGGCGCAGGCCGTCCTGGACGATGTGCGCGATCTCGAAGCCGAACGCCGGGTCGTACGCCACACAGCCCGGGTTCGTCGAGGCGAGCAGCTGCGAGTGCCCGTCGGCGTGCTGGAGTCCCTCACCGGTCAGCGTCGTACGGCCGGCGGTCGCGCCCAGCACGAAACCGCGCGCCAACTGGTCCGCCATCTGCCAGAACTGGTCACCGGTGCGCTGGAAACCGAACATCGAGTAGAAGACGTACACCGGGATCAGCGGCTCGCCGTGCGTGGCGTACGCCGAGCCGGCCGCGATCAGCGAGGCCGTGCAGCCCGCCTCGGAGATCCCGTCGTGCAGCATCTGGCCGGTCGGCGACTCCTTGTACGCGAGCAGCAGCTCACGGTCGACCGACTCGTACTGCTGGCCCAGCGGGTTGTAGATCTTCGCACTCGGGAAGAACGAGTCCATGCCGAAGGTGCGGTACTCGTCCGGCGCGATCAGCACGAACCGCCTGCCCAGTTCCTTGTCCCGCATGAGGTCCTTGAGGAGCCGCACGAAGGCCATGGTCGTGGCGATGGACTGCTGGCCGGAACCCTTCTTCACCGACGCGTACGTCTTGTCGTCGGGCAGCGGCAGCGGCCGGGCGCGCACGACCCGGGTCGGGACGTACCCGCCGAGCCCCTTGCGCCGGTCGTGCATGTACTGGATCTCCTCGGAGTCGCGCCCCGGGTGGTAGTACGGCGGCGCGCCGCCCTCCAGCTCCTTGTCGGAGATGGGGAGGTGGAGCCGGTCGCGGAAGCCCTTGAGGTCGTCGACCGTCAGCTTCTTCATCTGGTGCGTGGCGTTGCGGCCCTCGAAGTTGGGCCCGAGGGTCCAGCCCTTGACCGTCTTCGCCAGGATGACCGTCGGCTGGCCGGTGTGCTCCACGGCCGCCTTGAACGCCGCGTAGATCTTCCGGTGGTCGTGGCCGCCGCGGCCCAGGTGCAGGATCTGGTCGTCGGTCATGCCCTCGACCATCGCGCGCAGCCGGTGGTCGTCGCCGAAGAAGTGGTCGCGGATGTACGCGCCGGACTCGGTGGCGTAGGTCTGGAACTGGCCGTCCGGGGTGGTGTTCATCTTGTTGACGAGGATGCCGTCGCGGTCCTGGGCGAGCAGCGGGTCCCAGGTGCGGTCCCAGATCAGCTTGATCACGTTCCAGCCGGCGCCCCGGAAGACCGACTCCAGCTCCTGGATGACCTTGCCGTTGCCGCGCACCGGGCCGTCGAGCCGCTGGAGGTTGCAGTTGACGACGAAGGTCAGGTTGTCCAGGCCCTCACGGGCGGCGATGGTCAGCTGGCCGAGCGACTCGGGCTCGTCCATCTCGCCGTCGCCGAGGAAGGCCCACACGTGCGACTTCGACGTGTCGGCGATCCCGCGCGCGTGCATGTAGCGGTTCATCCGCGCCTGGTAGATCGCGCCGATCGGCCCGAGGCCCATCGACACGGTCGGGAACTCCCAGAAGTCCGGCATCAGCCGCGGGTGCGGGTACGAGGACAGCCCGTACGGCGCCTTCGACTTCTCCTGGCGGAACGCGTCGAGGTTCTCTTCGCTCAGCCGGTCGAGCATGTACGCGCGCGCGTAGATGCCGGGGGAGGCGTGCCCCTGGAAGAAGACCTGGTCGCCGCCGTCGCCCTCGTCCTTGCCGCGGAAGAAGTGGTTGAAGCCCACGTCGTACAGCGACGCCGAGGAGGCGAACGTGGCGATGTGGCCGCCGACGCCGATCCCCGGCCGCTGCGCGCGCGAGACCATCACGGCCGCGTTCCAGCGGGTCGCGTTGAGGATCTTCCGCTCGATCTCCTCGTTGCCCGGGAAGAACGGCTCGGCCCGCGTGGGGATGGTGTTGACGTAGTCCGTGCTGCGCATCTCGGGCACGGCCACGCGCTTCTCGCGGGCCCGCTCGATCAGGCGCAGCATGAGGTAGCGGGCCCGCTCCCGGCCGCGCTCGTCCACTGCGGCGTCGAGGGAGTCGAGCCACTCCTGGGTTTCCTCGGGATCGAAGTCAGGAACCTGACTCGGAAGGCCGCCAATGATGATCGGGTTGCGATCGGATCCGGAAGCCACGCTGGTCCTTACCTGTCAGAGGGGCTGTGGGGCTGTGGGGGGAGGTGCGGGAGGCTGATGTCCCGTTCGTTCTCCAGTACCTGCACCGCCCCCATCGTGTACCTAGGCGCCGCAAACGTCATCTCTACCCCGAGGTAACCGGCACCCGTCCGAGTCTCGTACCCTTGGATGGTTCTCAAATACGCAAACGGGGCACATAGGTGTGGTGCACGTCACCTACCGTCCCGATCGCGTGCCTGGAGTTGCGGCGACACCGCCGGGATCGTCACCGTTTCGGCGGTCCGAACCGCCGGGTACTTGCGCGATCCGCCCCGCCCGTGTGGACTACGGCCAATGCTTCGCGCACGCGCGTGGCTGAGTTATTCCCGAAACATGATCAGGAGGCAACCCGTGAGCGCGACCGCGGACCACGCGGAGGAGCGGACGAGCCCTGCCGTCAGGCTGGGGTTCCAGCCCGAGCAGGTGGTCCAGGAGATCGGCTACGACGACGACGTCGATCAGGAGCTCCGCGAGTCCATCGAGGAAGTCATCGGCAGCGACCTGGTGGACGAGGACTACGACGACGTTGCCGACGCCGTGGTGCTCTGGTTCCGCGACGATGACGGCGACCTGACGGATGCGCTGGTGGACGCCACCACGTACATCGAAGAAGGCGGCTCGATCCTCCTCCTGACGCCGAAGACCGGCCGGACGGGGTACGTGGAACCGAGCGACATCTCCGAAGCCGCGACGACGGCGGGCCTGTCGGCCAGCAAGAGCGTCAGCGTGGGCAAGGACTGGAGCGGCAGCCGGCTGGTGACGCCCAAGGCCGCCAAGTCCAAGAAGTGACCTCGTCCCCCGAAGCGACCTCGTCGAGGTAGCGGAGACCCGCGACGACCTCTCGACGCCCGTGGACGGGCCGATTCCCCATCGGCCCGTCCATCGGTGCGTGGCGGCCGCTGCGTAGGGTGGTTCCCGGCGTTCCGGGCGGGTTCTCACCCGAATGCCGCAACCGGCTCCGGCGAAGCCCCAGGAAAGGGTTCCAGACGATGGCGATCCAGGTCGGCGACAAGGCCCCCGACTTCGAACTCAAGGACAACCACGGCCGCTCCGTGAAGCTGTCCGACTTCCGCGGCAGCAAGAACGTCGTCCTGCTCTTCTACCCCTTCGCCTTCACCGGTGTGTGCACCGGCGAACTGTGCGAGGTGCGCGACAACCTGCCGAAGTTCTCCGAGCGCGACACCCAGGTGCTCGCCGTCTCCAACGACTCCATCCACACCCTGCGCGTCTTCGCCGAGCAGGAAGGCCTGGACTACCCGCTGCTGAGCGACTTCTGGCCGCACGGCGAGGTCTCCCGCGCCTACGAGGTCTTCGCCGAGGACAAGGGCTGCGCGGTGCGCGGCACCTTCGTCATCGACAAGGAGGGCGTCGTGCGCTGGACCGTCGTCAACGCGCTGCCCGACGCCCGCGACCTCGGTGCCTACGTCTCGGCGCTCGACGCGCTCTGATCCCGGCAGCCCCGGTCGCCCCGGCAGCCCTGGTCGCCCCGGTCGCCCCGCATCCGGTGCCGGGCCGGGGCCGACACCCGGTGATTCTTCGGCTCCAGGGCCTGCGGGGGGCGGGAACCCCTCACTAGGATCGAATCGTTGATCCGATATCCGACGCACGAGGGGCTCCCCGCCCCCGGACACCAATGGAGGACTCGTGGGAGTCAGCCTCAGCAAGGGCGGCAATGTCTCGCTGACCAAGGAGGCCCCGGGCCTGACCGCGGTCATCGTCGGTCTGGGGTGGGACGTGCGCACCACGACCGGCACCGACTTCGACCTGGACGCCAGCGCGCTGCTGCTGAACAGTTCCGGCAAGGTCGCCAGCGACGCCAACTTCGTCTTCTTCAACAACCTCAAGAGCCCCGACGGCTCCGTCGAGCACACCGGCGACAACATCACCGGTGAGGGCGAGGGCGACGACGAGCAGATCAAGGTGAACCTCGCGACCGTACCGGCCGAGGTCGAGAAGATCGTCTTCCCGGTGTCGATCTACGACGCCGAGAACCGCCAGCAGTCCTTCGGCCAGGTGCGCAACGCGTTCATCCGCGTCGTGAACCAGGCCGGCGAGGCGGAGATCGCGCGGTACGACCTGAGCGAGGACGCCTCGACGGAGACCGCCATGGTCTTCGGCGAGCTGTACCGGCACGGCGCGGAGTGGAAGTTCCGGGCCATCGGCCAGGGCTACGCCTCGGGCCTGCGCGGCATCGCGCAGGACTTCGGCGTCAACGTCTGAGCCGATCCCCCCGGGACGCCGTCTCCCATGACCTGACGGCTTCGTCCGGCGCCGCACCGTTTACGGGCGGCGCCGGACGCGCAGGACAACCGAAGAAGCACGACCAAGGGGAGGACCAGCACATGGGTGTCACGCTCGCCAAGGGAGGAAACGTCTCCCTGTCCAAGGTCGCGCCGAACCTCACTCAGGTGATGGTCGGCCTCGGCTGGGACGCGCGCTCCACCACCGGAGCCCCCTTCGACCTGGACGCCAGCGCGCTGCTGTGCACCGGCGGACGGGTCATGGGCGACGAGTGGTTCGTCTTCTACAACCAGCTCACGAGCCCCGACGGCTCGGTGGAGCACACCGGGGACAACCTCACCGGTGAGGGCGACGGCGACGACGAGTCGCTCCTCGTCGACCTCGGCAAGGTGCCCGCCCAGTGCGACAAGATCGTCTTTCCCGTCTCGATCCACCTCGCCGACGAGCGCGGCCAGACCTTCGGCCAGGTCGCCAACGCCTTCATCCGGGTCGTCAACCAGGCCGACGGCCAGGAGCTCGCGCGGTACGACCTCAGCGAGGACGCCTCCACCGAAACGGCCATGATCTTCGGCGAGCTCTACCGTCACCAGGGCGAATGGAAGTTCCGTGCGGTGGGCCAGGGGTACGCGTCAGGACTTCGGGGCATCGCTCTAGACTTCGGAGTCAACGTTTCGTAAAGCCGCGTACGGCGCGGGGGAAACCCACCCCCAGGTTTGGCTTGGGGGGACCGGGGCCCAGAGACAGGATTGGGTAACCAGTGGTTCTGAAAACCTTCGGGTGGTCGTTCGCGGTCACCGCGCTCGGCCTCGTCGCAGCGGTGTTCTACGGGGGGTGGACCGCTTTCGGTGTCGTGGCGATCCTGTCCATCCTCGAGATCTCGCTGTCCTTCGACAACGCAGTCGTCAACGCCGGAATCCTGAAGAAGATGAACGCCTTCTGGCAGCGCATCTTCCTCACCGTCGGCGTGCTGATCGCCGTCTTCGGCATGCGGCTGGTCTTTCCCGTCGTGATCGTCGCGATCAGCGCCCAGCTCGGCCCGATCGAGGCCGTCGACCTCGCCCTGACCGACAAGGACCGCTACCAGGAACTGGTCACCGACGCGCACCCCGCGATCGCGGCCTTCGGCGGCATGTTCCTGCTGATGATCTTCCTGGACTTCATCTTCGAGGACCGGGACATCAAGTGGCTCGGCTGGCTGGAGCGCCCGCTGGCCAAGCTGGGCAAGGTCGACATGCTGTCGGTCTGCATCGCCCTGATCGTCCTGCTGGTCTCGGCCATGACCTTCGCCACCCACGCCCACCAGCACGGCGGCGCACACGTCGACAAGGCCGAGACCGTCCTGCTCTCCGGCATCGGCGGCCTGATCACCTACATGATCGTGGGCGGTCTCTCCGGCTACTTCGAGGACAAGCTCGAGGAGGACGAGGAACGCGAGCACGAGGAGGAGGAAGAGGCCAAGCGCACCGGGAAGAAGAAGTCCCCGGTCCTCCTGGCCGGCCAGGCCGCCTTCTTCATGTTCCTCTACCTCGAGGTCCTGGACGCCTCCTTCTCCTTCGACGGCGTGATCGGTGCCTTCGCCATCACCAACGACATCGTGCTGATGGCCCTCGGCCTCGGCATCGGCGCCATGTACGTCCGGTCGCTCACCGTCTACCTGGTCCGCCAGGGCACCCTCGACGACTACGTCTACCTGGAGCACGGCGCGCACTACGCGATCGGCGCCCTCGCCGTGCTCCTGCTCGTCACCATCCAGTACGAGATCCACGAGGTCATCACGGGCCTCGTCGGCGTCCTGCTGATCGCCTGGTCCTTCTGGTCCTCCGTGCGCCGCAACCGGGCGCTGGCGGCGGCCGGGGGAGACGCGGGCTCGGACGAGAAGACCGAGGTCTCGTCGGGAGTGTGATCAGCTTCCCGGTGAGGAACGCTCTGAGCGGGGCGGTCGTCGAGGACGAGTCCTCGGTGCCGTCCCGCCGGTCGTTTCCGGGGGACTGTGCGGTCAGACGTTTTTCGGGCGTGGAACTTGGGGGCGGTAATGGGCTTCTTCGACGGACTCCGGCCGGGTCGGGCCGCCGACTTCGACTCGGGCAGTGCGGCGAGCAACGCGATAGAGCTGACCAAACGGCACAGCCAGGTCTCGCTCACCAAGCAGGGCGCCGCCACCGGGCACCTGCGCGTCAACCTGGCCTGGCGGATGCGCACCTCCGACTTCGGCGGCTCCTCGCGGGAGAGCCTGCTGCGCCACCCCTTCAAGGCGCTGCGCCCGCCGGAGGTCATCGGGCACAGCCAGAGCATGGTCAACGTCGACCTGGACCTGGGCTGCCTGTACGAGCTGGCGGACGGGACCAAGGGCGTCGTCCAGCCGCTCGGCGGCCTGCTCGGCGAGATCAACGCGGCGCCGTACGTGAAGCTGAGCGGTGACGACCGGTTCGGGTCGGCGTCCGGCGAGACGATGTACGTCAACCTGGACCACCGGGACGAGATCAAGCGGCTGCTGGTGTTCGTCTACATCTACGACCAGACGCCGGCCTTCGACCGCACGCACGCGGTCGTCACGCTCTACCCGAGCAACGGGCCGCGCATCGAGATAGGCCTCGACGAGCGGCACCCCCAGGCCCGCTCGTGCGCGGTGGTGATGATCGAGAACGTGAAGGGGGAGCTGGTGGTCCGGCGCGAGGTGCGGTTCGTGTACGGCTTCCAGGGCGAGCTGGACCGGTTGTACGGATGGGGACTGCAGTGGGGGCGGGGCTACAAGACCAAGGCGGAACGCTGACTTCCGGCCGCCCCGGCCGCCCCGGCCGCGCGTGGCGCGCGCATCGCCCCCGCCGCCCCCGCGGTCCGCGCCGCCCTCACCGCCCGATGAACTGCGGGCCCTGCGGCGGCATGCGGAACTCCCCGGCGGGGGCCGCCCCGGCCGGCTGGGCGTCCGGATAGCCGTAGCCGTACGTCGGCAGGGAGGCCGGGTAGCCGTAGGCCGCGGCGGGCTGCTGCGGGACGGCCGTCGTGGGCTGCTCGGGCGGCAGCGGCTGGGAGACGCCGGCCGTGGAGCCCGCCTCGGCGTCGGCGGCCTCCTCCGACTCGTCGACGGAGATGCCGAAGTCAGTGGCGAGGCCCTTGAGGCCGTTGGAGTAGCCCTCGCCGAGCGCCCGGAACTTCCAGCCCTCCCCGCGGCGGTACAGCTCGCCGCAGATCAGCGCGGTCTCCTCGCCGGTCTCGGGGCGGATGTCGAAGGTGGCCAGCGGCTCCCCCTCGACGGCCGCGTCGTACAGCAGGATGCTGAGGGCCCGTACGCGGTCGAAGGCGACGCCGTCCGCCGAAGCGACCAGCAGAATCTGGCTGACGTCGGACTCGACGCCGGCCAGATCCGTCTGGATCGTGTCGGTGAGGCCCTCGGCGCCCCGCTTCTTGCCGAGCCGCCAGACCTTCCCGGAGGGGTGCCGGGGCTGGTTGTAGAAGACGAAGTCCTCGTCGGATCGCACACGACCCTCGGGGCCGAGGAGCAGCGCGGAGGCGTCGACGTCCGGGACCCCCTGCCCGGGTGTCCAGCGCAGCACGGCCCGCACCGTGGTGGTCTTCAGCGGGACGTTCGACCCTTTCAGCATCGCGTGCGTCATGCGCTCATCCTGCCCTCTCGGTTCTGCTCACGACAATGCGGGTACACGGCAACCGGTGGTCCGTAGCGGACGAAGCCGGACCGTGCCGGGTTGTGTCGCTCCGCGTTACCTGAAATTCATGACCGGCGGGAACCCATGACATGGGTCTCTACGTACTATTACCGGCCACCTCTTGCCGAATCCACGCGCTCGACTTGCACCACGGGGGAGATATATGCGTCATTTCGGGCACCTTGCCCCTGAGGTGCGACAGCGCCTGTTCCACCGGGAGCCGTGTGCGTTCGACACGGACTCGCCGGCCCGGACGCTGTCCGCCGCCCTCGGGGCCACGCTCTACAGTCCGGCCACCCGGCCCCGGCTGGCCGAGGACATCCTGAAGCAGACCGGGCGTGGCGTGGTGTCCATGGTGCTCTGCCTGGAGGACTCCATCGGTGACGAGGACGTGGCGCAGGGCGAGGAGAACCTCGTCCGCCAGTTCACCGACCTGGCCGCCCGCCCCGGCGTGGAGCCGCCGCTGCTGTTCATCCGCGTCCGCACCCCCGAGCAGATCCCGGACCTGGTCCGGCGCCTCGGCCCGGCGGTCCGGCTGCTCAGCGGGTTCGTGTTCCCGAAGTTCACCGAGGAGCGCGGCATCCCCTTCCTGGAGGCCCTGGCCGCCGCCGAGCTGGCGAGCGGCCGCCGGCTGTTCGGCATGCCCGTCCTGGAGACGCCCGAGCTGATGTACCGCGAGTCGCGGGTGGACGCCCTGGAGGGCATCGCCCGCGCCGTCGAGAAGTACCGCAGCCGCGTCCTCGCGCTGCGCCTCGGCGTCACCGACTTCTGCTCCTCCTACGGCCTGCGCCGGGCGCCCGACATGACCGCCTACGACGTCCAGATCGTCGCCTCCGTGATCGCCGACGTGGTGAACATGCTGGGGCGGGCGGACGGCACCGGGTTCACGGTGACCGGCCCGGTGTGGGAGTACTTCCGCGTCCCCGAGCGCATGTTCAAGCCGATGCTGCGGCACAGCCCCTTCCTGGAGGGCCAGGCCGTCGAGCTGCGTGAGAAACTGATCGAACACGCGATGGACGGACTGCTGCGCGAGATCTCCCTCGACCACGCCAACGGACTGCTGGGCAAGACCTGCATCCACCCCTCGCACGTACCGGCCGTGCACGCACTGTCCGTGGTCAGCCACGAGGAGTACAGCGACGCGGCCGACATCCTGCGGCCGGAGCGCGGCGGCGGGGGCGTGATGAGGTCGGCGTACACGAACAAGATGAACGAGGTGAAGCCGCACCGGGCCTGGGCCGAGCGGACGATGCTGCGCGCCGAGGTCTTCGGCGTCGCGCACGAGGACGTCAGCTTCGTCGACCTGCTGGCCGCGGGCATACCCGGCTGAACCTCGCCCCACCTCCTCACGACATAGGGACGCATGAACAACGCAGTGAACAACGGGGTCTGGTCCGGGAGCTGGGTCGCCGAGCGGCTCGGCGTCCGGCTCGTGGGCGACGACAGTCTGACCGGCCTGCTGGGGCTGGCCCTGCGCCGCAACCCCAAGCGGGCCCACCTGCTCGTCTCCCACGTGCTGGGCAAGCACGTCCCCCAGTCGCCGTCGGTGGTGTACGGCCACGGCCTCGCCCTGGGCCGCCGGGTGGCGGAGCTGCTCGGCGAGGAGGCCGCCGAGGCCGTCGTCCTCGGGTACGCGGAGACGGCCACCGGTCTCGGGCACTCCGTCGCCGACGGCGTCGGCCCGGCGCCCTACCTGCACTCCACCCGGCGCCCCGTCCCCGGTGTCGTCCCGGCGGGCGGCTTCGAGGAGTCCCACTCGCACGCCACCTCCCACCTGCTGCTGCCGGAGGACCCGGCGCTCCTGGTCGGCGACGGCCCGCTGGTCCTCGTCGACGACGAGTTCTCCACCGGCAACACCGTCCTGAACACCATCCGCGACCTGCACGAGCGCTACCCGCGCCGCCGGTACGTCGTCGTCGCCCTCGTCGACATGCGTTCCCCGGCCGACGCGGGACGCCTGGAGGCCTTCGCCCGCGAGATCGGCGCCCGCGTCGACCTGGTGACGGCGGCCTCGGGCACGGTCCGGCTCCCGGAAGGAGTGCTGGAGAAGGGCCGGGAACTGGTGGCGCGCCACGAGCCGGACTCCGCGCAGCCGCGGGACGGCTCGGCCGGGGGCGCGGGACCGGTCCCCACCGGCGGCCACCCGGACGACGGCCGTACCCGGCCGCGGCCCACCCGCGTCGATCTGCGCTGGCCCCGCGGCCTCCCCGACGGCGGCCGCCACGGCTTCACCCCGCAGCACCGCGCCCGGCTCGAGGACGCCCTGCCCGCGATGGCGGCACGGCTCGCCGAGGCCCTTCCCGAGGGCGCGCGCCGCGTGCACGTCCTCGGCTTCGAGGAGCTGATGTACGCGCCGCTGCGGCTGGCCCGTGAGCTGGAGCAGGTCCTGGCCGCCGAGGTGCGCTTCTCCACCACCACCCGCTCACCGGTCCTGGCGGTCGACGACCCCGGCTACGCGATACGCAGCCGGATCGTCTTCCCCGCCCACGACGACCCGGCCGACGGCCCCGGCGAGCGCTACGCCTACAACGTCGCGGGCGCCGGCTTCGACGCCGTGGTCGCCGTCGTCGACTCCGCCGCCGACACCCCGGCGCTGCACGCCCCCGGCGGCCTCCTCGACCGGCTCGCCGCGCACACCCCGCACGTCGTCCTCGCGGTCGTGCCCAGTTACGTCCCCGAGCCGCTGTACGTACCCGAAAGGCCCGCCGTGCTGCCCGACCCCCTTCGTGGTCCCGCCTTCTCCTCGTACGCGCCCGAGGAGGTCGGCTGGCTGCTCCAGGACCTCTCCGACGTGACGCTGGAGGCGCCGACCGAGGAGCGCGAGGAGGCCATCCAGAGCGGCGGCGCGCACTACGCGGAGTCGCTGCCGGTGGAGTACCAGCCCAGCGAGCAGTACCAGGCGCTGTTCCACACGGCCCTGGAGGCGTCCGCGGCCCGGCTGGCGCAGGCGGTCGGCGCGGTGACGGAACTGGTGATCGCCGAGCGGTCCCCCCGCCCGGTGCTCGTCTCCCTGGCCCGCGCCGGCACCCCGGTGGGCGTGCTGATGCGCCGCTGGGCGCAGCACCGGCACGGCCTGGAGCTGCCGCACTACGCGGTGTCCATCGTCCGCGGCCGGGGCATCGACGCCAACGCGCTGCGCTGGCTGGCCCGGCACCACGACCCGGCGGACGTCGTCTTCGTCGACGGCTGGACCGGCAAGGGCGCGATCACCCGTGAACTGGCGGTGGCCATCGAGGAGTTCGAGGCGGCGGGCGGCGCGGCCGGTTTCGACCCGGAGATCGCGGTGCTGGCCGACCCGGGATCCTGCGTGCGGACGTACGGCACCCGGGACGATTTCCTGATCCCGTCCGCCTGTCTCAACTCCACCGTGTCCGGCCTGATATCGCGGACCGTGCTGCGCGCCGACCTGGTCGGCCCGGACGACTTCCACGGCGCGAAGTTCTACCGCGAGCTGGCCGGCGCGGACGTGTCGGGCGCCTTCCTGGACGCCGTCTCGGCCCGCTTCCCGGAGGTCGCGGACGCCGTGGACGGGGCGGTGAAGGAACTGCTGGCCGCCGACCGCACACCGACCTGGGAGGGCTGGGCGGCGGTCGAGCGCATCAGCGAGGAGCACGGCATCCACGACGTGAACCTGGTCAAGCCGGGCGTCGGCGAGACCACCCGGGTGCTGCTGCGCCGGGTGCCGTGGAAGATCCTGGCGCGGGCCGGGGCGGGCGCCGACCTGGACCACGTCCGGCTCCTCGCCGGCCAGCGCGGGGTCCCGGTGGAGGAGGTCGGCGACCTGCCGTACTCCTGCGTGGGGCTGATCCACCCGCAGTACACGCGCGGCGCGACCGGCGCCGACGGCAAGGCGGTGACCCTCTGATGCCCGTGCTGGTGGCGAGCGACCTGGACCGTACGCTCATCTACTCCGCGGCGGCCCTCGCACTGACCATGCCGGACCCGCGGGCGCCCCGGCTGCTGTGCGTGGAGGTGCACGAGAGCCGTCCGCTGTCGTACATGACGGAGACGGCGGCGCAGCTGCTGACCGATCTCGGGGACGCGGCGGTGTTCGTGCCGACGACCACCCGGACCCGCAAGCAGTACCAGCGCATCAACCTGCCGGGTCCGCCGCCGGCCTACGCGATCTGCGCGAACGGCGGGCATCTGCTGGTCGACGGGGTGTCCGACCCGGACTGGCAGGCCGTGGTGAGCGCGCGGCTGGCCGACGAGTGCGCGCCGCTCGCGGAGGTGCAGGCGCACCTCGCGGCCTTCGCCGACCCGCTCTGGCTGCGCAAGGAGCGCATCGCCGAGGACCTGTTCGCCTACCTGGTGGTGGAGCGCGAGCTGCTGCCCGAGGAGTGGGTGAAGGAGCTGGCGGCCTGGGCGGAGAACCGCGGCTGGACCGTGTCGCTCCAGGGCCGCAAGATCTACGCCGTGCCCAAGCCGCTGACCAAGAGCGCGGCCGTGCGCGAGGTGGCCCGGCGCACCGGCGCCGAGCTGACGCTGACGGCCGGTGACTCCCTGCTCGACGCCGATCTGCTGCTGGCGTCGGACCGGGGCTGGCGCCCCGGTCACGGCGAGCTGCACGAGGCTGCCTGGACGGCGCCGCAGGTCACGGCGCTGCCCGAGCGCGGGGTGCTGGCGGGGGAGCGGATCCTGCGGGAGTTCCTGAAAGGCGTCCGCGAGAAGTAGGGCCTGTCGTCCGGATCGGGCCGCAGGGCGGCGACGGGCCCCGGGGGTCAGCCGCAGCAGCCCCCGCCGCAGCAGCCGCCCCCGCCGCCCGCCCTGGGCGCGGGGGCGGAGACCGTACCGCCGACGGCTACGGTGGAGAGAAGCTTGACCGTGTCGTCGTGACCGGCGGGGCAGTCGGCGGGCGCGGCGGACTCCGCCATGGGGCGGCTCAGTTCGAAGGTGTCGCCGCAGGTCCGGCAGCGGTACTCGTAGCGAGGCATGCGGACAGATTAATCCCTGTATGCCAGGTGGCGGCTCCCACTGTTTCGACAGGGTTCACTTCTGTCGATTTCTTATGTGGAGAACTTGCGAAGGGCGCTGGTAATTTGAGGGCGCCGCGATGAACCGCGAGGTTGGGGGATTCAGGGTTTGCTGCCGCCGCGACGGCAACCATGTCAGACCCTCGTACGTCTGTACGTCTGCCTACGCGAGCAACACCTAGTGCGGAGGGAGACATCGTGACCCAGGCGGGGCAGGGGGAGGAGCCCCAGGAGCCGGCCGACGCCACCATGCAGTTGAAGGTTCCCGCCTCTTTCAAGGCGGACGAGACCATGCAGCTGCGGGTGCCTCCGGAGGGCATACCGGGCAGTGCGGACGGGCCGGACATACCGGGCTCGCCTCGTGAATCCTCCATATCGAGAGACCGGCGGAAGGGCAGAAAAGCCCCCCGCCCCTCCGTGCGTTCCCGGCTCACCGCCGCAGTCGGCCCCCGGCTGGCTCCCCTCGTCGCCTTCCTCGCCCCGTACGTGACGCGCATCACGGCCTTCCTCGCCCCGTACGCGCGCCGGATGCGCCCGCAGTACCCGCGGCCCGGCCGCACCGACTGGCGCCGCTGGATACCCTCCTGGCGGCAGTCGCTCGGAGGCGTCCTCGCCTCCCTGGGCCTGAGCACCCTCTTCCTGGTCGTCGCCTACGCCGCCACCGACGTCCCGGACAACCTCAACACCTACGCCACCCAGCAGGACAACGTGTACTTCTGGGCCGACGGGACCCCCATGGCCCGCACCGGCTGGGTGCAGCGGCAGGCGATGCCGCTGAAGGACATCCCCGAGGACGTCCGCTGGGCGGTCCTCGCCGCCGAGAACGAGAGCTTCTACAGCGACCCCGGCATCTCCTTCAAGGGCCTCAGCCGCGCCCTGTTCCGCACCATCGGCCAGGGCGACACCCAGGGCGGCTCCACGATCACCCAGCAGTACGTCAAGAACGTCTACCTCAACCAGAACCAGACGGTCCGGCGCAAGTTCACCGAAGCGATGATCGCCCTCAAGCTCGACAACCAGATGAGCAAGGACGACATCCTGGAGGGCTACCTCAACACCAGCTGGTTCGGCCGCGGCACCTACGGCATCCAGCGCGCCGCCCAGGCCTACTACGGCAAGGACGTCAGCGAGCTGAACGCCAGCGAGGCGGCCTTCCTCGCCGCACTGCTCAAGGGCGCCGGACTCTACGACCCCACCCTGAGCAGCACCAACCGCGCCCGTGCCGTGGAACGCTGGACGTGGACCCTGGACCGGATGGTCACCATCGGCAAACTCTCCAGGGCCGAGCGGGCCACGTACACGAAGTTCCCCGAGCCGCTCAAGAGCAATCCGCTGTACGACACCGGTGAACAGAGCGACTACCTCGTCGAACTCGCCTCCCAGTACGCCAAGAAGTCCGCGAGGATCAGCGAAAAGGACTTCGACCTGGGCGGCTACCAGATCTACACGACCTTCGAGAAGGACCGCGAGACCCAGCTCACGGACGCCGTCACCAAGGCCCGCGCAAAGGCCCTGAAGGACGACCCGAAGAACGCGAAGACCGCCCACTACGGCGCCGCCTCGGTGGCCGCCGACGGACGGATCCTCGCCGTCTACGGCGGCCCCGACCACCGCACCCAGGGCTACAACGAGTCCAACGCCACCACCGTCCCGGCCGGCTCCGCCTTCCTGCCCTTCGTCTACGCCGCCGGCCTGGAGCACGGCGTCCACAAGACGCGGGACGGCGAGGCCACCCCGGTCACCGGGGAGTCCGTCTACGACGGCGACGACGACGTGCCGGTGACCACGCCGGAGGGGCCGTACTGGGACCGCAGCGGCAGGAAGGTCGCCGCCAGCAACGACAAGGACAAGTCCTACGGGCAGATCTCCCTGCACCGGGCGCTGGCCCTGTCGGTGAACACACCGTTCATGCAGCTCGGCATGGACACCGGCCTGGACAAGGTGCGCGACACCGCGGAGGCGGCCGGACTGCTTCCCTCCAGCCTCGGCGCACAGGTGCCCGCGCTGTCCCAGGGCAGCTCCACCCCCAGCGCGATCCGCATGGCCAGCGGCTACTCCACCTTCGCCGCCGCCGGAAAGCACACCGAGCCGTACTCCGTGCGGCAGGTCACCCACAACGGCACCAAGGTCCCGCTGGCCCTTCCCAGGCCTGCCCGCGCGATCGGCGCCGACACGGCCGAGGAGGTCACCTCCGCCCTCACCGACGCCTTCCGCACCGCCCACCCCGGCGCGGCACCCGAAGGCGCCCAGGTGGCCGGGAAGGCCGGCACCACCCAGGACGACAAGGCCGCCTGGTACGTCGGCACCCACAAGGCCGTCTCCACCGCGGTCGTCGTCTACCGCATCGACCTGGCGAAGAGTCTCGAACCGCTGCCGCTGAAGGGCATCGACGGCACAGCGGACGACAGCGTCCCCTACGGCATCTGGTCCAGAGCCATGAGCCCGCTCGGCTGACCCCAGGCCGCACCGCAGTCCCCGAACCCCTCGAGAATGAGCCGCACATGACGCCACCGTCGGGCCGCCGCCGCAAGGCCCGGGCAACGAACCGTCCCGCCGCCGCCCATCCGGGCTTCCTGAGCCTGGCGGCCTTCCTCGTCGTCGCCTCGCTGGTGGCGGGCTACCTGGTGCTCAGCCGCACGGACAACACCGCGCCGACCGCCTCCGCCGGCAAGGGGGGCAAGGCGACGGCGTCGCCGGGCGAGGAACCGGAGTGGGACGGCAGGACCAAGGTCCTCGGGGACGGCTCCACCTCGTACACCGGCCCCCAGAAGGGCGGCCTCAAGCCCGTACCGCTCAAGCCCGGTGAGAAACCGCCCCAGTTCGTCGTCTTCTCCTGGGACGGCGCCCTGGCCGGCGACGACGGGCTGTTCACCCACTACCGGGAGCTGGCGCGGGAGTACAACGCGCACATGACGTTCTTCCTCACGGGCATCTACCTGCTGCCCAAGAGCAAGGCCGACCTCTACAGCCCGCCGCAGCACCCCAAGGGGTCCGCGGCGATCAGCTTCCCCACCGACGAGCACGTGCGCACCACCCTGGAGGACCTCGCCAAGGCCTGGGAGGAGGGCAACGAGATAGGAACCCACTTCAACGGCCACTTCTGCGGCGCCAAGGGCGGCGGCGACTGGAGCGTCGAGGAGTGGAAGAGCGAGATCGACCAGTTCTTCGGCTTCGCCGAGAAGTGGAAGACGAACACCGGCTACACCGACATGGACCCGCTGCCCTTCGACTTCAAGAAGGAGGTCGTCGGCGGCCGCGCCCCCTGCCTGGAGGGCCAGGCCAACCTGCTGAAGGCCGCCAAGAGCTACGGCTGGCGCTACGACGCCAGCTCGGCCGGCGACTTCCAGATCTGGCCCGCGAAGAAGAACGGCATCTGGGACTTCCCGCTCCAGATGCTCCCCTACGAGGGCGGCAAGTACCAGGGCCTGTCCATGGACTTCAACTTCCTCTACAACCAGTCCGAGGGCGAGACCGAGGGCGACCCCGCCCAGTACCCGAAGTGGCAGCAGGAGACCCTCGACACCTACATGGCCGGCTTCAACCGCGTGTACTACGGCAGCCGGGCCCCGCTGTTCATCGGCAACCACTTCGAGGAGTGGAACGGCGGCATCTACATGAAGGCCGTCGACGAGGTCATCAAGACCGTGTGCGTGAAGAAGGACGTCAAGTGCGTGTCCTTCAAGGAACTGGCCGACTGGATGGACGTGCAGACGCCCGCCACCCTGGAGCGGCTGCGCACCCTCGACCCCGCCCAGTCGCCGGACTGGTCGACCGTCGTCCAGTAACCGGGTCGACACGGGACGGCGTTGTGCAGTGACGGTCCTATAACTCCCGTGCCCGGACTGCCGCCCCCTCTTCACACGAGCCACACACGGCATGCAAAGATGCGCTACCCCGGCATCCAGCCGCCGGGGCAAGAGGGGAAGCATCAGTGAAGTCAAGGAAATTGAGCCGTACGCGGCGCCGCGCCGCGATACTCGGGGCGGCCGCCACCTCCGTCGTCGCGGGAGTGGCCCTGCTGCCCAACTGGAGCGCCGGAGCGGCGGTCGTCGACGACCCCACGGTGGACGCCAAGACGAAGGCCACCTTCCAGCGCCTCGCCGACGCGGTCTTCACCGACCGCACCGAAGCCCTGGTCGACGGCAAGCAGGACAAGCACGGGAAGCCGCTGACCGACGGCTTCTCCGGCCGGGTCAAGCTGTCGTCGAAGCAGAACCGTGCCGAGGACGCCGCGCTGTCCTCGCTGGACCAGCGCAAGGAGCGGCTCGCCCAGCTCGGCGAGAAGTACAGCAAGGGCAGCACCACCGTCACCCTGGACGCCACGAACGTGAAGGGCCGCAAGGCCAAGGTCGCGGTCACCGAGACCACGACCCTCACCTACGAGAAGGTCCGCGGCGACGAGCCGAAGGCCACCGGCTTCCAGGCCCACCACGAGCTGACGTTCACCGCCGACCGGCAGGGCAACTGGCAGCTCACCGGCATCCGCGACACCGACGAGGGCCTCGCGGTGAACCAGACCGCCAAGCCGTCCGTCGCGCCGATGGTGGCCACCACCACCAGCACCACGCCGTCGGCCCCCAAGGCGTCGACCACGTACCCCGGCCCGGCGAACGCGAAGAACTTCACCGCCAGCGGCCTCGACTACAAGGCCATGGCCGCCTACGCCAAGCAGTACTGGTCGAACTACAACCCCGCCTACCCCAACTTCAACGGGCAGGGCGCGGGCGGCGACTGCACCAACTTCGTCAGCCAGTCGCTGAAGGCGGGCGGCTGGAAGCACGTCCCCGGCTACGTGTACGACTACACCAAGTGGTTCGGCAACGCCGACATCCAGTCGCACTCGTTCGTCGGCGTCAACGAGTGGTCCTGGTTCGCCCAGAACTCCAAGCGGACGACCCCCCTCGCCAACGTCTACCAGCTGGACGTCGGCGACGTCCTCCAGGTCGACTTCGACAAGGACGGCTCCAAGGACCACACCATGATCGTCACGTCCCGCAGCCAGGGCGTGCCGTACGTGACGTACCACTCCACCAACACCTACAGCAGGTCGGTGGCGAGCATCATCGCGTCGTACCCGACCGCCGCGTACTACGCCTACCGCACCTGACGGATGCGGCACCCGGTCAGGTCCCCTACGGGCCCTGACCGGGCCGGGACGTCCGCGGGGGTGCTTCCCCGGGCGTCTCCCCGGGCGCCTCCCCGGACGTGATCCGGGGCGCCTCGGGGTGCTCCGCCGGGAGCTGCTCCCGGCGCTCCTGCCGGCGGTCCCGGTCCTCGACCAGGTCGGGGTGACGGGCCCGCCAGTACGGGTTGTCGTGCGGCAGGGCGGATCCGACCCTGCCGTACATCCCGAACACCAGCAGCAGGATGCCGATCACGAAGCTGAGCATGCAGTTCTGGATCTTGAAGGCCAGGAAGTTGTAGTCCGTCTCCAGCAGCCCCATGTTCAAAAAGCCGCTGGCCACGAACAGCACGCCGAAAGTCATGTTCAGCGTGGAGGCGAAGTTCCCGCCGATCACCATGCCCACGAGCAGCAGCAGACCGACGCCGACCGAAAGCCAGCTGAGCGCGCCGTTGGTGTTCAGGCTCCAGACGGTGTCCCCGCCGGTGTCGAAGAAGCCGACCCGGTCGAGGATGCCGAAGATCCCGAAGACGATCAGCCCGACGCCCATCAGACCGGCGCCGATCCGGTAGACCATGTTCAGGCGGTGATCGACGGGCAGGTGGTCGTCCAGTCTGATCCGTCGCCGAGTCCCCGAGTGCATGAGGTGGGTGGCCATCTCCGCCTCCCTCCGGAAGCGCTGCGCGAGCCGAGCCGTACGCACCTCCAATATCCGCCCGACACGCGCCGACGGCAACGCCGGCCACGGCTGTGGCCACGGCAGCGACGGAGCCCGGGCCGCGCTCAGTGCCCGGCGCCGCGGTCCTCGCGGATCCTGGACACCACGCCGGACACCGTGTGCCGGACGGCCTCCGTCTCCGTCAGGAAGTGCCAGTAGTCCGGGTGGCGGCCCTCCAGGGTGGCGATCGCCCGCTCCAGCCGGGCCACCGCCTCGTCCAGCGGCCGCGCGTCCCGCGGGTCCGGGGTGTTGCGCCCGGCCATCGCCAGCCGCTGCGCGTCCCGGATCGCGAAGCGGGTCCGCTCGATCTCCTGCCGCGGGTCCTTCTGCACGGCGTTCAGCCTGGTCAGACGGTCACCGGCGGCGGAGACGGCCTCGTCGGTGGAGTTCAGCAGGGCACGCGCCGTCGACAGCAGCGCGGTGGCGTCCGGCCAGCGCTGTGCGTCCCGCGCGCTCTGCGCCTCGGCGAGCTTCGCCTCCGCCTGCCGGACGTGCTCCACGGACTGGTCGGGGACGTGCTGGAGGTCCTGCCAGCAGGCCGCCGTGAAACGCCGGCGCAGCTCGCTCAGGATCGGCTCGACCTGCCCCGACCGGGTCGTCAGCGCCTGCGCGCGCGTCCGCAGGGACACCAGCCGGTGGTCGATCTCGGCGGCCTTCTCCGGCAGCCGATCGGCCTCCGCCCGGACCGCCCCGGCCTCGCGGGAGACCCGCTCGGCGCGCTCCAGGGTGCCCGGCACGCCGTGCTGCCCCGCGCCCTGGTTCAGCTTGGTCAGCTCCGGGGCGAGCGCGGCCAGCCGGGCGGCGAGATCGTCCGCCTTCAGTCCCCTCTCCCGGACGGCGTCCAGCGCGTTCGACGCGGCCAGCAGGCTCTGGCGGGCCCGCTCCACGGCGGGCGCCAGCCGGGCCAGCTGGGTCTCCGCCGTGCCCAGCAGCGGCCCCAGACCGTCGGTGAAACGGTCCAGCTCGCCCTTGACGCGGACCAGTTCGTCCTTCGCGCGGGTCAGTTCACCGCGCGCCCGCGCCGCGGTGGCGGCCTCCAGGTCGTCCCGGTCCAGGTCGTGGGCGTCGACGGCCTGGATGTACTGGTGGCTGGCCTCGTCGATGCGCCGGCCGAGGGCCTCGAAGTCGGCCACCGCGCGCCGGGCGGCCGGCGAGGCGTCGACCGCCGTGATCGTCTCGATCGAGATCCGCAGATCCCGCTGCGCGGTGTCCAGTTCGTAGAACGCGGCCGCCGCGGCGTCCTTCGCGGCCTGGGCCTCCGCCCGCTGGCTCTCCGCCCGTCCGCCGAACCAGCGGCGGGTGCCACCCCCGGCGAACGCGGCGGGCAGCAGGAGGACGGCGGCGAGGGGAAGGGCGGCGAGTGCGAGGGCGTCGCCGAACGCCCGCGGGCGCACGCGCGGCAACGACGGCGAGTACGGCTGCGCTGGTGTCGCCGTCACATCCCTCTCCCGTGCTGTGATCCGCCCTGCCCGGAGTCATTCTCCCACCGGTTGACGACGAACACACGGGGCGGTTGGTTCGCGATCCGCACGGCGACTTTCCCGTCGCCGGTGACGACCCCCATCCGCTCCGGTACGGCCGCCGGGTCCGGGCGAGCCGAGCCGAGCCGTCCCGCGTGTGCGCGCCGGTCCCGCGTGTGCGCGCCGGTCCGGCGCGAGGAGACCCGCGCCCGCGTCCTTCGCCGCCGATACGGGTTTGCGAGGCACGGCCCCGGGCAATGTAGGCTGTCGACTCGTCCTGGGTGCGTAGCTCAGGGGTAGAGCGCCTGCCTTACAAGCAGGATGTCGGCGGTTCGAAACCGCCCGCGCCCACCAGGCAGTGCGAGAGGGTCCCCGGGATTTCCCCGGGGACCCTCTCGCATGTCACGGGCGCGCGCCGCACCCTGCCCGTTAGGCCTCCTCGTCGGGCGGCGCCTCGTGGGCGTGCTTGAGGCGCATGCGGGCCTCCACGCGGTCGGCGGCGGCCACCTCCGCCCAGAAGCGGTGGCCGGACACGAACACGGCCAGCTCGTGCTCGCGCCGGCGGAGCTTCTCCACCTCGGCCTGCTCGTCGGCCGTCCAGCCGGGGGAGGCGGGGCGCTCCACCTTGCGCCAGCCGCCGTCGTCGCTGAAGCCGTCCAGCGGCTCGACCGACCAGGGCAGCCGCTTCAGCAGGGCCGACAACTCGGTCCGGACCTGATGCAGCTCCTCCTGACCGGCGCGCAGGTCGCTGGGAAAGTCATAGGTCGTAGCCACACGGCAATGGTACGCCTGTTCGAATTTGAGTCGCGAGTTTCTCAAGGTGGTTCATTCGTTCGAATGAACCAAGGAGCGCTGTCGGACCCTGTCCTACGGCGGCGGCATGGATGTCACCGGTGTGCGGCAAGTGCGGTTGGCGCCTTGGGCGGAGGACGACTTCTGGCTGCTGGAGCGGAACAACGGTCCGGAGATGACGGATCATCTGGGCGGCCCCGAGTCGGCGGCGCAACTGACCGACCGTCACCGGCGTTATCTGGAGCTGGACTCGGGACAGATGTACCGGGTCGTGCTGGCCGGGAGCGGCGAGACCGTCGGGTCAAGATGGCGCGGGGTCCGGCCGTGGTCCCGGTCCGGCAGCGGCCCGGCTCAGGGGTCCCTGCCCCGGCGACGCCCGATCAGGGCGCGTGGCCCGGTGCCGTGCACCGTGAGGCAGAGGAAGCCCTGGAGGGGGTGCCCCCCGCTCGAGCGGAGCCGAGAGCAGGGGGCAGGCAGCCGCAGGACGGCCGGTTCTCCCGCGTTGCGTGTCCGTCCGGCGACGAGGACGGGCTCCGTCCGGGGGTGCCCCCTCCGGGGGAGAGCGAGGGCCGGGCCCCGGCGGCTACGCCGGCGGCCGGCGCATCAGGTACGCCGCTCCCGAGCCCGCGGCGAACAGGGCCAGCAAGGACACCCCCGTCGCCAGCCAGGTCGCCCCGAGCCAGTGCGCGCCGAAGTAGCCGAGGGCGACGCTGTACGCGGCCCAGGAGAGGCCGGCCAGGGCGGACCAGGGCAGGAAGTCGCGGACGCGGCGCTGTGCGGCGCCCGCGATGAGCGAGACGACGGACCGGCCGGCCGGTGCGAACCTGGCCAGGACGACGAGTGCGCCGCCCCCCTCGGCGAGGGCCCGGCCGAGACGTTCCTGCGCGGTGGTCAGCCGCCGGGAACGGGAGATCGCGCGGTCCAGCCGTGCCCCGCCGCGCCGGGCGAGGCGGTAGGCGGCCAGATCGCCGAGGACGGAGGCGGTCGCAGCGGAGAGGATCAGCGCGAGGATGTCGGGCACCTCGTGCGGCAGCCGCCCGGTCGCCGCCCCCGATCCCGCGGCCGCGGCCGTCGCCGCCGTGATGACGAGCACGCCGCTGGGCAGCACCGGCAGGAACACGTCAAGGAGGACCGACAAGGCCACCAACGCGTAGATCCACGGGGCGCCGATCAACGCCCCCACACTCTCGAACACCGCGAAACTCCCCGTCGTCTCCCCCGTGCGGCTGAACCGTGCCGCTGTGTCGCGGGGGAGCGGCAGGTGCGGCCAATGACAGCCATACAGCGTACGCCCGAGGTGTGACAGGAGCTTCACGGGGGGCTCGTGTGTTCACCATGGCGTGTTCACACGAGTGCGGTCCGTCCGCGCCCCCGGGGGGGGGGGGGGGCGCGGGGGGGGGGGGCGGCCGGGGGGGGGGGGGGGGGGGGGGGGGGGGGGGGGGGGGGGGGGGGGGGACAGCGGCCGCGAAGGCGGGGGGCGCGGGCTTGGGGGCGGCGGTGAGGGCCGTGGGCGCGGTGGCGGTCGTGGGGGCGGTCGCGGCGGTCGCGG
>NZ_JBIVKQ010000004.1:381393-434479 GCF_044750845.1 Streptomyces sp. NPDC088766 | reverse complement strand
TAACTTCACCCGAGCACGGTTTACTTCATGTGCATCCACACCTTCAGCGTTCCCCCAGACAGGACCGACAGGCAGACGTAACGGAGTCCTACTAGTGCTGTGGACCTTTCCGGTCGCAGCACTGGCCGGACCCGCCGGCCCGTGCCCCGTGCGGCGGTCCTCAGTCCTGTTCCAGGACCACGCAGGACTCCCCGGGCAGGCGCAGCAGCCCGTCCGCGCCCGTCGTCTGCACCGGCTCCCAGGCGGCCAGCACGCGCGCGGGGCGGGTGCCGAGCGGGATCGCCGCCGGTGCCTTGCCGAGGTTCACGGCCACCCGTACGTCCCCGCGGCGGAAGGCCAGCCAGCGGGCCTGCGCGTCGTAGGCGACCTTGAGGTCGGCCAGGTCGGGGTCGGTGAGGTCGGCATGGGCGTGCCGCAGGGCGATCAGCCGGCGGTACCAGGCCAGTACGCGCGCGTGGGGCTCGCGCTCCGGCTCCGACCAGTCCAGGCAGGAGCGGTCCCGGGTCGCCGGGTCCTGCGGGTCCGGCACGTCCTCCTCCGCCCAGCCGTGCTCCGCGAACTCCCGCCGCCTGCCCCGCCGTACGGCCTCCGCGAGGTCCGGGTCGGTGTGGTCGGTGAAGAACTGCCAGGGCGTGCCCGCCGCCCACTCCTCGCCCATGAACAGCATCGGGGTGTACGGGGAGGTCAGCGTCAGCGTGGCCGCGCAGGCCAGCAGGCCGGGGGAGAGGGAGGCGGCGAGCCGGTCGCCCTGGGCGCGGTTGCCCACCTGGTCGTGGGTCTGGGAGTAGCCGAGGAGCCGGTGCGCGGGCAGCCGGGTACGGTCCAGCGGCCGGCCGTGGGACCGGCCGCGGAAGCTGGACCAGGTGCCGTCGTGGAAGAACCCGCCGGTGAGGGTCTTGGCGAGCGCGGCGAACGGATCGCGCCCGAAGTCGGCGTAGTAGCCCTGGGACTCGCCGGTCAGGGCGGTGTGCAGGGCGTGGTGGAAGTCGTCGTTCCACTGGGCGTGCAGCCCCAGGCCGCCCTCCCGGCGGGGCGTGATCAGCCGCGGGTCGTTCAGATCGGACTCGGCGATCAGGAACAGCGGCCGGCCCGTCTCCTCGGCGAGCGCGTCCACCGACTCCGACAGTTCCTCCAGGAACGGGTACGCGCGCGTGTCGGCCAGCGCGTGCACCGCGTCCAGCCGCAGCCCGTCGATCCGGTAGTCGCGCAGCCACGCCAGCGCGCTGCCCAGCAGGAACGCCCGCACCTCGTCCGAGCCGGGCGCGTCCAGATTGACGGCCGAGCCCCACGGGGTGTGGTGGGTGTCGGTGAAGTACGGCCCGAAGACGGGCAGGTAATTGCCCGACGGGCCCAGGTGGTTGTGCACGACGTCCAGGACCACCCCCAGACCCAGCTCGTGCGCCCGGTCGACGAACCGCTTCAGCGCCTCAGGACCGCCGTACGGCTCGTGCACCGCCCACAGCGACACCCCCTCGTAGCCCCAGCCGTGCCGGCCGGGGAAGGGGCACAGCGGCATCAACTCCACGTGGGTCACACCGAGTTCGACGAGATGGCCGAGCCGGCCGGCCGCCGCGTCCAGGGTGCCCTCGGGGGTGTACGTGCCCACGTGCAGCTCGTACAGCACCGCGCCCGGCAGCGGCCGCCCCGGCCACCGCGCCCGCCATGCGTACCGGCCGTGGTCGACGACCGCGCTCAGCCCGTCGGGCCCGTCCGGCTGACGGCGCGACCGCGGATCCGGCCGCACGGGGCCGTCGTCCACCGCGAAGCCGTACCGGGTGCCGTCCCGCGCCTCCGCCTCACCGGTCCACCACCCCGGCCGCGCGGCGTCGCGCTCCAACGCGCGCGTCACGCCCTCGCACTGGAGCGTCACACGTTCGGCCTGCGGTGCCCACACCTCGAACTGCACGGACGGTTCCCCTTCGTCTGCTCACCGTGATGTAGCCCGACCCATCGTGCTCCAAACGAGATCGATCCGCCGCACGAACACTCCCTTCGAGGCCGGGGTCGTTGCGGTCCGCTCCGGGCACGCCCGCCGAGCCGCCGTTCTCCCGTTTTCTGGACACCCGACGTCCACTGCCCGACAATCACGAGCGTGACGTCGTCATTCGAGTTCAACACGTACCCCGCGCGCCTGTCCGACGTGGAGCGCGACAGGGCACTGAAGGTGCTTCGTGACGGTGTCGCCATGGGCCGTCTCTCCCACGACACGTTCATCCGGCGCATGGAACTGGCGCTCGTCGCCCGCCGCCCGGACGAACTGGCGGTCCTCACCGCCGACCTGCCCAGGGAGAGCCGCTTCTCGCGCGCCGTGTTCGGCACCGTCGAGGCCGTCTCCGGCTTCACCGTACGGCTGCGCAGGGCCTGGCAGGCCGAGCGGCTGCCCAAGCTGCTGCTGCCGCACCCCGGCACCGAGCGGGCGCTGCGCATCGGCCGCGACCCCGCCAGCGGCCTCCGGCTGACCCACGACAGCGTCTCGCGCGTGCACGCCGAACTCAGCCGCCAGGGCGGCATGTGGATCCTGCGCGACCTCGGTTCGACCAACGGCACGACCGTCAACGGGCGGCGCGTCATCGGCGCCGCCGTGGTCCGCGAGGGCGACCAGGTCGCCTTCGGACGGATGGCGTTCCGCCTCTCGGTGAACTAGGTGAACCAGGGGCTCCCGTGCCGGCGAACCAGGGGCTCCCGTGCCGGCGAACCAGGGGCTCCCGTGCCGGCGAACCAGGGACTCCCGTGCGGGTAGGGACGGGACCGCGGGCCGGCCCGACCCGCAGGAAAGACCCCGGGCCCGCCCGGCAAGTCGATTCGTCCGGGGCGGTGTTGACGTACCTTCCGGGTCACGACCGGCCGCGTGGGCACCGGCACTCCCGGTGGACCGAAGGCTCTCCCGCCCCCCGCCCCCCGGACACCGCCCACCCGGCTGCCCTGCGCATCGCCCCGGCCGCCGTGTCGCCGTCCCGCCGTGCGCACCGCGGGCCTGCCGCACCGGCTCGTCGCGGGATGCGGGCACGATCCGGCCGGCGCGCTGCCGGAGCCGGCCGCGCGCGTCGACGCGTGGTGCGCCGACCGTCACGACGGGTCCGGGGACCGCTGGATCCCCCTCGCCCGCCGCGTGGAGCACCGGAGCGGGGTCGTCCCCGCCGCGTTCGAACCGGTCGCGCGGCCGGCCCGCGCACCCCCACGATCGGGTGAGCCGGACTGGGGAACCGGGGCCGCCGTGCCGATGCACCGGGAATGAAGCACTTCCCCACATCCCGCCTGCTGGGCGCCCTGCCCGTCACGGCCGCGCTCCTCCTCGCCGCCGTCGCCCCCGTCCGGGCATCGGCGTCCGGTCACGCCCTTCCCGGCGACGGGCTCCGGCTCAGCGTCACCACGGGCGACTCCCGCTCCGGCGACACCCGCGGCACGCTCCTGCTGTGCGACCCGCCGCAGGGCCACTCCCGCGCCGCCGAGGCCTGCGCCGACCTCACGGCGGCGAACGGCGACATCGACGCCGTCGCGCCGCGGGACGCCGTCTGTTCCCTCCTGTACGCGCCCGTGACCGCCCGCGCGAGCGGCCGCTGGCACGGCCGCTCCGTCGAGTACACGAGGACCTTCTCCAACACCTGCGTGATGCTCGCGGAGACGGGCGCGGTGTTCGCCCTGGACGACGAGCAGCTCCCCGAACTCCCCGAACTCCCCGAACTGTCCACGCTGCCCGAGGTCTGAGGCCGGCCGGCCGGCTCCGGGCACACGCGTGAGCGTGTCCGGAGCCGGCCCGCCCCTGCGCTCCCACCCCTGCTCCCGCCCCGGCGCTCCTACGGCTGCCGCGGTGCCCCCTCGCGCGCGTGCAGGGCCGCCGCGACGACCGTGCGGGACTGGTGCTCGACCTGGTGCTCCAACGGCACCCAGCGGGCCCGGAACCGTTCGGCGAACGCGTCGCTCCACCCCACCACGAGACGCTCCAGCCGGGGCGCCGCCCGGTCCTCGCGCTCCCGCAGCACCCGCCACAGCATCGCCGCCGCCCGCAACGGCAGCCTGCGGGCGAAGGCGTCCACACTCCCGACGTACGCCACCGTGGTGTCGGCCGGGGGCGTGTGCGTCCAGTCGTCGGCCAGCCCCGGCACCAGCTCCAGCACCCAGCGGGCCGCCCGCAGCAGCGGCCCGTCGACGCCCTCCAGCCGCGGCGAGGCCTCCGCCAGCACCCGCTCCACCTCCCGCGCGTCCCGCAGCAGCCGCCCCGCCAGCCGCCGGATCGCCTCCGCGGGATCCGGGTGCGGCGCCGGGTCGCCGACCAGGTCGCTCGCCCACATCGGCACCTCCACGACCGCGGTCAGGCCGCCGTGGCGGTGGGCGTGGTACCAGGTGCTGTGCCGTGCGTCGTCCGGCATGCTCGGGTACGCCATCCCCGCCCCGGGCTCCGGCATCACATGCACCCCGGGTCCGGACACCGGCCAGCCCGCCGCGTCGGAGGCGCCCGTCTCCACCGGGATGTGCAACTGCGCCGCCGACTTGGCGAACGGCTCGGCCAGGCCCGGTATGTCCCTCGTCAACTGCACCCAGCTGCCGCCCAGATCGGTACCGTGCAGCGTCACCTGGAGGTAGGGCCGCAGCTCGTCGATGACGCCGGTCAGCGCGCGGGTCTCGGGCGGCAGCCGGTCCGCCGGCAGCAGCGCCGGGGACCACTCGGGCTGCTCGGGGCCCGCCGGCCGGAAGAAGCCCCGGTGGTACTCGAGCAGGCTGCGCGGCGCGGGCGTCACGTGCAGGCTCGCCCCGTCCGGATCCGCGCACAGCAGGAAGTGCCAGGACGTGTCGTCCCGCAACTCCCTCTCGGACAGGACACGTTCGGCCAGGGCGAGCAGTGCGGGACCGCCGGCGGGTTCGTTCGCGTGGGCCCCCGCGACGACCAGCACGGCCCGCCGCGCATGCCCCACCGACAACAGGTGCAGCGGCCGCCCCGCGCGGGAGAGCCCCACCTTCCGCAGCCTGCACAGCCCAGGTCGGAGCGCGGCCAACGTCCTGGCGGACGAGGTCAGTTCCGTCACCGTGGGGTAGCGCAGCTCCGGCAGGAGACTCACCCCCGTCATGTCCGCCCGGCCTTCGCCTCCGCAGTACCCCACGGACTCGGTGACCTGTCAAGAACGCGCCACGGATGCTTTCGGGGGGCGCCCGGAAGCACTCCCCGAGCGGCAGCCGGCGACCGCCGCGGCAGCCGGGGGCCGCCGCCGGCCCCGCTCCGTGTCTCACCCCACCCTCTCCAGCAGCACCACCGGCAGCCGCCCGAACAGTTCCGCCACGTGCGCGTGCCCCGTGAACTCCCGGCCGGGTTCCAGGGCGTCCACCCACCTGCCCGGAGGGAGCGCCAGCCGGGTGTCCCCCCAGCCGCCCGCCTCCGCCAGGCGCAGGGACAGCCGGGTGACGGCCGTGACGACCCGGCCGGAGCGGGCGAAGGCCAGGCAGTGGTCCGCGGCCGGCCCCTCGGCGGGCAGCGGCTCGTACGTCGCCGCCGGACCGAAGACGTCCGGGTGCCGCCGCCGCAGCCGCAGCGCCGCAGCCGTCACGGCCTCCTTGACGCCCGTGCCTTCGGTGCCGGCGACCTCGGTGCCGATCGCCTCGGTGCCGGCGTCCGCCGACGGGAAACGGACGGGACGCCGGTTGTCGGGGTCGACCAGGGCCAGGTACTCGCCCTCCGTGCCCTGGTAGACGTCCGGCACCCCCGGCATCGTCAGCTGCACCAGAGCCGCGCCCAGCACGTTCGCCCGGACGTGCGGCGCGAGCGCCTCCCGCAGGGCGGCCACCCGCTCACCCGGCACCCCGCACGGCCCCGCCGTTACGAACGCCGCCACGGCGTCCTCGTACGGCGGCTCCTGTTCCGTCCAGCTCGTGTACATGCCCGCCTCGCGCACATGCTTGAGCAGCGCCTCCCGGACGCGCTCCGGGGCGGCCGGCCCGAGCCCGAACACGGTCTGCCAGGCCGCCCACGCCAGCTGCCCGTCCGGCACGCTCTCCCCGGCGTGCGTCACCTGCTCCAGGACCTCCGCCCAGCGCCCCGGGCACTCGGTGAGCACGGCCAGCGCCGCCCGGACGTCGGCGCTGCGCTTGGTGTCGTGCGTGGACAGGGCCGTCCCGGTGAGCGGCCAGTCGCGCTGCACGCGCGCGCAGTACGCGTGGAAACCGGCGGGGGAGACGCCCTGCCGGCCGGGATCGCCGCCGACCTCGTTCGCCGAGAGCAGCGGCACGTACCGGTAGAACGCCGTGTCCTCGACCGCCTTGGCCCGCAGCGCGGACGCCGTCTGCGCGAACCGGGCGCGGAACTCCACCGCCTCCGGGCCGTCCCCGCCGCCCAGCACCAGGCCGCGCACCACGTCCACCGCGGCCGCCTCCTCGGGTACGACGAAGGCCAGCCGGGCCTCCGCGGCGGCCTCCTCGGTGACGACGGCGGCCGCGTCGCCCGAGACGTACGGCCGGTAGACCTCCATGCGCACCAGCAGCTCCTCCAGCGCGGTGCGCAGCGCCCAGGGCGCCCGGTCGCGCAGTGCCGGGTCCGGCGACGCCGCGCACGCGCGCGTGGCCGCCCGCGTCAGCCGGTCCAGCTCGGCCGCCAGCTCGTGCCCGAGCACCGCGTACGCCGCCCGCCGCACCGTCGCCGCCCAGTCCCCGCCCCGGTCCGTCTGCGGGGCCGCGAACCGCCGGTACAGCGCCAGCAGCTCCCCGGCGCCCGCGGGGTCCGTGAACAGGCCGTCGACGTGGCGCAGCGCGTCGTAGCCGGTGGTGCCCGCGACCGGCCAGGCGTCCGGCAGCCGTTCGCCGTCGGCGAGGATCTTCTCCACGACCGTCCAGCGGCCCCCGCCCGCCCCGTGCAGCCGGGCCAGGTAGGCGTCGGGGTCGGCGAGCCCGTCCGGGTGGTCGACGCGCAGTCCGTCCACCACGCCCTCGTCCAGCAGCTGGAGGATCTTGCCGTGGGTGGCGTCGAACACCTCCGGGTCCTCCACCCGCACCCCGATCAGCTCCGAGATGCTGAAGAACCGCCGGTAGTTCAGTTCCGTGCGGGCCAGCCGCCACCACGCCGGCCGGTACCACTGGGCGTCCAGCAGCTCGGGCAGCGGCAGGTCCGCGGTCCCCTCGCGCAGCGGGAACGCGTGGTCGTGGTAGCGCAGGACGTCCCCGTCGACGCGCAGCTCGTCGAGCACCTCGCCCACCGGGCCGCCGAGGACGGGCAGCAGCACCCGGCCGCCCTGCGCCTCCCAGTCGATGTCGAACCAGCGTGCGTACGGCGACCGCGGGCCCTCCCGCAGCACCTCCCACAGGGCGCGGTTGTGCCGCGGGGCCATGGCCATGTGGTTGGGCACGATGTCCACGACCAGTCCGAGCCCGTGCTCGCGCGCCGTGCGCGACAGGGCCCGCAGCCCCTCCTCGCCGCCCAGCTCCGCGCGCACGCGCGTGTGGTCGACCACGTCGTAGCCGTGCGGGGAGCCGGGCACGGCCTCCAGCACGGGCGACAGGTGCAGATGCGACACGCCGAGCGAGGCCAGGTACGGCACGGCCGCCGCCGCGGCCCCGAACGGGAATGCGGGCTGGAGCTGGAGCCGGTAGGTGGCCGTGGGCACGACGGGGGCAGGGCGCTCAGAGGTCATGCAGACCTACGTACCCGCCCTGCCCCCTTTCGTGTCATCCCGGCCACCGGGTGGCGGCCTGCGACCGGGTGGCGGCCTACGCGGGCCGCTGCAGGACGATCATGCTCCGGTCGACCAGGGTCAGCCGGTCACCGGCCGCGACCTTCACGGGCGTCTCCCCCCGCACGGACTCCGGGTTCGCCGTGTCCACGACCACCTGCCACTGCCGGCCGTGGTCGACCGGCACCACGAACTCCAGGGTCCTGGGGGAGGCGTTGAACATCAGCAGGAAGGAGTCGTCGGTGATCCGTTCCCCGCGCGAGCCCGGCTCGGAGATCGCGTTGCCGTTGAGGAACACCGTCAGCGTCGAGGCCTGCGCCGAGTTCCAGTCCCGCTGGGCCATCTCCTTGCCCTCCGGGGTGAACCACGCGATGTCCGACAGGTCGTCGTGCGTCCCCTCCACGGGCCGTCCGTGGAAGAAGCGGCGGCGGCGGAACACGGGGTGCTCCTTGCGCAGCCGCACGATCTCCCGCGTGAAGTCGAGCATCTCGTCGCCCTCCCCCTCGGGGTCGGGCCACTCCACCCACGACAGCTCGCTGTCCTGGCAGTAGGCGTTGTTGTTGCCGTGCTGGGTGCGTGCCACCTCGTCGCCGTGGCTGATCATGGGCACGCCCTGCGACAGCATCAGCGTCGCCATGAAGTTCCGCATCTGCCGGGACCGCAGCTCCAGCACGTCCGGATCGTCGGTGTCGCCCTCGACGCCGCAGTTCCAGGACCGGTTGTGGCTCTCGCCGTCCCGGTTGTCCTCGCCGTTGGCGTCGTTGTGCTTCTCGTTGTACGACACCAGGTCGCTCAGCGTGAACCCGTCGTGGCAGGTCACGAAGTTGATCGAGGCCAGCGGCCGGCGCCCGTCGTCCTGGTACAGGTCGGAGGAGCCGGTCAGCCGGGAGGCGAACTCGGCGAGCGTGCGCTGCTCGCCCCGCCACACGTCCCGCACGGTGTCGCGGTACTTGCCGTTCCACTCGGTCCACAGCGGCGGGAAGTTCCCCACCTGGTAGCCGCCCTCGCCCACGTCCCACGGCTCGGCGATCAGCTTCACCTGGGAGACGACCGGGTCCTGCTGCACCAGGTCGAAGAACGACGACAGCCGGTCCACCTCGTGGAACTGGCGGGCCAGGGTCGCCGCGAGGTCGAAGCGGAACCCGTCGACATGCATCTCCAGGACCCAGTACCGCAGCGAGTCCATGATCAGCTGGAGCACGTGCGGGGACCGCATGAGCAGGGAGTTCCCGGTCCCCGTGGTGTCCATGTAGTACCGCGGGTCGTCCGCCAGCCGGTAGTACTGCGCGTT
Organism: Streptomyces sp. NPDC088766; assembly: GCF_044750845.1. Classification (NCBI taxonomy): domain Bacteria; kingdom Bacillati; phylum Actinomycetota; class Actinomycetes; order Kitasatosporales; family Streptomycetaceae; genus Streptomyces; species Streptomyces sp. NPDC088766. The sequence continues at coordinate 425,539 of NZ_JBIVKQ010000004.1, read as the reverse complement.
GTCGATGCCCCGGAAGGACAGCGTCGGGCCCAGGTGGTTGCCCTCGGCGGTGTGGTTGTACACCACGTCGAGGATCACCTCGATGCCCGCCTCGTGCAGCGCCCGCACCGCCGACTTGAACTCCAGGACCTGCTGCCCGCGGTCGCCCCAGGAGGCGTAGGCGTTGTGCGGGGCGAAGAAGCCGATCGTGTTGTAGCCCCAGTAGTTGTTGAGGCCCATGTCGACCAGGCGGTGATCATTGACGAACTGGTGTACGGGCATCAGCTCCAGCGCCGTGACGCCCAGCTCGGTGAGGTGTTCGATGATCGCCGGGTGCGCCAGGGCGGCGTAGGTGCCGCGCAGCTCCTCCGGCAGCCCCGGATGGAGCATCGTGAGGCCCTTGACGTGCGCCTCGTAGATCACCGTGTGGTGGTACTCGGTGCGGGGGCGCCGGTCGTCGCCCCAGTCGAAGTAGGGGTTGACCACCACCGACGTCATCGTGTGGGGCGCCGAGTCGAGGTCGTTGCGCTTGTCGGGGGCCCCGAAGTGGTAGCCGTACACCTCCTCGCCCCACTGCACCGAACCGCTGATCGCCTTCGCGTACGGGTCGAGCAGCAGCTTCGCCGAGTTGCAGCGCGCCCCGCGCTCGGGCGCGTACGGCCCGTGCACCCGGAAGCCGTAGCGCTGCCCCGGCATGATGCCCGGCACGTATGCGTGCCGGACGAAGGCGTCGCTCTCGCGAAGTTCCACCGCCGTCTCCGAGCCGTCGTCGTGCAGCAGACACAGCTCTACTCGGTCCGCGGCCTCCGTGAAGACCGCGAAGTTCGTACCGGCGCCGTCGTACGTGGCGCCGAGGGGATATGCCTCTCCAGGCCAGACCTGCATGGACACGACTCTTCCAGGTGTGCTGCTCCGCCGGGACCGCCTTCGCACCGAGTCTCCAGGAAAGTGAGGGAACCACCTGTGACTTACGTCCCTCTTACCGGGCGACCAGTGCATACGCCCCATTCGGCGTACGCCGAACCAGTGGGGCCTACAACGTACTCCCGGGGCACAGGGGGAGTAGGGGGAAGATGTGCGCACGACAGTGCGCCGCCACCTGGGCAAGGTGGTGGCAGGTGCGGCCGTCGCGGTGGCCGCGACAGCCGCGATGATCGCGATCACCCTGCCGGGCACGGCGGGGGCGGAAGGAACCGGAGGGGGATCGGCCGGCCGGGTGGCGGCCGGCGGGCAGGGCGCCGCACAGGACGGTGCGGGACAGCAGGGCGGCGCGGCGGCGGTGGCGCCCGGCGTCGTCGAGCGGGCGCCCGCAGAGGGCGAGCGCGGCACAGGGCGCGACCCGCTCACCGACGACGAGATCGCCCGCGTCGAGCGCATCGCGCTCAACCGGCAGCTGCTCGACGCGGGCCGGGACGTCGACGGCGACCGCGGCCCGCAGCGCCTCGGCGTGGACCTCGCCGAACCCGAGGCGGACGAGGTCGACGACCCCTCGGCGCCCCGCCGCGCCGAGGTGACGTTCTACGACTACCAGGACGACACGCTCGTCACCAGGACCGTCAACCTGGACACCGGCAAGGTGGAGGCCACCGACAGCGGACGGGGCGTCCAGCCGCCGCTCAGCCGCGCCGAGAACACCGAGGCGGCCGCGCTGCTGATCGCCGACCCGCTCGGCGCGGGCCTGCGCGCCGACTACCAGGACGCCACCGGCAAGAAGCTCACCTCACCGGAGCAGCTGCAGCTCTCCAGCATGGTGTACCGCGCGGTGCCGGGCGCCCAGCCCGCCGCCTTCGACCAATGCGGGATCCACCGCTGCGCCCGGCTGCTGCTGAAGGTGAAGAACGGCCCGTGGATCGACACCCGGTCCCTGGTGATCGACCTCAGCACCCGCAAGGTGGCCGCGCTCACCCGCTGAGCGCCCCATTCCGTCCACTTTTCCGACCCGCACCTCCCGCGCGGCCGCGCTGCCTGCCCCGGGAGGGTGACGCACAGGGAGTCATGTCCGCATGCGCCTGAACCACCCGAACGGCGGCCACCGGCCGCCCGTGATCAGCCGTGCCCGCAGGAGCGCGGCCCTCGGTCTGTCCGTGGCCGCGCTGGCCGCCGGAGTGTCCGCGACCGGCACCGCCCCGGCCGCCGCCCGGCCGAAGGCGGCCCCCGCGGCCGCCGCCGACTGCAGCGCCGCCTACCGCATCCAGCAGAAACTCTCGGGCGGCACGACCTGGAGCATGTGCTGGCGCTTCGAGTCCAAGTCCGGGCTCGTCCTGGAGAAGGTCTCCTACCAGCCGCGCGGCGAGGCCCGCCCGATCAGGGTCCTCAACAGCGCCAAACTCGCCCAGATCCACGTGCCGTACGACGACGGCTCCAACGAGTACAACGACATCACCGACTACAACTTCGGCTCGGGCCTGGTCAACATGAGCCCCGCCGAGTGCCCCGGCGGCACCATCAAGACGGTGAAGGTCCCCGACGCCTACAACTCCGAGAACCCCAACGTGAAGGGCCTGTGCACCACCACGCGGGCCCGCGGCCATGCCTACCGGATGCAGACCGACTCCGGGAAGGTCTACCAGGCCCAGGGCAAGGACCTGCTCGTCTACACCGTCAACAAGGTGAGCTGGTACGAGTACATCACCGAGTGGCGCTTCTCCGACGACGGCACCGTCTCCATGAACGTCGGCGCCACCGGCAGCCTCTCGCCCTTCGACTACGACGCGGGCGACGGCCGCGGCTGGCCGATAGGCAAGGGCGCCAAGGCCTACGCCACCAGCCACAACCACAACGTGTTCTGGCGGCTCGACTTCGGCCTCGACGGATCGAAGAACAAGGTCGAGCAGTACGACTCGGTGGTCAAGCCGCCCGCCGCCGGCGCCCAGGCCCCCACCAACAGGACCACCCGCACCACCGTCACCAAGGAACTCGCGGGCGACGCCAAGAACATGCGCTGGTGGCGCGTGGTCAGCACCACCGGCAAGAACAAGGACGGCCACCCGCGTTCGTACGAGATCGTCCCCGGCGTCAGCAGCAAGTACCCGGGCCGCGCCTTCACCCGGCACGACGTCTACTTCACGCAGTACGACAAGTGTGAGCGGTACGCCAACAACAACGTCCGGCTGTGCGCTTCCGGGCATCCCACGACCGTCGACAAGTGGGTGAACGGACAGGCCCTCACCCACCCCGTGGCCTGGGTGAACGTGGGCTTCCACCACGTGGCGCGGGACGAGGACCAGCAGCCCATGCCGGTGCACTGGCAGGGATTCTCCATCGCCCCCAGGGACGTCACCGCTATGAGCCCGCTCACTCCGCCCGCCCTCGCCGGTGAGAACGGCCGCCCGCGCGCCGGAAGTTGAGAAACGACCCTGTCCATCCGGCTGCACCGCCGACCGCTCCCGGAGTACCCTTCCTTGATCGTTGGGACGGGGATGCTCGGGGGAGCGGAAGGCGGTGCGCGGGTGGGCTCGGGAGGGCTGGAGCTGCCCCCTGGTGACGACGGTCACGAGGGGGGCTCCACAGACGTCCCGCCCGGCACGGTGTCCCTGGCCCGGCCGATGGAGGGCGCCATCGGGCCGGAGCTGGACTGGGACGCCGGGGCCTGGCGAGAGGTGCGCACCCGCGCCCAGCGGGCCGGCCGGGCCTACATCTGGCTGAACCTCGTCGAACAGCGGCTGCGCGCCGTGGTGGCCGCCGTGCTGCGGCCCGTCTACGAACCCGTCCACGGCGACGAATGGGTGGTCGCCGCGGCCGGACCCGCCGGCCAGGAGTGGGTGCAGCGCGCCGTCGCCGTCCGCGAAGTCAGCCGTCGCAAGGGCTACTTGCTCGATCCGGCCGACGACAACGTGATCTCCTTCCTCACCCTGCCGCAGCTGCGCGAACTGATGGTGCAGCACTGGCCCTGCTTCGAGCCGTACTTCGACGACCGCCGGGACGTCGAACTCGCCCTGGACGAGCTGGAGGTGACCCGCAACGTCGTCTCCCGCAACCGGGCGCTGTCCGAGGCCGTCCTGAACCAGGCCGAGCGCGCCTCCGCCCGCCTGCTGGAGATGCTCGGCACCGGCGGCGACGTCCCCTCCGCGCGCCGGCTGCCCGTGGACGCCGTCGAGGACCTCGTCGGCGACCGGTACGCGGACGTGGTCGCCGTGCACACCGACCGGGTGCGGCTGCTGCGCCAGTTCCCCGCCGAGGACATCTTCGACGGGGCCCGCCGGCTCGACGCGATCGGCATCGGCCTCAACCTGCTCGTGCAGAACTTCTCCGGCCGGCGGCTCGTCCGGCTGGCCGAGGCGGGCGCCCGGGTGCGGCTGCTGTTCCTCAACCCGGCCTCCAGCGCGGTGAAGCGCCGCGAGCGCGAACTCGGCATGAAGCGGGGCGAACTGAGCCGGTCCGTGGAGATGAACATCCTGCACATGCGCCGGGTCCGCTCCCGGCTGCGCGACCCCGGAGCCTTCCAGATCCAGGTCTACGACGAGACGCCCCGCTTCACCGCCTACCTGGTCGACGGCGACGGCACCGACGGGATCGCGGTCGTGCAGTCCTACCTGCGGCGCATGCGCGGTATGGAGGCGCCGGTGCTGGTGCTGCGCAACGGCAGCCGGGTGGTCAAGTCCGACGAAGTCGACGAAGGTGGACTTTTCGCCGCCTACCGCGAGGAGTTCGAGCTGGCCTGGACGGACTCACGGCCGGTGTCCTGACCGTTCGCCGGTGATCCGAGTCGGTTGTCCGGATCGCCCGCGGGCGGTCTGCGGCAGTTGTCCGGAACGTCCCGGAGGTAAGCGGAACGCGCTCCTCTGATTGTCAGTGGCGCATGCGAAGGTGGAGACCACTGGGGGAAGCACCACCAAGAAGGGGGGCCACCATGGCCTGGCACCGCGAGCTGCTCATCGGCTTCGACCTGGAGACGACCGGGACCGACCCGCGCGAGGCGCGCATCGTCACGGGCGCCGTGATCGAGGTCAGGGACGGGCAGGTCCTCGGGAGCCGGGAATGGCTGGCCGACCCGGGCGTGGAGATCCCGGCGGAGGCGGTGGCGGTCCACGGCATCAGCAACGAACGGGCCAACTCCGAGGGCCGTCCGGCCGACGAGGTCGCGGACGCCATCGCCGGCGTCCTCACCTCCCACTGGCGCACCGGCGTCCCCGTCGTCGCCTACAACGCGGCCTTCGACCTGACCCTGCTCTCCGCCGAACTGCGCAGACACGGCCTGCCCTCCCTGCGTGACCGCCTCGGCGGCCTCGACCCCGCCCCGGTCGTCGACCCGTACACCATCGACCGCTGGGCCGACCGCTACCGCCGCGGCAAGCGCAACCTCGAAGCGGTCTGCGCCGAGTACGGCGTCACCCTCGACGCGGCGCACGACGCCCGCGCCGACGCCCTCGCCGCCGCCCGCCTGGCCCGCGCGATAGCCGAGCGCCACCCCAAGGTCGCCTCCCTCGGCCCGGCGGAGCTGCACCGCCGCCAGATCGAGTGGTACGCGGCCTGGGCGGCGGACTTCCAGGACTTCCTGCGCCGCAAGGGCGAAGCGGATGCGGTCGTGGACGGGACGTGGCCGCTGCGGGAGCCGGCGGACCAGAGGACCCGACGGGCCTGAGGATCCCGAGCCCGACGGACCTGTGTCCGACGGCCGGCGAGGGCCGGTGCGTCCTCGGCGGGAGACCACGTCCGCCGAGCGGCCGCGGCTCATGCGTCCCCGCTCCTGCTGTCGCCGCTCCGTTGCGTTCGGCCGCCGTTCATCAGCAGTGCCAGCTCGACCCGCGAGCGCACGCCCAGCTGGCTGAAGACGTTGCGCAAATGGTGGTCCACGGTGCGAGGGCTGAGCGACAGTCGCGCGGCCACCTCGCGGTTGGTGGCCCCCGCCGCCACCAGCCCCGCCACGCGCAGTTGTTGCGGAGTCAGCTGGTGCGGAGTCAGCCGCCCAGGATCGCTGACGGCGTCGCCGGCCGCGCTGTCCCCGGCGGCCCGCAACTCGGACCGGGTCCGCTTCTCCCACAGCAGGGCGCCGCAGCGTTCGAAGCCGACCAGGGCGGCCCGCAACCGCTGCCGGGCCTCCAGGGGCCTGCGCCGGCGGCGCAGCCACATGCCGTAGGACAGGAGCGTGCGGGCGTGCTCGAACTGGCCGTCGGCCGCCTCGTGCTCCGCCAGAGCCCGCTGGTACAGCGCGTCGCAGTCCTCTTCCCGTGCCGTCAGGGCCCGGCAGCGGCTCAGTTGGGCCGGAGCCTGCGGATCGGCGCCCAGGGCGGCCCACCCGGCGTACAGGTCGACCATGTCGGTGACGTCCTCGTCCAGCCCGGCCAGGACCGTCGCCTCGACGAGGCACGGCACCGCCAGCATCCACACGCCGAAGTGCCCGCGCCGGGGACCCGGCCGGAGCAGCGGCGCGAGACGGGTCGCGGCCTGTTCGGCCCGGCCGCGGCCCAGGTCGGCGCGGGCGCGCGCCCACTCCGCCAGGGTGCTCACCTGGATCAGCCCGTGCGGCCGGGCGACCGACAGGGCGGCGTCGGCGTGGTGTTCCGTGGCGGAGGCGGTGCCCACCAGGGAGAAGACCAGTGCCAGCAGGGCGTGGTGCTGCGCGGCGATGTTGCGCTGACCGAGCCGTCGGGCGGCGCGCAGCCCCTCCTCGGCGTGGGCACGGGCCTGCTGGTGGCAGCCGGCGCGCAGTTCGGCGTAGGCCAGGAACTCCAGGATGCGGGCGGTCGGCCCGTACACGCCCCGGGCGCCGGCGGCCGCCAGGGCTCGCCCGAGCAGGCGCCGCGCGGCGGTGATGTCGCCCAGCACCAGGGCCGCGCGGCCCGCGCGCAGCAGCTCCTCCGGCTGCTGGGTGTGCGTCGCGGCGGCGAGCAGCGGTTCCAGCTCCTGCGCCGCCCGGGCGAAGTCGCCCAGTACGACGTGGCGCATGCCCGCGCGGAAGACGCTCCACGAGGCCGGCACGGTGCCCGGGGCCTCGGCGCGTCCGGGCGGCGGCGTCGCGTCCGCGGGGCGTCCGGCGGGGCGTTGCACCGTCTGGAGGTAAGCCGTGAAGTCGCCTGCGGCCCAGGCGGCTTCCGCCGCCGCGGCGAGGGCCTGCTGGGCGCCCTCGGTGTCGTGCGACCCCGACGACTCGGCCGCGAGCAGCAGGCTCTGGTGGGCATCGGCCACGGGGCCGTCGTCCAACAGGAGCAGGCCGCGCAGCAGTTCGGTCCGGGCGCGCAGCGGTGCGTCGTCACCGGCCGTGCTGTGGGCGGCCGCGAGAAGGGCGAGGGCCCGGCGGGTCCGCCCACCGCGCCGGGCGCGGTCAGCAGCGCTCAACAACTGCGAGGTCCGGTCACCGACCGTGCCGGCTGTTTGGTCGTACACGTTCAACGCCACTTTCTGCCCTGCTTCTCCGGAGGTGACGGACGGTTTGAAGACATCCTGGCGAGAATCGGGTGGTCTTACCGCACAGAAGTACGCAGCCCGGGCGGCCGCTTCTCAAACAAGCGAGGGAAGGCGGCCGGGGTGCCGCGGCCGAGAGCCTGCCGAGTGCGAGCTGTGAGACCGGTGGTTCCACCGATGCACCGGAGGCGTCCCGGCTCCTACGCTGAGCGCGGCCGGTCGCCCCGGGGCGGCCCGGGGAGACCGGCCGCACGGTGTCCGTCCGGGAGCGCCCCACACTCCTGCCGCCGCATACGGCCCGGACGCCGGCACGATCCACGGACCACCGTCCTCCTCGACCTCCGGACGACACGGCTCACGGCCGACGACACGTGTCGACAGCCGTTGGGCGCCCGGCTTCCGGGCCCGCCCGCACCCGCCGTCAGGGGGAGACGAGGTGAGAGGAAACCGCTCATGCAGGCAACTTCGCAGTCGTCCACGCCCACCCCGGAGAACGGCCCCGTGCGGCACCGCCGCCGGTCCCGCGGCCCGCTCCTGGGCGTCCTCGCGTCCGCGGCGGCGCTGGCCGGTCTGGCGACCACGCTCTCCGGCGGGGCGAACGCCGCCCAGAACCCCCACGAGCGGGGCCCGGCCCCCACCGAGGCCAGCGTGACGGCCCCGCTCGGCCCGTTCGCCGTCTCCCGGACCACGGTCTCCCGCTCCAGCGTGTCCGGGTTCGGCGGGGGCACGATCTACTTCCCGACCAGCACCGAACAAGGCACGTTCGGCGCCGTGGCGATCGCCCCGGGATTCACCGCGCGCCAGTCCTCGATCGCCTGGCTGGGGCCGCGGCTCGCCTCCCAGGGCTTCGTGGTGTTCACCATCGACACCAACACCACCTCCGACCGGCCGGCCTCCCGCGGCGACCAGTTGCTGGCCGCGCTCGACTTCCTAACGAAGACCAGCAGCGTCCGCAGCCGGGTGGACAGCACGCGGCTCGGGGTCATGGGCCACTCGATGGGCGGCGGCGGCGCGCTGGAGGCGGCCAAGGACCGGCCCTCGCTGCGGGCAGCCATTCCGCTCACCGCGTGGAACCTGGACAAGAGCTGGCCGGAGGTCCGGACGCCCACCCTTCTCGTCGGAGCGGACGGCGACACCATCGCCCCGGTCCGCTCGCACTCCGAGCCGTTCTTCCAGAGCCTGCCGTCCTCGCTGGACCGGGCGTACCTGGAGCTGAACAACGCCAACCACTTCACGCCGAACAGGCCGAACACGACGATCGCGAAGAACAGCATCAGCTGGTTGAAGCGGTTCATCGACAACGACACCCGCTACGAGCAGTTCCTGTGCCCGCCGCCGCAGCCGAGCCCTTCGATCGCGGAGTACCGGGGCGAGTGCCCCCACACCGGGTGACCCCGGTCGCCGCTCGCCGGCCGGCTCCACCGGGGACGGGCCGACGAGCGGCGCCCCGTGCCGGGCCGGCCGGCCCGGCGGGACCGCTCAGAACGGATGCCACCGGACCGACTCGTCCCCGTCGCGCAGTGACGCCACCCGGCGCCCGAACTCGGCCAGTGCCTTGGGGTTGGCCGGCGCGTGCTGGGCCACCCAGGCGCAGCTCGCCGTCTCGCGGGCGCCCCGCAGCACCGCGCAGCCCTCCCACTCCCGCACGTCCCAGCCGTAGGCGGCGGTGAAGGAGTCGTAGGCCTCGGCGGGCAGGCCGTAGCGGTCGCGGGAGAGAGCCAGGACGACCAGGTCGTGCTCGCGCAGGTCGGCGGAGAAGGTCTCCAGGTCGACCAGGACCGGCCCGTCCGGGCCGATGTGCACGTTGCGGGGGAGCGCGTCGCCGTGGATCGGGCCGGGCGGCAGATGTGGTGCGAGCGCGGCGGCGGCCGTCGCGAAGCCGTCCCGCCGCTCGCGCAGGTACGCCGCGTCCGCCGGGTCGACCGCGTCGCCCGCCAGCCGCAGCCAGCGCTCCACACCGGCCAGCAGATCGCGCGGCGGCAGCGTGAAGGAGGGGGAGGGCAGGGCGTGCACGAGACGCAGGAGTCCGGCCAGGTCCCGGGGCTCGGCGGGCCGCAGCGGGTCCGGCAGCCGGTGCCACACCGTCACCGGGTGTCCCTCGACCAGCAGGGGCTTCGCCTCGGCCGCCCGCACCGCCGGGACGCCCGCACCGGCCAGCCAGGCCGCGACGTCCAGCTCGCGCCGGGCCCGCTCCAGCAGTTCGGCGTCCCGGCCGACCTTCACCACCAGGTCACCGGCGGCGAACACCGCGTTCTCACCCAGGGCGAGCAGCCGCGCCTCGCCGGCCGGCAGCCCCGCCGCGGCCAGTACGTCCCTCGCGCGTGCCTCGTCCATCGTCCGCCTCCCTGTCGTGACCGTCTGCTCCTGCCGGGACGGCGTCGGGAACCGGCCGTCCGACGCCCAGTCTCGCATTCGCACAGGTCGGGCCGTGTGCGCTGTGCCTCGACGGCGCACCGCCGCCCCGCGGCCGGGGCGGGGCCGCCCCACGCACACGGTCCGCCTGGCCCCGGGCGGCCGGATGCCGCCCACCGGTACGACGGCGCTCGCCGCCCCGGCGCCGCACACCACCGGGCACGACCGGGCACGACCGGCCACCGGCACCGCCGCCCACCTGCGCCCCGCCCCCGCCCACGCGCAGTCGGTGCACTGCTGCCCGGAGTGGAAGGACCAGGCGGCCACCCTGGCCTGCCAGGAGCACCGCAGCGGCACGATCGGCCTGGACGGGCCGTGCCACCGGCCCGAGGACGACGGGAACCCGGTGCCGGCCCACCACCGGCGCCGACGGCACCGGCCGTTATTGCATTGCACGAGACGTCTCGTCTCGCCTATCGTCGATCACATGACCGCACCCGCGCACATCGCCATGTTCTCCATCGCCGCCCACGGCCATGTGAACCCCAGCCTGGAGGTGATCCGCGAACTCGTCGCCCGCGGGCACCGGGTCACCTACGCCATCCCGCCGGCCCTCGCCGACAAGGTCGCCGCGACCGGCGCCGAGGTGAGGTCCTGGCACTCCACCCTGCCCTCGCCCGACGCCGACCCCTCGGCCTGGGGCTCCACCCTCCTCGACAACGTGGAGCCCTTCCTCGCCGACGCCGTCCAGGCGCTGCCCCAGCTGATCGAGGCCTACGAGGGCGACGAGCCCGACCTCGTCCTGCACGACATCGCCTCCTACCCGGCCCGCGTCCTCGCCCACCGCTGGGGCGTGCCCGCGGTCTCCCTCTCCCCGGCCCTCGTCGCCTGGGAGGGGTACGAGCAGGAGGTCGCCGAACCGATGTGGGCCGAGCCCAGGAGGACCGCACGCGGCCGGGCCTACTACGCCCGCTTCCACGCCTGGCTGGAGGAGAACGGCATCACCGCCCACCCCGACGACTTCGCCGGCCGGCCCGCCCGCTCCCTGGTGCTCATCCCGAAGGCGCTCCAGCCGAACGCCGACCGGGTCGACGAGAGCGTGTACACCTTCGTCGGCGCCTGCCAGGGCGACCGCACCGCGGAGGGCGACTGGACCCGGCCGGCCGGCGCCGAGAAGGTCGTGCTCGTCTCCCTGGGCTCCGCCTTCACCAAGCAGCCGGACTTCTACCGCGCCTGCGTCCGGGCCTTCGCCGGCCTGCCCGGCTGGCACCTCGTGCTCCAGATCGGCAGGCACGTCGACCCCGCCGAGCTGGGCGATGTCCCCGCGAACGTCGAAGTACGTTCCTGGGTACCGCAGTTGGCCGTGCTGCGGCAGGCCGACCTGTTCGTCACCCACGCCGGTGCCGGGGGCAGCCAGGAGGGAATGGCGACGGCGACGCCGATGATCGCCGTACCGCAGGCCGCTGACCAGTTCGGCAACGCGGACGTGCTCCAGGCGCTCGGGGTCGCCCGCCACGTCCCCGCCGAGGAGGCCACCGCCGGGACACTGCGCGCCGCCGCCCTGGCCCTGGTCGACGATCCCGAGGTGGCCCGGCGCCTGAAGGCGATCCGGGCCGACATGGCCGAGGAGGGCGGCACCCACCGGGCGGCCGACCTCATCGAGGCCGAACTGCGCGCCCGGTAGCCGTCCCCGGCAGGCAGCCACCTCCGGTCGGACATGGGTGAGGGCCCGTTGACTCCCCGGTGGTCAACGGGCCCTCCGATCCCTCCGATCCCTCGGATCCCTCGGATCTCCCGGATCTCCCGGATCCCCCGGACTCGGCGGATCCAGGGATCCGGCGGTGCGGGTCGGGTCAGCGGGTCACACCCGCACCGGCTCGCCCTCGTCGTCCCTCGCCGTCGGCTCGAAGGCCTCGGCCGACTCGTCGTGCGTCAGGTCGGGCAGCCGGTGCAGCCACGTCGGCAGGTACCAGTTGCGCTCGCCGAGCAGCGCCATCACCGCCGGGAGCAGCACGCCCCGGATGACCGTCGCGTCGATCAGGACCGCGGCGGCCAGGCCGACGCCCATCTGCTTCATGGACTGCATGGACAGCGTGCCGAAGATCGCGAAGACGGCGACCATGATGACGGCGGCGCTGGTCACGACCCCGGCCGTGGTGACGACACCGTGGGTGATGGCGTCCCGCGTGGTCCGGCCGCGCAGCCGCGCCTCGCGGATCCGGGAGACCACGAACACGTGGTAGTCCATCGACAGGCCGAACAGGATCACGAAGAGGAACAGCGGCAGCCAGGTGATGATGGCGCCGACACCCTCCGCGCCCACCAGGGACGCGCCCCAGCCGTGCTGGAAGACCCCCACGAGGATGCCGTAGGCGGCTCCCACGGACAGCAGGTTGAGCACGATCGAGGTGATCGCGATCGTCAGCGAGCGGAACGAGAGCAGCATCAGCGCGAAGGCGAAGACGACGACGAACGCGAACACCGGGACGACGGCTCCGGCCAGTTGGTCGTTGAAGTCCTTGGAACCGGCCACCTGCCCGGTGATCGGCGCCTCGACACCGTCCACCTTCCCGAGCGTCGCGGGACGTACGTCGTCGCGCAGCTTGTCCAGGCTCGCGCCCGCCTTGTCCAGGTCGGAACCGCCGACCAGCGGGACGTACACGAAGGCGATGTTCTGCGCGTCGTGCAGCTTGATCTCGACGGGGCCGCGGGAGGCGCCCGAACTGATCGCCCGCTCGCGGAAGTCGGCGAGCGCGGACTTCACCTCGGGGGCGTTGATGTCCTTCGCGTGGACGACCACCTCGGCCGGGTCGGAGCCGCCGGGGAAGGCCTCGTTGACCCGGTTGTAGGTCTGCACGATGGGCAGCGAGTCACCGAACTCCTGGTCCAGGGTGAGGTTCTGGGTCTTCATGCCGAGCGCGGGGGCCGCGATGGCCAGCAGCGCGCCGGCCGCGACGAGCACGGAGACCAGGGGCCTGGCGAGGACGCCCTTGAGGACGGCCGACCAGAACCGGCTCTCGCCACCGCCCTTGCGGTTGCGGGCACGGCGCCGCAGGAAGGGGATGCGGCCCTTCTCGACCCGCTCGCCCAGCAGCGACAGGAGCGCGGGCAGCACGGTCACGGAGCCGACCATGGCCACCGCCACCACCATCAGCGAGGCCAGACCCATCGCCTCGAACTCGGCGAGCCCGGTGAACAGCATGCCCGCCATCGCCACGCACACGGTGACGCCGGAGACGATGATCGCCCGGCCACTGGTCGCGGCGGCTATCCGCAGCGCGGTCTGCCCGTCCCGGCCCGCCTCGCGCTCCTCGCGCTCGCGGCGCAGGTAGAACAGGCAGTAGTCGACGCCGACGGCCAGGCCGACCAGCAGCATCACGGAGTTGGCGGTGTCGCTCATCGGCATGACGTGGCTGACGACGCCCATCAGGCCCATCGTCGCCATGATCGCGGTGACCGCGAGCAGCACCGGGAGCAGGGCGGCCACCAGGGCGCCGAACGCGATGAGCAGAATGCCGAGGGCCACCGGCACCGCGGAGTACTCGGCCTTCTGGAAGTCGTCGCCGAACGCGTCGTCGAACGTCTTCATCATGCTGGCGCCGCCGATCTCCTCGATCCGCAGCGCCTTGTGGTCCTTCTGCACGCCCTCGACGGCCTTCAGGACCGGCTCGATCCGCTCGCCGGCGGTGTCGGAGTCGCCGCGCACGTCGAACTGCACCAGGGCGCTGCGGCCGTCCTTCGAGATCGTCCGCGAGTCGTACGGCGAGGTGACCTCGGTGACCTCGCCGGTGCCCTCCACGGCCGCCACGACCGCCTCGACGGCCTCGCGGAACGCGGCGTCGGTGGCCTTCAGCTCCGTGTCCTTGGCCTGGACGAGGACCGTCTCGCTCGCGGGCTCCTCGATCCCGGCGTCCTCGATGATCCTGGCCGCGGTGTGCGTCTCGCCCTTGAGCTGGTCGCTGTCCTTGACGTCGACCCGGCCGGCCGCCGAACCCAGCGCCATGGCCAGGAACACGAACAGCACCCAGATCCCGACGGCCGTCCAGCGGTGCCGGGCACTCCAGCCGCCGGCCCGCGCGGCGATGCCCCGCACCCGTGAATCTCCGTTCCGCATGACGGGCTTTCTCCCTCGAGGTGCGGTGGCAGCCCCCTGCCGCCACCTCTCCCTTCGAAGGTAGGGGGCGTATAAAACCATCTCGTCGTGCTGTTCGACGAGGTGCGGGCCACCCGGCTCCTCCCCTCGGACCCCGCCGTCTCACCGCTGGGGAGGACACTGACCCCCTACATCTATCGCCGGGCCTCGGGGACGACGATCAGGGTCACGCCCCGTTGTCCGGTCCGCCGGGTCGGTCCCCGTACGGGACTGCGCAGGGGATTGCGCAACCTTGTTGAACAAGTCACCAACGTGCGAAGCGGTTGATCCGACCCCGCCGATCGACGAGAGTTTCGCCCAGCCCCGATCCGCGGACCGGACCACCGCGGCCCGTTGCCCCGCCGGGACCGGGCCACCGCGGCCGTCGTGCCCACCCCCACGGGGCACGACGGCCGCCTAGTCTGTCCGGATGACGACGACATACGCCGCCCTGTTGCGCGGCATCAACGTGGGCGGCAGCAGGAAGGTCCCGATGGCGGCCCTGCGGACGTTGATGGAGGGCCTCGGCCACGGCGGCGTCCGTACGTACCTCCAGAGCGGCCAGGCCGTCTTCGCCACCGGCCACGGCGACGAGGACGGTCTCGCGCGGGAGCTGACGCGGGCGATCGAGAAGCAGTTCGGCTTCGCCGTCGACGTGATCGTGCGCGACCACGCGTACCTGAGGGCGATCGCCGACGGCTGTCCCTTCCCGGCCGCCGACCTGGAGGCCAGACAGCTCCACGTCACGTACTTCTCCGCCGCCGTCGACGCCGACCGCTTCGCGGGGATCGACACGGCCGCGTTCCTGCCGGAGGAGTTCCGGCTCGGCGACCGCGCCCTGTACCTGTACGCCCCCGAGGGCCTCGGCCGCTCCCGGCTCGCCGAGCAGCTCTCCCGGCCCCGCACGACCAAGGGGCTGATCGCGACCACCCGCAACTGGAACACCGTGGTCAAGCTGGTCGAGATGACCCGGCCCTGAGCCCTGCCGCGTCCGTTCGGGGGGAACCCCGCGCCCCGTCTCCCTCCACCCCCGCTCCGACGGCCTCGCCGGTCCGGTGCCCGTGCCGGACGACGCGCCGCCCTTCGAACGGGCACCGGCGGCGAGCGGACGGAACCCGCGGCAGGGCACCCGGGTGGACCACTGAAGATGCTCCCGATCGGGCCACGGCGAGGACCCGATGGCGGACTACTGTCGCCGGCATGACCCACACGCCCGCCCCCGCCCGCCCCCGCGTCGACTTCTGGTTCGACCCCGCCTGCCCGTTCGCCTGGATCACCTCCCGCTGGCTGCTGGAGGTCGAACGGCAGCGCCCGCTCGACCTCCGGTTCCGGGTCATGAGCCTGTACCTGCACAACGAGGGCAACGAACTGCCCGACTGGTACCGCGCGTTGGTCGACAGCTCGATCGGCCCGGTCCGGGTCGCCGTCGCGGCGGCCCGGCAGCACGGCGACGCGATCCTGCGGGACCTCCACACCGCTCTCGGCACCCGCATCCACGTGCACGGGGTCAAGGACTTCGACGCCGTGATCGCCGACGCCCTCGCCGAACTGGGCCTGCCCGCCGGCCTGTCCGGGGCGGCCCACGACCCGTCGTACGACGACGACGTCCGCCGCGCCCACGCGGCGGGGGCCGAGCCGGACTCCGGCGGCTACGTCGGCACACCGACGATCCACGTGGACGGGACGGTGTGGTTCGGGCCCGTGCTGCGAGCCGTCCCGCGCGGGGAGCGGGCGGCCGAACTCTTCGACGCCTTCCGCGTGCTGGCGGCCGAACCCGACTTCTTCGAGCTGAAGCGGACCCGGGTGGGCGGCCTGTCCTTCGCGTGACCGTCCCGACCGCCCGGCCCGCCCCCGCCCGCGGACGGGACCCTCAGGCCCCGACCGCCGCCGGCATCGGGGTGCGGGCCGCGTCGTACCGTTCCAGCAGGACGCGGGCCACCTCGGGCGACGGGCCCAGGACTTCGGCGAGGACGTCCGCCCGCGCCGCGCCCCGGGCGATGCGGTCGGGGAGGAAGCCGGGGGCCAGGACGTACGGGGCGACCGCCACCGTGGAGCAGCCCAGCTCGCGCAGTTCGCGCACCGCGTCCTCGGTGCGCGGCAGTGATGCGGAGGCGAACGCGGGTCGCACGGCGCACCAACCGGTGTGCCACCACTCCCGCGCGATGTCTGCGATCACCGCGATCGCCTCCGGGTCCGTGGACCCCGCCGAGGCCAGCACGACCCCGGTCGAGGACTTGTCGGCGGGCGTCAGCCCCGCCTCGTACAACCGCCGCTCCAGAGCGGAGAGCAGCAGCGGGGAGGGGCCGAGCACCTCCGCCTGGTGGATCCGCAGCCGGCGCGGAGCGTCCCGCAGGACGGCCGGGATGTCCGCCTTGGCGTGGAACGCGCGCGTCAGCAGCAGCGGGAGCGCCACCACGTCGCGCACGCCCTCCGCCGCCAACGACTCCAGCACCCCTTGCACCGAAGGGACGTTGAAGTCCAGGAAACCGGTCTCCACCCGCAGCCCGGGCCGCAGCGACCGCACCCGCCGCACGAGGGCGTGGACGGTCGCCGCGTGCCGCGGATCGCGGCTGCCGTGGGCGATGACGAGGAGGACCGGTTGTCGGCGCATGTGGGTCAGCCCTTCACCAGCAGTCCGCGCCCGCGCAGCACCCGTCGCTCCAGCGGGCTGAAGATCAGCAGGTCGATGGCGATGCCGACGAACAGGATCAGGATGATCGCCTCGAACACCATCGCCATGGAGCTGGCGTTGCGGCCGTTCTCCAGCAGCGCGCCCAGGCCGATGCCCAGGTCGGGGGAGGAGGCGATGATCTCCGCCGCCATCAGCGACCGCCAGGAGAAGGCCCAGCCCTGCTTCAGGCCGCCCAGGTAACCGGGCAGTGAGGCCGGCAGCACGATGTGCCAGGCGCCCTTCAGCCCCGTCGCGCCCATCGTGCGGCCCGCCCGCAGGAACAGCGGCGGCACCTGGTCGATGCCGGAGACCAGGCCGTTGGCGATGGAGGGGACCGCGCCGAGCAGGATCACCGCGTACATCATCGAGTTGTTCAGGCCCAGCCAGATCACTGCGGGCGGCACCCACGCCACCGACGGCAGGGACTGCAGACCGGACAGGATCGGGCCGATCGCGGCGCGCACGAACTTCACCCGGGCCACCAGCAGACCCAGCGGGGTGCCGATGGCGAGCGCCAGCAGGAAGCCCAGCAGACCGCGCGAGACGCTGGTCCAGATGTACTCGAGGAGTTTGCCCTCCAGCCACGCGTCCTGGAACTCGGCGCCCACGTCGGACGGGGACGGCAGCTTCGCCGGGTCGTCGACGATCCGGAAGGTGATCAGCGCCTGCCAGACCGCCAGGACCACCGCGATCGCGACGATCGGCGGCAGGATCTTGTTGACGAAGGTCTGCCGGAAGGACGTACCGGCGGCTGTCGAGGTCTCGAGGGCGTCGAGGCCCGCCTCCACCCCCGCGATGCCGTTGTCGCGGTCCGGGGCATTCGCCGTCGGGTCGCTGGTCTCAGTGCTGGCCATGACGGCGGATCTCCCCACGCAGGACTTCGGTGATCTCCAGGGACAGCTCGGCGACGGGAGCGTCCTCGATGCGGCGCGGCTGCGGAATGCCGACCGTCCACTCGCGCGCCACCCGGCCCGGCCGGGAGGACAGGAGCACGACGCGCTGCGCGAGCCGCACCGCCTCCCGCACGTTGTGCGTGACGAACAGCACCGAGAGGCCCGTCTCCGCCCAGATCCGGGTGAGTTCGTCGTGCAGTACGTCCCGCGTGATCGCGTCGAGCGCCGCGAACGGCTCGTCCATCAGCAGCAGCCGCGCGTCCTGGGCGAGGGCCCGCGCCAGCGCCACCCGCTGGCGCATACCGCCGGACAGCTCGTGCACCCGCTTGCCGTACGAACCCTTCAGCCGGACCAGTTCGAGCAGTTCCTCGGCGCGGTCACGCCGGTCGTTCTTGGGAACTCCCCCCAGTTTCAGGGCGAGTTCGATGTTCTTGCCCGCGGTGAGCCACGGGAACAGGGCGTGCTCCTGGAACATCAGAGCCGGCCGCCCGGCGGTGCTGATCTCGCCGGCGGTCGGGGCGTCGAGCCCCGCCACCAGGTTCAGCAGCGTCGACTTGCCGCAGCCCGAGGCCCCCAGCAGGGTGACGAACTCGCCCGGCGCGACATCGAGGGTGATGTCGTCCAGGACGAGCTGCGGCCCGGCGGGCCCGGCGAAGGACTTGGAGACATGCTCGATGCGGGCGGCGTGGTCCACCGACCCGGTGCCGTCGGCGGCCTTGGCGAGGATGGTTGCCATGGTCGTCACCTCCTGGGAACTCTCGTGGTTGCGTGGTCAGCCGACGCCGAGACCGGCGTCGTCGACGGTGGGCTCACCCGCGGCCTGAAGGACCTTGTTCAGGGGCGCGAGGTCGTAGATGCCGTCCAGCCGCGGGTCCTCCAGCAGGCCGGCCTCGACCGCGTGCCGGGCCTCGCTGTTCAGCGTGGCCGCCAGCGGGTCGTCGGTGAACCGGATGGACTTCCACGCCGGGTCCAGCACCTCTGCGGGCAGTGCCTTGCCGGAGTCCGCCTTCAGCTGCGCGTTCGCCGCCGCCTTCGCCTCGTCCGGGTTGGCGTCGATGTACTTGTTGACGTCGACCGACGCCTTCAGGACCGCCGCGACGGCCTTCGGGTGCTGCTCGAGGAACTTCTGCGACACGACGATGTTCGTGATCACGAACTTCTTGTCGGGCCACAGGTCGGACTCGTCCAGCAGCACCTCGGCGCCCTCGGCGACCAGCTTGGACGCGGTCGGCTCGGGCACCCAGGCGCCGTCGACGGAACCGGACTTGTAGGCGTCCGGGGTGACCTTGTTGTCGGTGCGGACGACGGAGACGTCGCCCTTGCCGCTCTGGGCGTCGACCTTCCAGCCCTGCTCGGCGATCCAGTTGAGGAACGCGACGTCCTGCGTGTTGCCGAGCTGCGGGGTGGCGATCTTCTTGCCCTTGACGTCGTCCAGGGATTTGATCTTCTTCGGGTCGACGACGAGCTTCACGCCGCCGGAGGCGGAACCGCCGATGATGCGCAGGTTCCTGCCGTCCGACTTGGTGTAGCCGTTGATCGCCGGGGAGGGGCCGATCCAGCCGATGTCGATGGAGCCGGCGTTGAGCGCCTCGATCTCGGACGGGCCGGCGTTGAAGACCTGGTACGACGCCTTGGTGGCGCCGAGAGCCTTCTGGAAGTAGCCCTTGTTCACGCCTACGAGGGCGGTCCCGTGGGTGAGGTTGCCGAAGTAACCGATCCTGACGGAGTCGAGACCGTCGATCTTCTCCGCACCTGCGGCGACCTTCTGCCCGGCCGGCTCGTCCTTGGCCTGGGAGCCGTAGCCGCAGGCGGCGAGGGTCACCAGGGGAAGCGCGGCCATGACGGCTAGGCCGCGGCGCAGCAGGCCACGGGGGCTGCCCCCGTCCGGACGAAGCCGGGAGAGGGGGAGGTTGGCAGGCACGGGAGGTCTTCCTCTCGTCGGCCCGGCGGTCACGGTCTCTCAGGTCGTGGCCGGGAGGTCGGCAGGTTTTCGTCTACGGCGGTGGGGGGTGCGGGCGCGCGGGCAGTGCGCGTACGTCAGCGCACACATCGCGCCACTCCGCCCTGCCCACTGCCGACGGCGCCGCTGCCGACGCGGCCGCCCTCCTTCGCGAACGCGGAGTAGTAGTCGGTGGAGTTCACGTCAGAAGTCCCATCCGTCGTCCTCGGCCGGGTCCTTGACCGGCTCGGGGGAGGCGAACGACTCGCCGACCATGCCCGCGGTGAGCGTGGTGCCGTCGCTCGGGTCGATGAGGATGAACGAGCCGGTGCGCCGGGAGTCGGCGTAGGAGTCGACCGGCAGTGGCTCGGCGGTGCGGATCTTCACCCGGCCGATGTCGTTGGCGAGGAGCTGTCCCGGGTGCGGGTGCAGGGACAGGTCGTCGAGCGTGAGACGGGACGGGATGTCCTTGACGATCGCCTTGACGGTGCGGGTGCCGTGCTTGAGGAGGACCCGGTGGCCGACGGTCAGCGGCTGGTCGGCGACGTGGCAGACGGTCGCCTCGACGTCCTGCGTGGTCGGCGGGGCGTCCTTGCTGGGCACGATCAGATCGCCGCGCGAGACGTCGAGGTCGTCCTCCAGCAGCACGGTCACCGACTGCGTCGTCCAGGCCACGTCGACCGGGGTGCCGAGCAGGTCGATGCCCGCGATCCTCGTGGAGCGGCCGGACGGCAGCACCGTGACCTGCTCGCCCACCCGGAACGTGCCGGCGGCGATCTGGCCCGCGTAACCGCGGTAGTCGCGGTGCTCGGCCGTCTGCGGCCGGATCACGTACTGCACGGGCAGCCGGGCGTGGCAGTGCGCCAGGTCGTGGCTCACCGGAACCGTTTCCAGGTGCTCCAGGAAGGTCGGCCCGCCGTACCAGTCCATGTTCGCCGACGGCTCCACCACGTTGTCCCCGGCGAGGGCCGAGATCGGGATCGCGGTGACCTCGGGAACGCCCAGCTCGCCGGCGTACGCCGTGAACTCCTCGGCGATCGACGCGAAGACGGACTCCTCGTAGCCGACGAGGTCCATCTTGTTGACGGCGAGCACCACGTGCGGGACGCGCAGCAGGGCGGCGATCGCGGCGTGGCGGCGGGTCTGTTCCACCACCCCGTTGCGGGCGTCGACCAGGATCACCGTCAGCTCGGCCGTGGAGGCACCCGTCACCATGTTGCGGGTGTACTGCACGTGGCCGGGCGTGTCGGCGAGGATGAAGCGGCGCCGCGCGGTGGCGAAGTAGCGGTACGCCACGTCGATCGTGATGCCCTGCTCCCGCTCGGCACGCAGGCCGTCGGTGAGCAGCGCGAGGTCGGGACCCTCCTGGCCGCGGCTCGCCGAGGCGCGCTCCACGGCCTCCAGCTGGTCCGTGAGGATCGACTTGGAGTCGTGCAGCAGCCGTCCGACGAGCGTGGACTTGCCGTCGTCGACGGAGCCGGCGGTGGCGAACCGCAGCAGGGTGGTGGCCGCGAGTTCCTCAGTCGTGATCGTGCTCATGCTTAGAAGTACCCCTCGCGCTTGCGGTCTTCCATCGCGGCCTCGGACATCTTGTCGTCGGCGCGGGTGGCGCCGCGTTCGGTGAGCCGGGAGGCGGCGATCTCGGCGATGACCTGTTCCAGCGTCAGCGCGTCCGAGTCGACGGCGCCGGTGCAGGACATGTCGCCGACGGTGCGGTAGCGCACGAGGCGCTTCTCGACGGTCTCGCTCTCCTTCGGGCCGCCCCACTCGCCGGCCGTCAGCCACATCCCGGCCCGCCGGAACACCTCCCGCTCGTGCGCGAAGTAGATCTCGGGCAGTTCGATGCCCTCGCGGGCGATGTACTGCCACACGTCCAGCTCGGTCCAGTTGGACAGCGGGAAGACGCGCACGTGCTCACCGGGGGCGTGCCGGCCGTTGTACAGGTTCCACAGTTCGGGGCGCTGGCGGCGCGGGTCCCACTGGGAGAACTCGTCGCGCAGGGAGAACACCCGCTCCTTGGCGCGGGCCTTCTCCTCGTCGCGCCGGCCGCCGCCGAAGACCGCGTCGAACCGCTCGGTGTGGATCTTCTCGGTCAGCGGCAGCGTCTGCAGCGGGTTGCGGGTGCCGTCCGGGCGTTCCCTGAGGATGCCGCGGTCGATGTAGTCCTGCACCGAGGCGACGTGCAGGCGCAGCCCGTGCCTGGCGACCGTGCGGTCGCGGTAGTGCAGGACCTCGGGGAAGTTGTGCCCGGTGTCCACGTGCAGCAGCGCGAAGGGCACCGGCGCCGGCGTGAACGCCTTCAGCGCCAGGTGCAGCATGACGATGGAGTCCTTGCCGCCGGAGAACAGGATCACCGGGTTCTCGAACTCGCCCGCCACCTCGCGGAAGATGTGCACCGCCTCCGACTCCAGGGAGTCCAGGTGGCTGAGGGCGTACGGGGAGCCCGTGCCCTCCTCGGTCCGTGCGACGGTCGTCACACCAGTCCCCTCTCGCTGAGCAGGGCGTACACCGACGCCGCGGACTCCTTGACGGTCTGGTTCTGGGACTCGATCCGCAGATCGGGCCGCTCGGGGATCTCGTAGGGGTCGTCGACCCCGGTGAGCCCGGTCAGCTCGCCCGCCGCCTGCTTGGCGTACAGGCCCTTCACGTCCCGCTCGCTGCACACCTCGACCGGGGTCGCCACGTGCACCTCCAGGTACGCCGTCGCGCCCTCCTCGTGGCGCCCCCGCACCGCCTCGCGGCTGTCGGCGTACGGCGCGATCACCGGCACGAGCGCCTTCACACCGTTGCGGGCGAGCAGTTCGGCGAGGAAACCGATGCGCTGCACGTTGGTGTGCCGGTCCTCGCGGCTGAAGCCGAGGCCCGCGGAGATGAACTCGCGGATCTCGTCGCCGTCGAGCACCTCGACGCGGTGGCCCTCCTCGCGCAGCCGGGCGGCCAGCTCGTACGCGATGGTGGTCTTGCCGGCACTCGGCAGACCCGTGAGCCAGACGGTGGCTCCGGTCGTCACGTGATTCTCCTGGGTCGCAGTGATCGCTTCTGTCACAGCAGTGGCGACAGGAGCCGGGGGAGTCGTGTGGATCGTCTCGGCGCCCGTCATCCGTGCAGCCCGCACTCGGTCTTCGCGCGGCCCGCCCAGCGGCCGGCGCGCGCGTCCTCGCCCTCCAGGACCCGGCGGGTGCAGGGGGCGCAGCCGACGGAGGTGTAGCCGTCCATCAGCAGGGGGTTGGTCAGCACGCCGTGCTCGGCGACGTAGGCGTCCACGTCGTCCTGGCTCCAGCGGGCGATCGGGGAGACCTTGACCTTCTGCCGCTTCTCGTCCCAGCCGACGACCGGCGTGTCCGCCCGGGTCGGGGACTCGTCCCGGCGCAGCCCGGTCGCCCAGGCCCGGTAGCCCTTCAGGCCCTCTTCCAGCGGCTGCACCTTGCGGAGCTTGCAGCACAGGTCCGGGTTGCGGTCGTGCAGCCTCGGGCCGTACTCGGCGTCCTGCTCGGCGACCGTCTGCCGCGGGGTGAGGGTGATGACGTTGACGTCCATCACGGCCTCGACCGCGTCCCGGGTGCCGATGGTCTCGGGGAAGTGGTAGCCGGTGTCGAGGAAGACCACGTCCACGCCCTTGCGCACGCGGGAGGCCAGGTGGGCCACCACCGCGTCCTCCATGGACGAGGTCACGCAGAACTCCTCGCCGAAGGTGTCCACGGCCCACTGGAGGATCTCCAGCGCGGAGGCGTCCTCCAGGTCGCGGCCCGCCTGCTCGGCGAGTGCCTTCAACTCCTCGGCGGCACGGGTGTCCTGAGCCGTCGTCATATCGCCTCCCCTCCGTTGTCGGTGCGCCGGACTCCCCGGGCGAGCAGCCCGAGGAACTTCAGCTGGAATGCGCGGTTGCACGCGCCGCATTCCCAGGCGCCGTGGCCCTGCTCGCCCGGACGCAGGTCCTCGTCGCCGCAGTAGGGGCAGTGGAAGGGGGCGGCGCGCTCGCTCATGCCGCGCCCTTCGTCCCGTTCGCCGCGTTCACGCCGCGTCCTTCGGTTCCGTTCGCCGCGCTCACGCCGCGTCCTTCGGTTCCGTTCGCCGCGCTCACGACAGGGCCTCCTCGCCGGCCCGCGCGGCCCACACGGCGAACCGCTCGCCGTCCTCGCGCTCCGCCTGGAACCGCTTGAGCACCCGCTCGACGTAGTCGGGCAGTTCGTCCGAGGTGACCTTCAGACCACGGACCTTGCGGCCGAAACCGGCCTCGAGACCGAGCGCTCCGCCCAGGTGCACCTGGAAGCCCTCGACCTGCTCGCCCGCATCGTTGAGGACCAACTGGCCCTTGAGACCGATGTCCGCCACCTGGATGCGGGCGCAGGCGTTCGGGCAGCCGTTGAGGTTGATGGTGATCGGTTCGTCGAACTCCGGGATCCGGCGCTCGAGTTCGTCGATCAGGGTGGAACCGCGCTGCTTGGTCTCGACGATGGCGAGCTTGCAGTACTCGATGCCGGTGCAGGCCATCGTGCCGCGCCGGAACGGGGAGGGCTTGGCGGTCAGGTCCAGCGCCCCGAGGGCCTCGACCAGCGACTCGACCCGGTCCTCCTCGACATCGAGGATGATCATCTTCTGTTCGACGGTGGTCCGGACCCGGCCCGAGCCGTGCGCCTCGGCCAGCTCCGCGATCTTCGTCAGGGTGGCGCCGTCCACGCGGCCGACGCGCGGTGCGAAACCGACGTAGAAACGGCCGTCCTTCTGGCGGTGCACGCCGACGTGGTCGCGCCAGCGCTCGACGGGCTGGGCGGGGGCGGGGCCGTCGACGAGCTTGCGCCGCAGGTACTCGTCCTCCAGGACCTGGCGGAACTTCTCCGGGCCCCAGTCGGCGACCAGGAACTTCAGGCGGGCGCGGTTGCGCAGCCGCCGGTAGCCGTAGTCGCGGAAGATGGAGACGACGCCCTCGTGCACGTCCGGGACCTCGTCCAGCGGCACCCAGGCGCCGAGCCGGACGCCGATCTTCGGGTTGGTGGACAGGCCGCCGCCGACCCACACGTCGAAACCGGGGCCGTGCTCGGGGTGTTCGACGCCGACGAAGGCGACGTCGTTGATCTCGTGCGCCACGTCCAGCAGCGGCGAACCGGAGACGGCGGTCTTGAACTTGCGGGGCAGGTTCGAGAAGGCCGGGTTGCCGACGATCCGGCGGTGCATCTCCTCGATGGCCGGGGTGCCGTCGATGATCTCGTCCTCGGCGATGCCGGCGACGGGCGAGCCGAGGATGGTGCGGGGCGTGTCACCGCAGGCCTCGGTGGTGGACAGACCGACCGCCTCCAGGCGGTTCCAGATCTCCGGCACGTCCTCGATGCGGATCCAGTGGTACTGCACGTTCTGCCGGTCGGTGATGTCCGCGGTGCCGCGCGCGAACTCCTGCGAGATCTCGCCGATCACCCGCAGCTGCCGCGTCGTGAGCCGGCCGCCGTCGATCCGGACCCGCAGCATGAAGAACTCGTCGTCCAGCTCCTCCGGCGCCAGGATCGCGGTCTTGCCGCCGTCGATCCCGGGCTTGCGCTGGGTGTAGAGCCCCCACCAGCGCATCCGCCCGCGCAGGTCGCTGGGGTCGATCGAGTCGAAGCCGCGCTTGGAGTAGATCGTCTCAATGCGTGTCCGCACATTGAGACCGTCGTCGTCCTTCTTGAACTGCTCGTTGCCGTTGAGCGGGGTGAAGTGCCCCGCGGCCCACTGACCCTCGCCGCGGTGACGGCTCACCTTGCGGCGGGGCGCTGAGGCGGCAGGGTTGTCGGGGGTGGCGGCCATCGTGAATACGTCCTTCGGGACAGTGACGGGAAGGGGACGGCGCGTGGCGCCGTCCATGAGGAACGGTGGTCGGGTGCCGGGCGGGCGGCCCTGACCTGCGCAGGCGGGGGCGCACGGGGGCACGCGTGCGCGTCGTTGCGCGGAGGGGAGGCTGGAGAGGGCTGTCGGCGGGGCTTCGGCTCGTCAGCTCGCCGGACAGATGGCGCTGGACATGCGGCCGAGATCGACGTGCCGCCGACTCACCAAGGCAATTCCAGTTCCAGACATGACGGAAGCGTGTCACGGCGATCTGGACACAGTCCAGCTTCGTCCGTCATGTGGACACCCTGGTCCCGTTATGTGAGACCAGGGTGGTGTCGGTCACATGCCGTGCGTGATGTCTTGTCGACGCAGTTCAGACGGGGTATGCGCCCGGCCAGGGGCCCGGAGCGGCCACCTCGGGCTTCTCCTCGACCGTGGTGTCGAACAGCCTGAACCCGCGGCGCCGGTAGTTGTCCATCGCGTGCTCGCCGTCGAGGCTGCACGTGTGCAGCCACACCCGCTTCGTCTGCGGCAGTCCCGGCCAGCGGTCCGCGAGGTCCCAGGCACGCGCGGCCCCGTACGACAGCAGATGGCCGCCGATCCGCCGCCCGCGGAAGGCCGGGATCAACCCGAAGTAGACGATCTCGACGGCCCCGTCGTCCTGCGGCTCCAGCTCCACGTACCCCGCGGGCGTCCCCCGGTCGTACGCCACCCAGGTCTCCACGCCCGGCCGGCCCAGGTGCTCCTGCCACCGCGCGTACGACCAGCCCAGCCGGTCGATCCAGCGGATGTCACCGCCGACGGAGGCGTACAGGAAACGGCTGAACTCGGGCGAGGCCACCGCGGAGCGCACGATCCGCACGTCGCCCTCGGGCGCGGCGGCCGGCCGGAGGTCGCCCGGCGCGGTCTGCTCCAGGGACCAGGTGGTCACGGGGATGTCGGTCATGCCCGTCAGGGAATCATCTACTCCGCGGATCTGTCGATCGAGGCCAGCGGCAGCGCGAACAGCACCCGGCCCGACTGCGTCCACACGTCGCCGGTCTGGGCCCAGTACGACAGGGACTCGGTTCGCGGGCTCCAGCAGTCCCGGCTGTCGTCGGCGCCGCAGCGCGCGGCCCGGGCGCCGTCCTCGTCCTGCCGCCACAGCGTCCCGCGCCCGTCCTCGGCGCCGCCCCGGCTCACGTACCAGCCGTCCTCGTACGCCAGCACACCGCGCACCCCCTTCGCCTCGGTCCGGTACGCCTGCGTCACGCCGACCCGCCCCGCCGGGTCACCGGCGAGGAGACCGGCCCGGCCGGGCGCGGTGTCGAAGGCGTACCGCCACAGCCGGGCGCCCCGGTCGCCGTCGTCGAGAGTCCACTCCCCGGCGACGAGGGTGTCCGGCGCGGTGCTGCGGTCCAGGGACACGGTGGCCGGGCGCGGGGCACCGGAGCCGCCGCTCAGCCGGTAGGAGGCCACGGCCGGCAGGACGTACGGGGCGCCGTGCGCCGACCAGCCGCCGGGCACCCGGCCGACCGCCGCACCGGCGACCGTGGCCCGGTGGATGCGGTTGACGTCGTACACGTACAGCGCGGCCCGGTCCCCGTCGCCGGCGGTCACCAGCAGCTTGTCCTGGTACCAGACCATGCCGGAGACCCGGGAGACCAGGCCCCGGTAGTCGCGGCCCCCGTCCACGGGGACGGCCAGCAGCGCCCAGGTGTAGGAGAGCCGGTCCATGTGGTCCGCGTCCACGAACGCCACCCGGGCCAGACCGCGGTCGGCGACCGGGCCGGAGCCGCGCGACCAGCCGGAGACGACCACCCGGTGCGCGCCCCACAGGCCGTCGTCGTCCGCGTCGCCGGAGGTGGTGACGGCGCCCGGCTCCCAGCCGGCGGTGTCGTCGGCGTTCCAGCAGTACGCGCGGGTGGCCGTCGGGGAGACGGGCAGCGCGTCGCGCTCGCCCTCGGTGCAGTCGGCCGCGTCGCGCAGCGAACGGGTGGCGCCGCTCAGCGCCTCGCCGACACCGATCGACGGGCCCATCCCCGCGGCGAGCCTGTCCAGGGAGGCCGGCGCCACCGCCTCCTCCGTCAGCCGCAACGCGGCCGTGTCGGCGGACGACGTGAGCGGTTCCAGGGCGCCGGGGCCGTCGGAGACGGTGGCCTGGGAAGCACTGATCATGGTGGCGGCCGCGGTGAGCGCGAGGGCGGTTCCCGTCAGGAAACCGCGCAGCACCCTGCCCCGCCTGCGCCGGCGATGTCGGCCACGCTGCTTCATTCGTCCTCCCGAGGCGGGCCAACTGCGCCTGACGATCCTTGCGTTGCCCGAGGAGCAGGTGGGGTGACCCGTAGGGGGATGCTACGGCAGTCGGCGTCCGCCGGGGGCGAAGACTTCGTATCTGTACGGAAGCTGTTGTGACGCGCGCCCGCGCAGGCTGTGAAAGCCCCGGTCACGGGCGGGCGGAGACCACGCCGGGGTGCGCGTCCGGCCTCCGACGGGCGGACACCGGCCGGGTCCGCTCCCGGACACCGGCCGGGTCCGCTCCCGGACACGGGCCGGGTCCGCTCCCGGTCACCGGCCCACCGGAGCCGTGACCACGGGGCCTCCCGGTGAGCACGCGGACGGAGGACCGGATGCCAAGCTCCCGCGCCGACCGTTTCCGGTCCGGCCGGGAGTCCGTACTGCCGTCCACCGGTGGCGGAGGGGCACAGTCCGGTCAGCGGGTTCCCCCGCGTTGCGACCCCCTGCCGCCCTGGCCGACGTCCACCGGCTGTCCGGAACTCGTGGCACGCCGTCCCGAGCGGCGTGCCCGGCCTCGCAGGGCCGTGCCGCGGGGGTGGTGCCGTGTCGGCGCGGCACCACCCCCGCTCCTGTTCCCGCCGGTCACGGCACGGCGATCCTGTTCCCGCCGGTCACGGCACGGCGATCCTGTTCCCGCCGGTCACGGCACGGGCCGGGCCCGCTCCACCAGCGCCCGCAGATCCAGCGTGTGGGGCAGCGTCCCGAAGGCGGCGCCGCCGTCGCCGCCCAGCCGCGAGGCGCAGAACGCGTCGGCCACCTCCGGCGGCGCGAACCGGACCAGCAGCGATCCCTGCAACACCAGCGCGAACCGCTCCGCGATGCGACGCGCCCGCGCCTCCGCGCCGTCCAGATCGGCCAGTTCGGTCAGCAGGTCCTTGATCGCCGCGTCCAGCCGGTGATCCGCCCCGCGGGCCTGCCCCACCTCCTGGAGGAAGGCGTTCAGCGCCTGCGGCTCGCGCCGCAACGCCCTCAGCACGTCCAGCGCCTGGACGTTGCCCGCGCCCTCCCAGACCGAGTTCAGCGGCGACTCGCGCACCAGCCGGGGCATCCCCGACTCCTCCACGTACCCGTTGCCGCCCAGGCACTCCGCGGCCTCCACCGTCACCGGCGTACAACGCTTGGTCACCCAGTACTTGGCGGCCGGCACCGCGATCCGCAGCAGCGCCCGCTCCTGCTCGCCGTCGTCGTCGCAGGCCGCCGCGAGCCGCAGGCCGAGAACCGTCGCCGCCTCCGACTCCAGCGCGAGATCGGCCAGCACGTTGCGCATCAACGGCTTGTCGAGGAGTTTCCCGCCGAACGCCTCCCGGTACGCGCAGTGGTGCACCGCCTGCGCGACGGCCGCCCGCATCAGCCCCGCCGACCCCAGCACACAGTCCAGACGGGTCGCCGCCACCATGTCGATGATGGTGCGCACCCCGCGCCCCTCCTCGCCGACCCGGCGCGCCCACGTCCCGTCGAACTCCACCTCGGCGGAGGCGTTCGACCGGTTGCCCAGTTTGTCCTTGAGGCGCTGGATCAGGAACGGGTTGCGCGTGCCGTCCTCCAGCACCCGCGGCACCAGGAAGCACGTCACCCCCTCCGCGGCCTGCGCCAGCACCAGGAAACCGTCCGACATCGGTGCCGAACAGAACCACTTGTGCCCCGTCAGCACATAGGTTCCGGCCTCGGCCAGCGGCCGCGCGGACGTGGTGTTCGCCCGGACGTCGCTGCCGCCCTGCTTCTCCGTCATCCCCATCCCGAACAACGCCCCCGCCTTGTGCCGGGCGGGCCGCAGCTCCCGTTCGTAGACCGTGGACGTCAGCCGCGGCACCCACTCGGCCGCCAGCTCCGGGTCGGTGCGCAGTGCGGGTACCGCCGCGTGCGTCATGGACAGCGGACAGCCGTTGCCGGCCTCCACCTGCGTCCACACCAGGAAGGCCGCCGCCCGCCGCACGTGTCCGCCCGGACGCGTCCAGGCCGCGGTCAGCCCCGCGCCGACCCCCTTGCCCAGCAGCCGGTGCCACGCGGGATGGAAGGCGACCTCGTCGACGCGGTGCCCGTAGCGGTCGTGCGTGCGCAGCTCGGGCGGATTCTCGTTCGCCTGCACCGCCCACTCGTGGAGCTGCGCCGACCCGGCGGCCCGGCCCAGCCCCGACAGCTCGCCGCGCGCCTCGTCGAGCAGCTCCGGATCGAGGTGCCGCTCCACCGCGGCCACCAGGGCCCGGTCGGTGCCGTAGACGTCGTGCCCGAGGAGGGGAGGGGGCTGGTTGGTCACGGTGTGCGTACTGCCTGCCATACCGGGAAGGTACCCGCGCGCACACCCGTCATGGCCGTGCGGGCCCGGAACGCGCCGCACGGCACGCGCCCGCCGGCCCGGCACGAGGACGGATCAGAGGCGGACCGGGGCTGATCAGAGGCGGACCGGGGCGGATCGGGGCGGACCGGGGCGGACCGGGGACGGGTCGCCGGCCCGGCTTGTGGTGACGACCCCACCGGAGGTGAGCGCGGCCCCGCACGGCGGATACCTTTAAGGCGTGCAGCCAGCAAGTCAGTCACCCGAGCAACCCGAGGCACCCGGCGGGCGTCTCCATCGGGCGCGTGCCCTCTACCGCAACGTCTCCAAGCGCAGGACCGCCTGGCTGCTGGTCAAGGACACCGTCAACTCCTGCATCGAGTACCGCATCCTCGGCCTCGCCGCCGAGGCCGCCTTCTTCACGCTGCTGTCGGTGCCTCCGCTGCTGCTCAGCCTCATCGGCCTGCTCGGTTACGTCGACGACTGGACCGGCACCGACACCATCAGCAGCCTGGAGGCCAACCTCCTCGACGCCTCGCGCACCGTCCTGTCCGAGAAGGGCGTCGCGCAGATCGCCCAGCCGATCCTCGACGACGTGATGAAGGGCGGCCGCCCCGACGTCATCTCCATCGGCTTCCTGTTCGCCCTCTGGTCCGGCTCGCGCGCGGTGAACGTCTTCATAGACACGATCACCGTCATGTACGGCCTCGACGGCGTGCGCGGCATCGTCAAGACCCGCCTGGTGGCGTTCCTGCTGTTCGTCGCCGCGCTGCTGCTCGGCGCGGTCGCGCTGCCCCTGATGGTCGCCGGACCCGACGCCGTCGTACGGATCGTGCCGTGGTCGGCGACGGTCGTCCAGGTCCTCTACTGGCCCGTCGTGATCGTCCTGTCGATCGCCTTCCTGACCACGCTCTACCACGTGTCCGTGCCGGTGCGCTCCCCGTGGATCGAGGACGTGCCCGGCGCGCTGGTCGCCCTCGCCATGTGGGTGCTCGGCAGCTTCCTGCTCCGCATCTACCTGGAGAACACCATCGAGGGGGCCACCATCTACGGCTCCCTCGCCGCCGCCGTCGCCGTCCTGCTGTGGATCGGTGTGTCCGCGTTCGCCGTGCTCGTCGGCGCCGCGATGAACGCCGCCATCGACCGCGTCTGGCCGGCCGCCGCGACGGCCGCCGCCCGCGACGCCAACGAGCGGCTGCGGCAGGAGGAGGCCGCCGAGTACGTCGCCCGGGTGGCCGCCGCCCGCATCCACGAGGACCCCGACGACCCCGACATGCCCTCCGAGTTCCCCGAACGGTGGTCCCGGTTCCTGCCCCCGGAGGACGTCACGGGCCGCCTGCGCACCCACGCGAAGACCTCGCCGAAGGGGAGCGGGGGCGGGGAGGAGTGCCGGCCCCCCGAGGGGTGAGGCGCTGCCGCGCGGCCCGCGGACCGCGGCGGGGCGGCGCGTAGCCTGGGTCCGGTGTACGAGGAACGGCCCTCCCGGCTCCCCGGTGCGGTGGTGTGGACCAGCACCCCGACGGGCGGTGTCCCGCGTCCCGTGCTGCCCGACGGCTGCATGGACCTGCTGTGGAACGAGGGCAGGCTGATCGTCGCCGGCCCCGACACCCGTGCGCATCTCCCCGACGGCCCGGCCACGGCCTGGGCGGGTGTGCGCCTCCACCCCGGTACCGCGCCCGCCCTCCTCGGCGTGCCCGCCCACGAACTGCGCGACCGGCGGGTGGAGCTGACCGACCTGTGGCCCGCGGCGACGGTACGGCGGCTGCGCGCCGGGATCGAGGCCGCGACGCACCCGGCGGCCGCGTTGGAGGAACTGGCGCTGGAGCGGGCCGCCCCGCCCGACCCCGAGCTGCGCCGACTGGTGGCCGCCCTCGCGAAGGGCCGCCCGGTCGCCACCGTCGCGGACGAACTCGGACTGGGCCCGCGGCAGCTGCACCGACGCTCCCTGCACGCCTTCGGCTACGGCCCCAAGACGCTGGCCCGCGTCCTGCGGCTGCAGCGCGCCCTGGCCCTGGCCCGGCGGGGTGTGCCGTACGCGGACACCGCGACCCGCGCCGGCTACGCCGACCAGGCGCACTTCGCCCGGGACGTCAAGGCGCTGAGCGGCATGACGCCGACGGTGCTGCTGGGCCGGGGAGCCGGGGCCGAGGGGTCAGGGACCGGTCAGGAACCGGTCAAGGGTGCGAACAGGTCGACTTCGTGACCGTCCGGGTCCTGTACGACGGCGTACCGCTGCCCCCAGAAGGCGTCCCACGGCTTCAGCTCGCCCGCGTACCCGGCCCCCACCAGTTCCCCGTACACCGCGTCGACCTCGGCCGGGTCCTCGCAGCGCAGCGCGAGGGAGTGCCGGCCGCCCCGGGCCGGGGTCCGCCTGTCGGGGTGGAAGGACCGGACGGTCTCCTCGGTGTCCAGCAGCAGTCGCAGCCCGCCCGGCAGCACGGCCTCGGCGTGCGGCTCCCGCTCGGCGCCCTCGGGGAACGCGAAGCCGAGCCGGCGGTAGAAGACGACGGAGGCGGCCATGTCGGAGACGACCAGGCCGATGGCATCGAATCGTGGACTCATGCGGCCCACCGTAGGCAGGGCCCGTCCGAGGGGTCTTGAAGGAAACGGACATGCCGTGGTGCGCGGGGCCTGTCCGCCGGGCCCGTCCCGCCCGCCAGGTGAAGGTGACCGGGCCGTTCGGCGTGGCCACCGTGCACGACAGGCCCGCCGGCCCCTCGCGGAGGGCGAGGCCGGTGCCGAGCGTGGTCAGCGGGGCGCGGACAGTCCCGTCGGTTGCGTCACCGACCCGGCGGCGCGGTGCTCGCTCGCTCCACCAGCCGTGTGGACAGCTCCGTGCGGGTCCCCTCCGGGTGCTCGCCGTCCATCATCCGCACCAGCAGCCGCAGAGCCGTCGCCGCCATCTCGGCCAGCGGCTGGCGGACGGTCGTCAGGGCCGGCGTGGTCCAGCGGGACTCGGGCAGATCGTCGAAGCCGACCACGCTGATGTCGTCCGGTACCCGTAATCCCCGTTCCGCCACGGCCTCGTAGACACCCAGCGCCATCCGGTCGGAGCACACGAAGACTGCCGTCGGCGGCTCGGGAAGGTCGAGCAGCTCGTGCATGCGGTGACGGGCCACGGACTCGTCGAAGCCGGCGTGGCGGACGTACTCCTGGCGGTGACCGAGGCCCGCCGCGGCCAGGGCGGAACGGTAACCGGCCACGCGGGCGGTGCTGCACATCCTGCGGCGCGCTCCGGCGATCACCGCGATCCGCTCGTGACCGAGGGCCAGCAGGTGCTCGGTCGCCGTCACGCCCCCCTGCCAGTTCGCCGCGCCCACCGACACCACGCCCGGCGGCGGCTCCAGCACCGGGTCGATCATCACGAACGGGATCCGGTGCTGCTCCAGCCACAGGTACTGGGATTCCGTCAGCTCGGCCAGGTCGAACAGCACGCCGGCCGAACCGCGCGCGATGATCTTGTCCAGCCAGCCCCGCTCCGGACGGCCCGCCCGGGTACGGGACAGGGTGGCCGAGACGACCACGTCCAGGCCGGCGTCGTGCGCCGCCTCCTCCACGCCGTGCAACACCGCACCCGACCAGGAGCTGGCCAGGGAGCGCACCACGAGATCGACCAGCCGGGGCGGCTTCGTCGGGTCGAAACGGGGTCTGCGCACGTAACCGAGCCGGTCCAGCGCCTCGGTGACACGGCGTCGGGTCTCGGGAGCCACGTCCTCGCGGCCGTTGACCACTTTCGAGGCGGTGGGCACGGACACCCCCGCCTCGCGGGCCACGACCGCCAGGGTCGGCCCGGCCGCCACGCTCGCACTGCCCGTGCGGACCATCGGGAACCACCTCTCCGGCCCGCCCGAGGGCCAGCGAAAGTTCGACCACCGCCCTTTCGGAGCCGACCCTGACCGGCGGCTCGCAGAAAGCGCTTGCTATCCTAGGTGTGCCCCGGCGTGGCGTGAAGACGTGGGAACGGTCGCGCGGTGCGGATGAGGGTGCGGTGGGGGCGGCGGCAGGGGTTGCCGCGGCGCGACCAGGCACCGCGGCGCGACGAGACGCCGCGGCCGGCGGTAGGGAGCGTTCCCGGTCAGGTCTCCTCGAAGCGCCGGCGTGAGGCCTCGATGTGGCCGAGGTACCGGTGCGTCCAGTCGCACAGTCCGTCGATCGTCACGCGCAGGGCGTGACCCGGCTCGGTCAGGGCGTACTCGACCCGTGGCGGCACCGTGGGGTGGACGGTCCGCTCCACCAGGCCGTTGCGCTCCAGCATGCGCAGGTTCTGGGTGAGCATCTTGTGGCTGATGCCCTCGATCTCGTCCCGCAGCGCGCTGAACCGCAGCGTGCGGTCACCGAGCACCTCGGTGATCAGGAGCGCCCATTTGTTGGCGACGTCCGAGAAGATCTCCCGCGCGAGCGAGTCCGCGCGGGTCAGGTCCGCGTCCTCGGGCGAGCCCTCGTACCGCTTGGTCACCATCTGGTTCCCCAGTCACCGAAAAGTGCGTTCTTCCTTGTCGGCCCATACTCTCCTACGGTTTCCGAGTAACCACAAGTGACCACGGGACGGGTGCGGTGGAGCACTCCACCGACACCCGCTCCCGGCCCTCACCCGCGCTCGCACGCGCTCACGAAGGAGACGGACGACATGGCCATCACCCTGCTCAACCCCAGCGGTCTGCCGGAGATCGACGCCTACCGGCAGGTGTCCGTCGGGACCGGTTCCCGGCTGGTCTTCGTCGCCGGGCAGGTGGCCTGGGACGCCGACGGGGTCACCGTCGGCGAGGGCGATCTCGCCGCCCAGGTCGAACGCTGCTACCTCAACGTCGCCACCGCCCTCGCCGGTGCCGGCGCCTCCTTCGACGACGTCGCCAAGCTCACCGTCTACGTCGTCGACTGGACCCCCGACAAGATGCCGCTGTTCCTGGAGGGAGCCGCCCGGGCGGCCGCGAAGCTGGGGGTCACACCGGTGCCGCCGGGCACCCTGCTCGGCGTCGCGGCACTGGACGTGCCCGAGCATCTGGTCGAGATCGAGGCCGTGGCCGTCATCGACTGAGCGGCTCTTGGGGCGAAGGGCGGGTCCCGCGGCGCGCCGCCGGTGGCCCGCGGGCACTCCCCGGGCGGTCCGCGCGAAGGTGGCGGGCCGGCTCAGGCCACCCGCGCCAGGTCCGCGCGACGCACCTCGTGGGCCAGGGGCAGTCCGTCGGCCAGCCGTTCCAGTTCCCCGACGACGACGCGGCCGAGCCGCTCCAGCTCGTTGCCGAGGGAACCCGCGATGTGCGGGGTCAGGAACACGTTCGGGAGCCGGTAGAGGGGGGAGCCGGCGGGCAGCGGCTCGGGCTCGGTGACGTCGAGGATCGCGTGCAGCCGGCCGGAGACCAGCTCGTCGGTGAGGGCGGCGTGGTCGACCAGCGCGCCGCGGGAGGTGTTGATCAGTACGCCGCCGTCGCGGACGAGAGCCAGCCGGTCCCGGTCGAGCATGTGCCGGGTCTCCGGGACGTCGGGCGCGTGCAGGCTGACGATGTCGCTGTAGCGCAGCAGGTCTTCCAACGGCACCAGCCGCGCGCCGAGTCCGGCCGCCTCGGCGGGGACGACGTACGGGTCGTACAGGAGGACCTCGAACTCGTGGGGGCGCATGAGTTCCAGCAGCCGGCGGCCCACGCGCGAGGCGCCGATGACGCCCACCCGGCGGCCGAGATTGCCGAGGGGCGCCGTCTCGTCGGCGGTGGGGTGGGCGTGCGTGCGGCGGAAGCGCTCGCGGTGGGTGAACGCGTCCTTCCCGGCCAGCAGGATCATCGCGAGGGTGTACTCGGCGACGGGGACGGCGTTGCCCACCACCGCGCTGGAGACGGTGACCCCGTGGTCCCACAGGGGCTCCCCGACCAGCGAGCGGACGGAACCGGCGGCGTGCAGCACGGAACGCAGCCGGGGAGCCGCCGTGAGCGCCTCCGCGCCCAGCCGGGGGCAGCCCCAGCCGGTGATCAGGACCTCGGCCTCCGCCAGCGCGGCCGCGGCGGCCGGATCGCTGAAGTCCCGCACGACGAGCGAGGGGTCGATGTCGGCCGTCCGCCGCAGCCGGTTCAGGAGCGGAGCGGGGAACAGCCGGGGGAGGTGCACCGGATCCATGGCGAACACGGCCCTGGGCGGCTCTGCGCTGGGCATGGCTCTCCTGGGGTGCGCGGGAAACCTGTTCCGAAAGCGCCTTCTACGGTAGGTGGGGCCGTCTGACGGGGTCAATCGGTTGGACACGGCCCTGTGATCGCCGAACCGGCCGCCGGCTGCCGCTGTGCCGGCTGCCACCGCCGGTCCGGTCCGCCGTCGGGCCGGCCACCGTCTGCCGGGCGGCCTCGGTGACCCCGGCCGGATGGCGCCGGCCGGGTCCGGACAGCCTCGGGTACGCCGAACGGCCCAGCGGGAGACTCGTGCGCCGGAATTCCGCGTGCCGCTGTGGTGCTCTGGTGATACCGGAGCACGAGAGCGCGGCGAAGGGCTGGTGGGCAGATGACGGCAGACCAGGCGAACCCCGGGACCGGGACGTGGCGGGATCCCGTGGCCCCCACCCCGTACGGGGCGGTGCGCGGCCGGTACGAAGGCGGTGTCGCGGTCTTCCGGGGCGTCCCGTACGCGGCGCCCCCGTTCGGGCCCCGCCGCTTCGGACCTCCGGAGCCGCCCGAGCCCTGGGACGGCGTGCGCGACGCCGGCGCCTTCGGACCCACGGCGCCGAAACCGCCGTACTCCGAGGCCTTCGCCGCGTACCTGTCCGACCCGGTCGTGCCGGGGGACGACTGTCTCAACCTGAACGTCTGGACGCCCGAGCCCGGCCGGGGCGCGCGGCTGCCGGTCCTGGTGTGGTTCCACGGGGGCGCGCTGACCAGGGGATCCTCGGCGGTGCCCGTGTACGACGGGCGGCACTTCGCGCGCGACGGCGTCGTGTTCGTCTCGGTCAACCACCGGCTGGGTGTGGAGGGCTACGGGCTGTTCCCGGACGTTCCCGCCAACCCGGGCCTGCGCGACCAGCTCGCGGCGCTGCGCTGGGTGCACGAGTCGATCGAGGCCTTCGGCGGCGACCCCTCGCTGATCACCCTGGCCGGGCAGTCCGCCGGTGCGATCAGTGCCGGCGCCCTGATCGCCGCCCCGCAGGCCCAGGGCCTGTTCCGCAGGGCGGTGCTGCAGAGCGGGCCGCCGGAGGCCTCCGAACGGGACAAGGTGCGGCGCATGGTCCGCCGGATGGCGAACCGGCTGAAGGTCCCGGCCACCGCCGAGGCCTTCGCCGCCGTCGACCGGGACCTGCTGCTGCGCACCCAGGCCGAGATCGGCCGGCTCAGCAGCCCGGTGCTCGGCGGGCCCGCCTTCGGGATCGTCGTCGACGGGGACCTCGTCCCGCGCCACCCGCTCGACGCCCTCGTCGACGGCGACGCGGCCCGCGGCACCGACCTGCTGCTCGGCTGGACCCGCGACGAGTACCGGCTGTGGCTCGTCCCGGGCGGCCTGCTGGAGCGGGTGGACCGTCTCGGTGCCGTCGCCCTGGCCGGAGCCATGGCCCGCTGCCGCTGCGGCCCCGAGGTGCCGCGCGGCTACCGGGCCCTGTACCCCGGGGCGGGGACCGCCGAGACGGTCGGGCAGATGGTCACCGACCACCTGCTGCGGCTGCCGCTCCACCGGCTGGCCGACGCCCGCCCTGGTTCGTCGTACGTGTACGAGTTCGCCTGGCCGTCGCTGCGACCGGGCCTCGGCGCCTGCCACGCCCTGGAGCTGGGCTTCGTCTTCGGCACGGGGGACCTGCCCGAGTCCGCGAGGCTGGCCGGGGAGGGCGCTCCGCAGGACCTGGCCGACGCGATGCACGGTGCGTGGGTGCGGTTCGCCGCGACGGGCGATCCCGGCTGGGAGCCGTGGGACTCGACGCATCCGGTGCGGGTCTTCGGCGAGGGCGACAGGATCGCGTACACAGAACGCGGTCCACGGGATCGTGCGCTCGCTCTGTGGTCGACCGACGCCCGCCGGGCCGCGGAAGAGCGGGAAGGGCCGGAAGGGCCGGAGAGGCGAGGAGGGCCGGAAGGGCGAGGAGGGCCGGAGGACGTTCGCGAGGCCGGGACACCTCCGCCGTCGCCCCCCTCGGGCATCCGGCCCGGCCGGACCTTGCGCGGCACGGAGGTGCGCGCGGTGGTCCGCCGTCTGCGCCGCGCCGGAGGTGCCGGCCGGGACTGACCCCGGGTCGCCCGCCCGGGGACCCGGCCGGCACCGCTCCACGGACGCCCCCGCCGGGCCGTCCGCGCCGGGGTCACGGCTCCGGGCCGGTCACGCCACGGTCAGCGTCCGCGCGATCGACGCGACCGCGTCCGGACCGACCCGGCAGCAGCCACCGATCAGCCGGGCGCCCGAGTCCCGCCAGGCGAGGACCTGCTCGGGGGCGAACGTGGAACGGCCGTTCCAGGCGCGGGCCCCGGCGTCCCAGGCCTCGCCGCTGTTGGGGTAGACGACGACCGGCTTGCCGGTCACCCGTGCCGCCGTCGTCACGGCACCCTCGACGTCCTCGGGGGCACAGCAGTTCACACCGACCGCGATCACCTCGTCCGCCCCCGCGGCCAGGGCGAACGCCTCCTCCAGCGGCTGCCCGGCGCGAGTGCGGTCGCCCGCGACGCTGTACGACAGCCAGGCCGGCACGCCCAGTCCGCGCACCGCCCGCAGCAGCGCCTCGGCCTCCTCCGCGTCCGGCACGGTCTCCAGCGCCAGCACGTCCGGCCCGGCGGCCGCCAGCACCTCGAGCCGAGGCCGGTGGAACCGCTCCAGCTCGTCCACCGTCAGCCCGTAACGGCCCCGGTACTCGGAGCCGTCCGCGAGCATCGCCCCGTACGGCCCCACCGACGCCGC
Source organism: Streptomyces sp. NPDC088766 (assembly GCF_044750845.1). Lineage (NCBI taxonomy): Bacteria > Bacillati > Actinomycetota > Actinomycetes > Kitasatosporales > Streptomycetaceae > Streptomyces > Streptomyces sp. NPDC088766. The sequence goes on along the minus strand of NZ_JBIVKQ010000004.1, from coordinate 387,040 downwards.
CACCCACAACGGCCGGCGAACGCCCCCGTCCCGGGCCTGCCGGGCTGCCTCCTGAGCCAGTTCCACGCTCAGCGCGAGCAGCCGGGCCGCCTCCTCACGGTCGATCCCGCGCTTCGCGAAGCCCTCGAAAGTCGCCTGGTAGCTGGAGGTGATGGCCACGTTCGCGCCCGCCTCGAAGTAGGCGAGGTGCGCCTCGGTGACGGCCTCGGGCCGCTCCGCGAGCAGTCGCGCCGACCACAGCTCGTCGCTCAGATCGTGTCCGGCGGACTCCAGCTGGTTGGACATGCCGCCGTCGAGGACCACCGTCCCGGCGGCGAGCGCCTCGGCGAGGGCGGGCCGGCGCGGGCCGAAAGCCGGTGCCGAAGGGGCGTGGGCCGAGCTGCCGTGCGCGGAGGGACCGGATGGGGAGGGGGTGTCGCTGGTCATGCCCCGACGCTAGTCGAACCCGGAACGGGCGAGCCGAGTATGTCCATCAGGTGAACAGATCGCCCACGATGTGGGACACGGGGCTACGATCACGGCCTCCCCGCCCCACCGCACCCGTACGGACCCGCCATGACTTCCCCCGACACCACCGAGGCCACCGGCCCCGACACCCCCACCGGCCCCGACACCCCCACCGGGCCGAACACCGGCACCGGCACCGGCCCGGACACCGGCCTCGGCCCCGCGCCCGCTCCCCGCCGTCGCCGCTTCGGCCTCGCCGCCGCCACCGCCCTCGTCATGGGCAACATCATCGGCGGCGGCATCTTCGCGCTGCCCGCGACGGTCGCCCCGTACGGCACGGTCAGCCTGCTCGCCTTCGTCGTCCTCTCCGCGGCCGCGCTCCTGCTCGCCCTCCTCTTCGGCAGGCTGGCCCGTCGCAGCCCCGTCACCGGCGGCCTGTACGTGTACCCGCGCGACGCGTTCGGCCCCTTCGCCGGCTTCCTGTCCGCCTGGTCGTACTGGACGATGTGCTGGGTCAGCATCGCCGCGCTGGCCGTCGCCGTCGTCGGCTACGTCGACGTGCTGGTGCCGCTGCACGGCAGCCACGCCCTCGAAGCGGCCGTCGCGCTGGCCGCGCTGTGGCTGCCGGCCGCCGCCAACTTCGCCGGCACCCGCTGGGTGGGCGCGGTGCAGATCGTGTCGACCGTCCTGAAGTTCGTCCCGCTGCTCGTGGTCGCCACCGTCGGTCTGTTCTTCGTCGACACCGACAACTTCGGGCCGTTCAACGCTTCCGGGGACAGCGTTCCGGGCGCCCTCGCCGCCTCCGCCGCCCTCCTGCTCTACAGCTTCCTCGGCGTGGAGTCGGCCGCCGTCAGCGCGGGCGAGGTCGACGACCCCGAACGCACCGTCGGCCGGGCGAGCGTCCTCGGCACGCTGGGATCCGCGCTCGTCTACCTGCTGGGCACGGTCGCCGTGTTCGGCCTGGTCCCGCACGAGCGGCTCGTCGACTCCGGAGCTCCCTTCGCCGACGCCGTGAACGCGATCACGGGCGGCAGTTGGGGCGGCACCGTCATCTCCCTGGTCGCCGTCGCCTCCATCGTCGGCTGCCTCAACGGCTGGATCCTGCTGGCCGCGCAGATGCCGTACGCCGCCGCCCGCGACGGACTGTTCCCGCGGCCGTTCGCCCGCGTCGGCAAGGGCGGGGTGCCCGGCTTCGGCGTGTGGGCCGTGGCCGTCCTCGGCACGGTGCTCATCGGCCTCAACTACACGGCTGGCCCCGACACCACGTTCCGCGTGCTGGTCCTCATCACCACGTTCACCGGCTGCGTCCCGTACCTGCTGTCGGCCGCGGCCCAGCTGTACTGGCTGGCCCGCGGCACCCGCGAACGCGTCCGTCCCGCGGGTCTGGTCCGTGACCTCGTCGTGGCCGCCCTCTCCTTCGCCTTCTCCTTCTGGCTGATCGCGGGAGCCGGTTACGCCGCCGTCTACCAGGGCACGCTGTTCCTCTTCGCGGGCATCCCGGTGTACGTGTGGCTGCGCGGCCGCCGGGAGACGCCGGAGCCGACCGCGCCGACCGCGCCGACCGCGCCGACCGCGCCGACCGCGCCGACCGCGCCGACCGCGCCGACCGCGCCGACCGCGCCGACCGGGTGACCGGAGGACCGGTGTGGAGGGCTGCGGAGGGGCGTGGTGGAAGCGCTGCCCGAACCGGACCGAAAGGGCCTTCCCCCTTGTCCCGTCGGACCCGTTGACCTCCTCGCGGGGCGCCCTTACCTTTTCGGCGTTCTTCATTCCACATGCCGTTCGCGGTCTCGGACGCCCGGAGGCGGCTCGTGGCGGCAACGGCCCCCGGGCGAGAGGCGGCCGCATGCGGCCCGCCCCCGCTTCCTCGAAGGGAAGTGCGTGACATGAGACGTGCGTACGCGGTCCTGCTCGCCCTCTGTCTGGCGCTGACCGGCGCCCTCGCCACCGCGGGTCCGGCGCAGGCCGCCCCCCAGACCATCGCCAACGGCACCCGTTTCAGCGACACTTCGGGCAACCCCGTGCACGCCCACGGCGGCGGGGTGCTCAAAGTCGGCACCCACTACTACTGGTTCGGCGAGAACCGCAACGCCGACAACACGTTCCGGTACGTGGACGCCTACCGGTCCACCGACCTGAAGAACTGGGAGTTCCGCAACCACGTCCTGACCGAGGCGAGCGACCCGGAGTTGGCCAGCGCCAACATCGAGCGGCCGAAGGTCATGTACAACGCGTCCACCGGCAAGTTCGTCATGTGGATGCACAAGGAGAACGGCACCGACTACGGCGAGGCCCGCGCCGCCGTCGCCGTCTCCGACACCGTGGACGGCGACTACGCGTGGCAGGGCAGCTTCCGCCCGCTCGGACAGCACATGTCCCGCGACATCACCGTCTTCGTCGACACCGACGGGGCCGGGTACATGGTCTCCGCCGCCCGCGAGAACTACGACCTCCACATCTACCGGCTCACCGCCGACTACACCGGTGTCGCCGGCCTGGTCGCCGACCCCTGGCACGGCGGACACCGCGAGGCCCCGGCGCTGTTCAAGCGCGGGAACGTCTACTTCATGCTGACCTCGGGCGCGACCGGCTGGAGCCCCAACCAGCAGCAGTACGCCACCGCCACCTCGCCGGCCGGGCCCTGGTCCGCGATGACGAACGTCGGCGACCCGACGGCGTTCGGCTCGCAGACGGCGTACGTCCTGCCGGTGCAGGGCAATTCGGGCACCTCCTACCTCTACCTGGGCGACCGCTGGGGGAACTCCTTCGGCGGGACCGTCAACGACTCCCGCTCCGTGTGGCTGCCGGTGACCTTCCCGACCTCGACCTCGATGTCCCTGACCTGGTCCCCGGAGGTCACGATCGACACGGCCGCGGGCACGGTCACCGGCACGAGCGCCACGTACCACACGCTGATCGCCCGGCACTCCGCCAGGTGCGCCGACGTCACCGGCCAGTCCCTCTGGCAGGGCGCGCAGATCAAGCAGTACGAATGCAACGGCGGCGGCAACCAGAAGTACTGGTTCAAGCCGGTCGGAAGCGGCTACTACCAGTTGGTCGTCAGGAACAGTTCCCTCTGCGTGCGGGAGAACGCGAACACCGTCACCCAGGAGGACTGCGACGCCACGGCCACCGCCCAGCAGTGGTTGCTCACCGCGTCGGGCAATTACGTCAACGTCAGGTCCCGCGCCAGCGGCGAGTGCCTGGACGTGAACGGCGCGTCCACCGCCGACTCCGCCGCCGTCATCACGTACATCTGCAACGGAGGCACGAACCAGCAGTGGACGCCCGGCACCTGACGTTCGCTCAGATTGGTCAGGCCAGGAGGTCGATCGCGTCGAAGGCGGTCCCCGCGCCGAGGAAGCCGGTCGTCCCCGAACCGCTCACCGCATTGATCTTCAGCACGTTGCACTGACCGGTGTCCGTCCGCCGGGCGCTCGCCGGACGCTGTGGGTGAACGTGTGGTTGTCGCCCCGGTGGGAACCGTTGGTCAGCGACCGCGTGTTCGGCCGGGCCAGCGGGGAGGGGACGGCCGAGGTCCGGGTGTCGTTGACGACGACCTGCGGGCGGCCGTCCGCGTAGGCCGTCGTCACGCCGATCCGCAGGGTGTGCGCGGCGGCGGCCTGGGCCGCGGTGAGCCGGAAGTGCACCAGCAGACCGCTCGGGGGTGCCTCCTTCGGGAGGTGTGGGGGTGCGGGTGACGGGGCAGCGCGGCAGTTGAATCGATTTCGCGAAAGGGCTTTCGTCGGGAGGGAGTTGGCAATCCCGCGAAATGGTCCCGAGGTCTAGAAAGCGCTTGCCGGAGGGGGTACGGTCCTCCGCCAGGTCCTGTTGCCGCGACCGAGGAGCCGCAAGTGAGACGTTTCACCCCCGCCGTGCCGGCGGCGCTGGCCCTGGCCACCGCCCTGACGGCCGTACCCGCCGCCCGGGCCGACGACGCCGCGGGCCCGCCGCTCGGCATCGCCGGCTGCACCACCACCGCCTGCCACTTCGACGTACCGCCCGGCACCTACGACGTGAAGGTCCTCCTCGGCGGCGAGGCCGCGTCGAGCACCGCCGTCGGCGGCGAGACCCGGCGTGCCCTGCTCCCCGAGACCGCCGTCGCGGCGGGCGGGCGCGTCGCACGCAGCTTCACCGTGAACGTCCGCACACCCGAGGGCGAACCGACCGGCGCCGACGGAACTCCCGGCCTGGACCTCGTCCTCGGCGGCTCGGCCCCCGCCCTCGCCGACATCCGCGTCACCCCCGCCCGGCACCCCCGCCAGATCTTCCTCGTCGGCGACTCCACGGTCTGCGACCAGCCGGGCGACCCGTACTCCGGCTGGGGCCAGCAACTCCCGCAGTACCTGCGCAAGGGCGTCTCCGTCGCCAACCACGCGGACTCCGGGGAGAGCACGGTCACCTATCTGGGGAACCCGCAGTTGTGGGCCACCGTCCAGCCGCGGATCCACCGCGGCGACCTGGTGCTGATCCAGCTCGCCCACAACGACAAGACGACCGACGAGGCGACCTACCGGGCGAACCTGGAAACGCTGGTCGCCGGCGTCCGGGCGAGGGGCGGCGAGCCGGTCCTCCTCACCCCGATCGTGCGCCGCTGGTTCAACGCCGACGGCACGCTGAACAACGGAACCGCCCTGCTGGTCAACGGCCTCGGTGTCGACCACCCCGCCGTCGTCCGCTCGGTCGCCGCGGCGCACGACGTCCCGCTGATCGACCTCACGGCGAGGACCAAGGCCCTGGTGGAGTCCCTGGGCGTGGAGGGATCCAAGGCCCTGTACCTCTACAACGAGAAACGGGACAACACGCACACCTCGGTGCACGGCGCCACCGTCTACGCCGGCCTGGTCCGTGACGGACTCGTCGCCCTGCATCTGGTGCCGGAGGGCCTCGTACGGGTGGGATAGACCCCTGGGGGCGCCCCGACCGGAACCGGGACGCCCCCAGGCTCCGCCCCCGCGGCCGACGGACCGCCGCCACCGGGCCCGGCCCGCCGGCACGGAAGGAAGGGCGCCGCCGCCACCGTCGGCCCCGGTCCCCCGACCGGCCGGCCGGCACCGAAGGCAGGGGGCCGGCGCCGCAGGTCCCGCTCGTCCGTCCTGTCCGCCCTGTCCGCCCTGTCCGCCCTGTCCGCCCTGTCCGCCCTGTCCGCCCTGTCCGCCCTGTCCGCCCTGTCCGCCCTGTCCGCCCTGTCCGCCCTGTC
>NZ_JBIVKQ010000004.1:103866-381295 GCF_044750845.1 Streptomyces sp. NPDC088766 | reverse complement strand
CCCGGTTCGGAAGGAAGCAGCCCGCGATGCGTCTCCCCCCGCCCGACCACGCCCTCAGCCCCCGCACCGGTCTCACCCGCGCCCACTGGGAGGCGGCCGCCGACGCCCTGCTGGCCGCCGTCGAGCCCTACGCCACCGCGGATCGCGCCCTCTACCACCTTCCCGGCGACCGCGAGAGCTGGTCGGGACGCCTCAGCGACGGCCTGGAGGGATACGCCCGCACGCTGCTCCTGGCGGCCTTCCGACGCGACGAGACGGCCCTGGAGCGCTACGCCGACGGCCTCGCGGCGGGTGTGTCCGGAGTCTGGCCCCGCATCGAGGACCGCGGCCAGCCGCTGGTCGAGGCGGCGTCGATCGCCCTCGCCCTCCGGCTGACCCGTCCGCAGCTGTGGGACCGGCTGGACGACGGCGTACGGCAGCGGGTGGCGGACTGGCTGGGCGACGCCCTGACCGCCGAGCCGTGGCCGTGCAACTGGGAGTTGTTCCCGGTGACCGTCGGCGGTTTTCTGCATACGGTCGACCAGGCCTCGGACACCGCCCGCAGAGCGATCGACCGGGGCCTGGAGCGCATCGAGCGGTGGTACGTCGGCGACGGCTGGTACACCGACGGCGCCGGCCGCGCCTTCGACCACTACAACGGCTGGGCGATGCACCTCTACCCGGTCCTGCACGCCTGGCTCGAGGACGACCCCCGGCTGCTGGAGCTCTACGGCGGCCGGCTCGCACGGCATCTCGCCGACTACGCACGCCTGTTCGGCGGCGACGGCGCCCCGATGCGCCAGGGCCGCTCCCTCACCTACCGCTTCGCCACCACGGCCCCGCTGTGGCTGGGCGCCCTGACCGGCCGCACCCCGTTGGCACCCGGCGAGACCCGTCGCCTGGCCTCGGGCGCGCTGCGGTACTTCCTGCAGCGGGGCGCGGTCGACGAGCGGGGACTGCTCACCCTCGGCTGGCACGGACCCGACCCGGACGTCCTGCAAGGGTATTCGGGCCCGGCATCCCCCTACTGGGCGAGCAAGGGGTTCCTGGGCCTGCTGCTTCCGCCGGAGCACGAGGTGTGGACGGCGCGGGAGGAGCCCGCACCGGTGGAACGGACGGACGCGGTCACGCCCCTGCCCGCACCCAACTGGCTTTTGCAGTCGACCCGTTCGGACGGACTGGTCCGCCTCCACAACCACGGCAGCGAGGACGTCCGCTACGACCCGTACTACACGCGGCTCGCCTACTCGACGGCGACGGCGCCCACGACGGGCACCTCGGCGCCGTACGACAACAGCGTGGTCGTCGGGGGTGATCCCCGCCGCACCGGGATCGAACCGCTGGGGGTGGGGGACGGCTGGGCGGCGTCGCGGCACACGGCGGGCGGCGGAGCGCGGGTGACCAGCGTGGTGCTCGTACGTGGGGCCGTGGAGGTGCGGGTGCACCTGGTGGCCGGCGCGGAACCCGGGACGCCGGTGCGGGTGACCGGCTGGGCGACGGCGGAGGAGGACGGTGTGCGGGCCGAACTCGTGCCCGTCGCGGGCCTGGACGGCTCGCTCACCGGTGTCACAGGGGACGCCGACTCGCTGTTCGTCGCCCTCGCCCGCCTCACCGGTGAGCCGGACCCGGTTCCGCTGGCGGAGTCGGTGTCGGTGCGGACGACGGACGCGGCGGACGCGGCGGACGGGACCGTCCGCGTCCGCTTCGGCGGAGAGCCCGAGGTCTGCGTGACCGTCTCGCGGGACGGTGTACGGGTCACCGGTGCGGCGGGGACGGACGGGCCGCCGGCAGCGGGGACCTGAGGCGGGCGGCAGCGGGGACCTGAGGCGGGCGGCCGTCGGCGTGCCGGTGCGCCTGTTGCCCCGTGCAGGCGGTTGCACGAGAATCCCGGCATGACTTCCAAGATCCGTCACGTGACGATCGACAGCGCGGACGCCTACGGCCTGGCGGAGTTCTGGTCCGCCGCCCTCGGCGAGCCCCTCCACGAGGAATGCCGTCCCGGTGACGAGGAGGCACTCATCGAGGGCGCCGGCCTGCTCTTCGTGACGGTCCCCGAGCGGAAGACCGTGAAGAACCGCGTGCACCTCGACCTCCAGCCGCAGGACCGCACCCGCGACGAGGAGGTCGACCGCCTGCTCGCCCTCGGCGCCACCCTGGTCGCCGACCACCGCCGACCGGACGGCAGCGGGTGGGCGCTCCTCGCGGACCCGGAGGGCAACGAGTTCTGCGTGGAGCGGAGCGCGGCGGAGCGGGCGGGCTGAGGTTCGCCGGCCCGACGGCGGTCGCCGCGCGCGAAACGCCGTTCCCCGGTTCCCCGACTCGGCGGAGCGTCCCGGCGGAGGGCGCCGGTCAGGCGCCGGTGGGCCAGTGCGTCAGGGCCGTGTGCAGGGCTTCGACCGCCTTGTCCCACGAGCGCTGGACGTCGCGGGGCGCGCCGAAGCCGCCGCCCGCCTCCAGGGTGCAGTAGCCGTGGAAGGTGCTCCGCAGCAGACGTACGGCGTCGGTGAGGTCGGGTTCCTCGAGGCCGTACGCGCGGAGCATGCCGTAGGTGATGTCGGCGGTGCGGCGGAACGCCGGGGCTTCGGCGACCAGGGTCTGGTCCATGGGGATCTGGGTGGCGGCGTACCGTCCCGGATGCTCCAGCGCGTACTCGCGGTAGGCGTCCGCGAAGGCCGCGAGGGCCTCCTTGCCGGAGCGGCCCGCGACGGCCGGGGCGATCCGGTCGATCAGCTCGCCGCCCGCGTACAGCGCGAGGCGGGTCCGCAGGTCCTGGATGTTCCGGACGTGCGAGTACAGGCTCGCGTCCTTGACGCCGAAGCGGCGGGCCAGCGCGGAGAGGGTGACGTTGTCGAACCCGGCCTCGTCTGCGAGGTCGGCGGCGGCCGCGACCAGGAGGTCCGCGGTGAGGCCGGCTCGGGGCATGGGGGACGCCTTGTTCGTCGGGGGCCTTGGTGGGTCGGGGAGGATCCTAAGGGCTGCCGCGATGGGGTGCCTTCGCGGCGAATGCGGCATGATCGTGGTCACTGCCCCCTGTGGAAGCGTGTGAGCCGCTTGTGGAAGCACTGAGAGATCGTTTACAACATCCCCATTCGTGAACAGCAAGAAGGCGCGCACAGGTGGTCGGCAGATCCTCCGAAGAGTCCGGCGACGATGGCTCGTCCATATCCGACGACGACCTGCGTGCGTTCCTCCGGGAGAGCGAGCGGGGCGCGCCGGACCCCGCCCGGTACGACGTCACCCCCGGCCGACTGACCCTCGTCACGTACAACGGCGACTTCGGCAACGACGCCTGTGACGTCAACGACGCCTGTGACGTCAACGACGGTTTCCTGCACCCCCGGTTCCCGAGCGCGGAGGCGACGACGCCCCCTCCCACCGGCCCGGCCAAGGACCCGTACGGCCGCAGCAGGGGCTTCGAGGAGGGTCTCTCCGACTGCGCCACGCTGACCCGCGTCTGACGCCGGCGGCCTCAGCCGGCCGGTGCGTACACCACGCCCAGTTTGTCGACCTCGGTGCCGGCGCGGCCCGTGAAGCCGGCGATCTGCCAGCCGGGCGGGGCGGTGAAGGTTCTCGCGTCGGCGGTCGCGGTGCCGGCCGACAGGGTGCGGCCCTTGTCGGTCGTGAAGGACGCCGAGAAGACGCGCGTACGGCCGTCCTTCTGACCCTGCGTCAGTTTGACGGACGTGAGGTGCTCACCCGTCGCCAGGGTCAGCGAGGTGGCCGTGCCGCCGGTGCCGCCGTGGGTGAGGACCGTACCGCCGTCGTGGGTCAGGGAGACGGCGTCCACGCGGGAGCCGCCGCGCAGCGTGAGGGTGCGGGGGGCCGGGGCGGCCGGCAGGTCGTCCACGTCGGTGAACGCCGTGCCGTGGGGGCCGCCGAAGAAGTCGCTCGCCCGCAGGCCGGAGTCGAGGGTGTAGGAGAAGTCCACCGTGTGGGGGAAGTGGTCGGAGAGGTTGCCGCCCGCGGAGTCCAGGAAGGACGCCCACGCGTTCCGGTACCGGGTGGCGTCGAGCGACAGGAGCCTGCTGCCGCGGTAGAGGACCTTGTCCACCACCTCGCAGTCGTTCGTCGGGGCCGTCGTCGGGCAGACCAGCGCGTCCGCCCCCTGGGCCGGCGGCGTACCGCCCCTGACCAGCTTCACCCAGGGGTCGGTGAGCCCGTTCTCGGCGACGAGGGTGCGGATGTTGTCCTCGGCCCGGGTGTAACGGGTGTTGGTGTCACCCATCACGATCACCGCGTTGCCGGACGAGTTCGCCTGGATGAAGTCCGACAACTGCTCGATGTTGGCGCGTCGGGCGGCCATCGCGTCGTCCGTCGAGTCGGCGTTGGTGTGCACGTTGTACAGGTCCAGGAAAACGCCTTCGGCAAGCCGCACCCGGGCCAGTGAAAAGCCCTTCGGCGTCAGGCAGTTGGTGCCCGTGCAGGCGTTCCACCGCACCCGCTCGAAGTCCTCGAGGGCGTAGTCGGAGAGGGTGTTGAGACCGTCGCCGAAGGGGACGCCGCCGCTCGTCGCGGTCCGGTAGGGGTGGTTGTCCCCCGCGTACAGCGCCGCGTGGTAGTTGAAGTCCTCCTGGACGTTGACGATGTCGTACGCCCCCAGCCGCGGCGATATCAGGGGGGTGTTGGTCGCCGGACGGCCCGAACTCAGGCCCTCGGGCAGACCCGCCACGTTGTAGGTGAGCACGTTGAACGAACCGGTGGCCGCCGCCGCGGCGGGCGTGGCGGAGGCGGCGGCCGCGGTGGGCGTCGCGCCCGTGGCCGCGAGGCCGGTGAGGGTGAGCGTGGCGGCCGCGAGGGCGCCGAGGAGTCGTCGTCTCATGGTGGGGGTGTCTCCCGGTGGGGGGCGGACTGCTGGGAAAGGTGAACCCTGCTCAGTTTCGGTGGCAACCAGTCTGACGGGAAAGGGCAGTTGAGGGAACAGTGGAAGACGGGGCGAGCCGCCGTGTCCGGGGCGACCGCCGCTCGCTCCCCGGTCGTTCGAAATTCACGTTTCGCCCTGATTCTCCTCACGCGCCGCGCACGCGCCGCGGAAGGCAGCGGTAACCGGGAGGGCACCATGGGACACGGGCACGGGCACCACCACGACCACGAGGCGGCCACCGCGCTGCCCGCCGCCTTCGACGCCTCCGTTCCGGACGAGACCCTCAGCCCCGAGCGGCGGTCCCGCCGGTCCCTGCTGCGCCGCGCCGGTCCGCTCGCCGCGGTGCCCGCCGCGGGCGGCACCCCGGTCCCGTTCGAGGTGCCCGAACCGACCCCCTGCCGCGCGGACCACTGAGGTCAGCGCAGCTTGCGGCGGGCCCGGCGCGGTCGGTGCGGCGCGTCCAGCTCACCGACCGCCGCCCGCACGTGCGCGGGGCCCCCGGGAGCGACGCCGCCCGCACACCGCCACACCGCTCGGCCGTCCTCCTGGCCCGCGTGCATCCCGAGGCCGTGCTCGCCGCAGACCGGCCAGACCTGCCACAGGCACTCCAGCACGGTCTCCTGCGCGGCCTCGGCGACCTCGGCGAGCGCGGTGTCGGGATCGGACGCGGAGCCGTGCCAGAGGTGGTCACCGTGCCAGCGGCCGTCGGGCAGGGCGACGTACACGTGCTCGTGCCCCGGCCCGTCCTCGGCCTCCTCCTCGTCCCAGGACGGCAGGGCCAGCAGCCGCAGGGGACCCCGGCCCGGGAGCAGCGCGTCCAGGTCCCGGCCGACGAGCGACAGCGCCTCCTCCCACAGCGGATACTCACCGGGCCGGACCGGACGGGGACTGTCGTGAGAGCTGTTCATGCAGGTCATCGTGGACCACGACAGCCCCCGGCGGTAGTTGTTTCCCCTGGCCGGCCGGGGCTGCCGGCCGGCCGGGGAACTGCCCGGTGCGCCGGTTCAGCCGGTTGCCTCGAAGACGAAGGAGAACTCGGCGGGACCGGCGTTCAGGAAGTACCGGGGCAGGGGGCCCGGGCCGCAGGACTGGGAGCCGATGCCGTGCTGCCCGTGGTCGAGGTTGACCCACACGGTCGGGCCGGGCACCAGGTCGGTGCGGTGCCGGGCCGCGTCGAGCTGTTCGCTGGTCCAGCGCCGGGCGCTGAACCAGAACTCCGGGTCGCCCTCGATGCGCAGTCCGCCGATCTCCACCCAGCGGACGTCGGCGCGGGCGCCGTTCTCCTGAGGACGGACGTACGGCGTCTGCAGACCGTCCACGGTCGACCGCCAGCGGCCGACCATCGACGCCGCCCGGGTGTCGGGATACGCCTCGCCGGGTCCGCCGCCGAACCAGGTCACCCGGTCGGCCTCCGTGAGCCCGAAGCGGATGCCCAGCCGGGGCAGCGGCAGTGTCCAGTCGCCCTCGGACGACACGGACACCGTCAGCTTCAGCCGGCTGCCGTCGGAGGTCCAGCGGTACACCGCGGCGAGTCCGACCTCGCGGCCGGCCGGTGCCACCCGGGTCCGTACCGTCAGTGCGTCGTCGCCCGGCTCGACACCGTCCGACCGGTGCCGCATGCGGTGCAGGCCCAGCTCGCGCCACAGCATGCCGTAGCGGGTGTCCGACTGCCACGCGGCGCCGTCGTCGTTGTCGGTGGGGGCCCGCCAGACATCGAGGCGCAGTCCCTCCACGGGCACCCCGCCGATCGACGTCGGCACGCCGGTGCGGGCGTCGAAGACACCCGGTCCGAGGGTGATCAGCCCTTCACCGGTCACCGGGGCGCGGCCGGGCGTCACGGACGGCAGCCGACGGGGAGTGGCCGCGAACTGTCCCCACGCCACCTGGTGGCCTTTCGCCGCCCACGGGGTGTCGGCCGCCAGCAGCGCCCGCACGGTCCACCACGACTCGGCGCCCGGCGCGTCCACCGGCGGTTGTGGCAGCTCGACGTCGGCCGACTCGCCGGGCGCCAGCGGTGGCACGTCCAGCGTGCCCGTCCCGGCACTCTCGCCGTCCACCAGGTACGACCACTCGAAGGCGAGCCCCGAAAGACCGGCGAAGTCGTGCGCGTTGCGCACCCGTACAGTGCCGGTGGCGCCGTCGCCCTCGATCCGGACCGGTTCGATCACCTTCTTGAACTCGACGAGTCCGGGGGAGGGGGTGCGGTCCGGGAAGAGCAGCCCGTCGCAGACGAAGTTCCCGTCGTGCAGCTCCTCGCCGAAGTCGCCGCCGTACGCGTAGCCGTGGCGACCGTCCTCGATGCCGTGGTCGATCCACTCCCAGACGAAGGCGCCCTGGAGACGCTCGTGCGCCTCGAACAGCCGCTGGTAGTCGGCGAGTCCGCCGGGGCCGTTGCCCATGGCGTGGGCGTACTCGCAGAGGACGAAGGGCAGTCGGCGCCGCTTCGCCGTGCCGCCGTCCAGCCCCCGGCCTATGCGCTCCACCTCGTCGTGGGGGGCGTACATGCGGGAGTACACGTCGGTGTCACGGCAGTCGAGGTCGCCCTCGTAGTGGACGAGGCGCGAGGCGTCGCGGCCGCGTATCCACTCGGCCATGGCGGTCAGCCCGCGGCCGGTGCCGGCCTCGTTGCCCAGCGACCAGATCACCACCGACGGGTGGTTCTTGTCCCGCTCGACCATGCGGGCGGCGCGGTCGAGGAGCGCCGGGGTCCAGCGGTCGTCGTCGACGGGGTTGTCGCGCCAGTCCTGTTCGACGAATCCGTGGGTCTCCAGGTCGCACTCGTCGATCACCCACAGGCCGTACTCGTCGCACAGATCGAGGAAGGCGGGGTGCGGCGGGTAGTGCGAGGTGCGGACGGCGTTGATGTTGTGCCGCTTCATCAGCAGCACGTCCTCGCGCATCGTCTCCAGGTCGAGCGCGCGGCCCCGTACGGGATGCCACTCGTGCCGGTTGACGCCCTTGAACAGCACGGCCGTGCCGTTCACCTTGATCAGGCCGTCGTCCAGGGAGACGGTGCGGAAACCGATGCGCAGCGGGATCCGCTCGCCCGCGGTCACCAGCTCGCCGTCGTACAGCCGGGGCGTCTCCGCGTTCCACGGCTCGACGGGCACGGTCACCGGCTCGCCCGTCGCGACATCGATGTCCAGGGCGGGTACGGCGACCCGCCCCGCGACGTCGGAGTCGACGCGCAGGGTGCCCTCGCCCGTCACGTGGTCGTAGGAGGCGTGCACGAAGAAGTCGCGGGCGCTGCCCGCCGGGCGGTGCAGCAGCGTCACGTCACGGAAGATGCCCGGCAGCCACCACTGGTCCTGGTCCTCCAGGTACGTGCCCGCCGACCACTGGTGGACCCGGACCGCCAGCACGTTGCCCGTCGCCCTCAGCAGGTGGCCGACCGCGAACTCGTGCGGCAGCCGCGAGCCCTTGAACTCGCCGATGTCCGTGCCGTTCAGCCATACCCGGGCACAGGACTCCACGCCGTCGAAGCGCAGGACTGCGTCGCCTTCCCCGAGGGCGGGCCAGTCCCCGGGCAGGTCGAAGACCCGCAGATGGTCACCCGTCGGGTTCTCCGTCGGCACCCGCGGCGGGTCGACCGGGAAGGGGTAGAGGTGGTTCGTGTAGATGGGGGAGCCGTGCCCCTGGAGGACCCAGTGACCGGGGACGGCGACCTCGGCCCAGTCCCCGGCGTCATGACCCTCGGCGGCGAACGACTCGTCCTGCGCGTCGGCCGTCGCCGACAGGCGGAAGCGCCAACTGCCGTTCAAAGAGAACGTCTTCGCGTCCGACGACGCGTACCGGGCGCGGGGCGGGAGGGCCCCGGAGCCCGGTGACACGTCCTCGACGTAGCGGACGGACGACGGGGAGCCCTCCGCCCGGGCGCCGCCGGGAGCGGGGGAGGTGCGCAAAGACATCGGTCTCCTAGCTCAGCCCTTGATGCCGGTCTGGGCGATCCCCTGCACCAGCCAGCGCTGGAGGAAGAGGAACACCAGCAACAGGGGCAGGATGGAAATGGCCGTGGCCATGAAGATCAGGTGGTAGTTGACGGTCTGGTTGGTCATGTACGACGACAGCGCGACCTGCACCGTCCAGGCGCTCGGGTCCTGCCCGACGACCAGCGGCCACAGGAAGGAGTTCCAGCCGTTGATGAAGGTGATGGTCGCCATCGCCGCGAAGAAGTTGAGGGAGTTGGGGACGACGACGCGCCAGTACGCGCCCCAGTGGCCGAGCCCGTCCACCCGCGCCGCCTCCTCCAGCTCCTTGGGGAACCCCAGGAAGTACTGCCGGAACAGGAAGCAGGTGAAACCACTGAAGAGGCCCGGAACGATCAGACCGCGGTAGGAGTCGATCCAGCCGAGGGACGACACCAGGACGAACCCGGGCACGAACGTGACGGCGGTGGGGACCATCAGCGTGAACAGGACGCCGTAGAACACCTTGTCGGCGTGCCGGTACGGGATCCGGGCCAGGCCGTAGCCGGCCAGGGAACACACCAGCAGCGTGCCGACGGTGTGCAGGACGCCGACGACCAGCGAGTTCCACAGGGCCCGGCCGAAGTCGACCGTCGGGTCGTCGAACGGCTCGGTGACGTTGCCCCACCGGATGTCGGTGGGGAAGAACGTCCACTCCTCGCCGGTGATCTCCAGGTCGGTGGAGAGGGCGTTGCGGACGAGGACGTAGAACGGGATCAGGAAGAGGAGGGCGGCGAGGCCGACGGCGGCGTACAGTCCGGCGGAGCCCGTCACCCCGCGGGTGCGTCGGCCGGGGTGCGGTGACCCCGCGGCCGGGTCGGTCCTGTTCACCTCGGATGCGGTGGCGGTCACCTGGACTCCTCACCCCTTCCGAAGCCCATGATCCTCCCCTGGAAGAGGGTGACGAGGACGATCAGCAGGGTCAGGATCACCGCGCCCGCGCTGCCCGCCCCGTAGTCCTGGCTCTCGCCCAGGGCGGTGTAGTACAGCTCGACCAGTGGCGGCCGGCCCCAGGTGGTCTTCGACAGCAGGTTGAAGAACTCGTCGAAGGCCTGGTAGGCGGCGATCAGCAACAGCAGGATCACCGCCGTCGAGGTCGCCCGCAGCTGCGGCAGCGTGATGTGCCGGAAGGTCTGCCAGCCCGGCCTGGCGCCGTCCAGGGCGGCCGCCTCGTACAGCTCGCCCGGGATGTTCTGCAACGCGGCCAGGAAGAGGATCATGTAGAACCCGGATTGCAGCCACAGCCGCGCGGTGACGATGACCAGCCAGTACCACGGCGGATCGGGGTTGGCGAGCCAGGCGACGTTCTCGGCGCCGAACCAGCCGATCACCGTGTTCGCCAGGCCGAACCGGACACCGTTGAAGAGGGACATCTTCCAGATCAGCGAGGCGGCGACGTAACTGCACGCCGTCGGCAGGAAGAAGACCGACCGGAAGAACGCCCGCATGAACCGCAACCGGTTCACCAGCAGGGCGAGCCCCAGCGACAGCGCCCAGGTGGTCGGCACGATGAGCGCGGCGAAGACGGTGAAGGTGAGGAGGGCGCCGGTGAAGTTACCGTTCTCCAGCATGTACCGGTAGTTGTCGAACCCGACGAACGTACTGGGCGTGACGGTGAACCGGGCCTCGAAGAAGCTGAGCCAGACGCTCCAGCCGATCGGGACGTACACGAAGATCAGCAGGCCGATCAGGAACGGCCCGGTGAACAGCCAGAAGTTGAGGGTGGCGCTGCCCCTCGGCCCGCGCCGCGGCCGGGACTTCGCGGGACCGGACCCGGCGGGCCGCGCGAGGTCGCGCGTGGTGGTGGTCGACATGGCGTGGTCCGTCCCGCCGCCTATCCGAAGAGCTTCTCGAGTTCGGCGCCGACGACCTTGTCGCACGCGTCGAGCGAGGCCTCCGGGTCACCGTCCTTGCGCACGCAGTCGGCGAACACGTCCTCGGTCGCCTTGATCATGGCCTGTGTCCAGCCGATGTTGTCGAAGTGCCCGTACTCGCCGAACAGCTTGACGCCCTCGGCCGGCAGACCGGACTTGAGCTTGTCGGCGGACCGGGCGATCGAGGTGCGCGGCGGTATGTGGAAGCCGTAGGAGAGGGCCCAGTCCTCCTGGTACTTCTTCTGGTCGATCCACAGCCACTTCACGTACTCCTTGGCCTCCTCCGCCCGGTCGCTCTTGGCGTTCACGAACATCGACCAACCGCCGTTGTAGACGGCGGGCTTGCCGGCGTCGCCGACCTTGGGGAAGGGGAAGACGCCGAGGTCGTCGCCGAGGGCCTGCTGCATCGCCGGCATGGCCCACATGCCGCAGAACTGGATGGCGGTCAGACCCTGGTTGAGGGCGGAGGGGTCCCAGTAGTCGGCCGGCGCGTCCAGGAGCAGGTCGCCGCTGGTGAACAGCTTGCGCATCTTCTTCAGGCCCTCGACCACGCCGTCCGTGTGGTAGGCGGGCCGGTTGCCGGCGTCGAGGGTGTCGGCGCCGGCCGCCCAGATCATCGGGCGGATGACGGCTTGCAGCGTGTTGCCGAGGTAGACGCCCTTGACCTTGTCCGTGGTGAGCGCGGCGGCGGCCTCGATCAGTTCGTCGAGGGTCTGCGGCACGCCCACGCCGGCCTTCTCCAGCAGCGACCTGCGGTAGAAGAAGAACTGCGGGTCGTCGATCATCCGGACGCCGTAGACCTTCCCGTCGACCGTGTGCGACTGGATGTCGGCCTGGTTGAAGTCGTCCTTGACCGGCGCGACGATGTCGGTGAGATCCGCCACCTGCCCGCTCCTGACCAGCTGGATCTGCGGGTGGAACTCGAACAGGTCGGGCGCGCTGTCGGTGAGCAGGCTCGCGAACAGCTTGCTCTCGAAGTTCGACCCGGTGATCCACTGGGTGGACACCTTCGCCCCGTCGTAGGCGGCCGCGTACTTCTTGATGGCCTGTTCGGTCCCCGCCTCACCGTAGGCGTGGAAGTACTGCACGAGGCCGCCCCCCGAACTCCCTGCGCCACGACCGTTGTTGCTGCCGCAGGCGGCCAGTGTGCCGGCGGCGGCCATGCCGGCCGCGGCCCGGAAAAGGGATCGGCGGGACCAGTTGCGGTTGCTCATTGCCGACATGTGACGTCCTTGTCTCGAGTACGGCTGCGGCTCGTACGGCATCAGCGCCAGAGGGCTCGAAAAGGCGTTGCGGTGCGGGACGTTAACCTTCGGCTAATGCTTCGGCAAGGGGTTGGACGAAGCCCGTTCGAAGCGTTGTGCGACGTTCGGGATACCGGACGCGAGGAGGGGTGGTCCACGGGCCGGCCCCGGCACCGCCCCGCAGCATCCCGTGCCCGTCAGGCCGACGGTGCCGTACGGCCCCTGTCCGGAGCCGAGCCCGGAGCCGAGCCCGGAGCCGAAGCCGAGCCCGGGGCCGTAGCGGAGCCCGGGGTCGTAGCGGAGCCCGAAGCCTTAGCGGAACCCGCGGCCGTAGGGGAAGCCGCGCGTTGCGCGCTCCGTTGCCCCACCGCCTGCAGCGCCCCCTCGAGCGCGAACGTCGCCGCACCCAGGCAGACCGGGTCGGTGGGGATCGGCGAGAGAACGATCCTGGTCGAGGCCAGCGGACGTCGCAGCGCGTGCCGGGCGACCGCCTCGCGGACCTCGTCGAGGAGGGGCTCGCCGAGCCGGGCGGCGACCCAGCTGCTCAGCACGACGACCTCCGGATTGAGGAGGTTCACCAGGTCCGCGATGCCGGCGGCCAGATAACGGGCGGTGTCCCGGACCACCTTGACGGCGACGGGGTCGCCCGCGGCGGCTCCGCGGGCCAGGGCGTCGACGGTGGCGGTCTGGTCCTCCGGGTGCAGCAGCGGGCTGCGCGGGCTGTGTTCGCGCAGGTTCTGCATGATCCCGGGCGCGCCGACGTACGTCTCCACGCAACCGTGGTTGCCGCAGTGGCAGAGCCGGCCGTCGAGCACGAGCGTGGTGTGCCCCCACTCGCCGGCGCTGTTGCTGACCCCCCGGTGCAGCGCGCCGCCCAGCACGAGCCCCGCGCCGACCCCGGTGCCGAGATTGACGACGACGGCGTCCCCGTGACCGCGCGCGGCGCCGAACCACAGCTCGGCCACCGCGCAGGCGCGCAGCGGGTTGTCCAGGTGCAGGGGATACGCGATGTGCGCGCGGAGCAGGTCGCGCAACGGCACGTCGTGCCAGTCCCAGTTGGGCGCGTACTCGGCGATCCCGGTGTCGCGGTCCACCTGCCCGGGCACGCTCACGCCGACCCCGAGCACCCGGGCCGTCTCGACGCCCGCCTGCGCGACGACCTGTCCCACGGCCGCGGCGACATGGTCGACGACCTGCTCCGGGCGGCTCTCGCCGGGGCGGATGTCCTCCTCGGCGCGGGCCAGCACGTTCAGCGCGAGGTCGAACAGCTCGACATGGACGTACGTCTCCGCGATGTCCACACCGATCAGCGAGCCCCCGGCGGCGTTGACGGCCACCAGGCCGCGGGGCCGGCCGCCCGCCGAGTCCTCGAAGCCGACCTCCGTGATCATGCGCAGGTCGAGCAGTTCACCGACCAGGGTGGCGACGGTGGCCAGGCTGAGGCCGGTGGCCGCGGCCAGCTCCTGCCGGGAGGTCGGGGACCGGGCGATGATCTGGCGCAGCACCTCGTAGCGGTTCGCGGTGCGGATGTCACGTGAGGTGCGCTTCACCGGAGAGCCCCCTCTCTTCCGTGCCGGCACCCGGGATCCGGGGTGCCGGCCTGCCGGTGTGCCGACTCGCCGACGCGTCGGGTGCCGGGGCCGGGACGGCACCGGCGCGGCGTCAGGCTATGGCGTGCGACAGGGTTCGACAAGGGGTTAGGAAAGGGGGTTGACGAAGTCGCGTCCAGGGGCGGTGCCTCACGGGCCGAGGACGTCCCGCACGAAGGCGTTGGTGAACGTCCCGGCCGGATCCAGTTCCCGGACCAGCGCCCGGAAGTCGTCGATGCGCGGATACCGTCCGCGCACCGCGGCGGCGGGCAGTTCGTACACCTTGCCCCAGTGCGGCCGGGGCCCGAACGGCTCCAGTACGGCCTCCAGCTCCCGCACCACCGGCAGCACGGCGGCCGTGTCGTCGACCCAGGTGAAGTGGACGGCGACGGAGTCCCGCCCGTGGGCCGGGCTCAGCCACTGCTCGTCGGCGGCGACGGTACGCACCTCGCAGGTCTGCAGTACGGAGGCGACCGTCTCCCGAACACCGTCGATCGCATGCAGAACGTCTGCGGCATGCTCGCGCGGCAGCAGGTACTCGCTCTGCAACTCGTTCCCGCTGCTCGGCGTGAATTCCGCGCGGAAGTGCGGCAGCCGCTCGTGCCACGGCCCCGGCACCCCGAACTGCTCGGTGCAGTTGACCGCGGGCATCCCCGGCACCGGATGCAGCGCCCCGGTGGCCGGCACCGCCCACGGGAAGCCGGCCAGGGGCTGGTCGGTGCGCCGCTTGAGCCACACCTGCCGGAAGCCGGGCGCCCGCCAGTCGGTGAACAGGCTCACGCTGTACGCCGCCGCCGCGACGGTCTCGAAGTCCAGACCCTCCAGGGGCAGTTCGGTGAACAGGTGCTGCTCGACCTCGAAGGCCGGCTCCAGGTCCAGGGTGAGCGCGGTGACGACGCCGAGGGCGCCCAGCGAGGTGACGGCCCCGCCGAACCGCTCGTCCCCCCGCCCGATCACGACCGTCGACCCGTCCGCCGTGACGATCTCCACCTCCCGCACCGGCGCCGCGAGGGGACCGTTGCCCACTCCCGAACCGTGGGTGCCGGTCGCCACCGAGCCGGCCACCGAGATGTGCGGCAGCGAGGCCATGTTCGGCAGCGCCAGCCCGTGCGCGTGCACCCGCCGTGCCAGCTCGGCGTACCGCACCCCGCCGCCGACCCGCACCGTCCGCGCCGACGGGTCCACCTCGACCTCGGCGGGCAGCGCGCCCAGCGACAGCAGCACCCCGTCCGCGCCCGGCTCGGCGATCGCGTTGAAGGAGTGCCCGCTGCCCAGCACCCGCACCCGCTCGCTCGCCGCGACGAGCGAGCGCAGCGCGTCCAGCGAGGCGGGACGGTGCAGCTCCCCGGCGGCGTACGTGATGTTGCCCGCCCAGTTGGTCACGGTCTCGGCCATGCGAATCGCCCTCCCGGGGACATCGAGAACCAGGAATTCCCAGGTGGAACCTACCTTGCCCGCAACACGAGGCCCCCCGCCCCCACCCCCGCGCGAGCGGGGGCATACCGTGAGGAGTCGTACGCCTGAACCGGGAGGAGAGACGATGGGCAGCCGTACCGCGCTGGTCGAGGATCTGATGGAGCGGTTTCCGCACGTGCCGCGGGAGGCCGTCCTCAAGGAGGACCTGCTGCGCGGAGGCGTGGCCTTCGACCCCTCCGCGCTCAGCGACAACGAGGGCGGCGAGGTCAAGCCGAAGTCGTACTTCATCTTCTCCTTCGACCACGGCACCCTCCCCGAGCTGGGCGAGGCCGCGCTGCGCCGCCCGCCGGAGGAGATCATCCTCACCGGGGGCCCCTACGACCTGCGGCGCACCGTCGTCTCGGTCCGGGTGAACCCCGCCTCGCCGTACCGGGTGGCGGCCGACGAGGACGGGATGCTCGGTCTCTACCTCGACGGGAAGCGGATCTCGGACGTCGGCGTCCCGCCCATGCCCGAGTACTACCGGCACAAGCTCTCCAACGGGAAGTCCGTCATGGAGGTGGCCCCCACCATCCAGTGGGGCTACCTGATCTACCTGACCGTCTTCCGGGTCTGCCAGTACTTCGGCGCCAAGGAGGAGTGCCAGTACTGCGACATCAACCACAACTGGCGCCAGCACAAGGCCGCCGGCCGGCCGTACACCGGGGTCAAGGACGTCGAGGAGGTCCTCGAGGCCCTGGAGATCATCGACCGTTACGACACCGCGAAGGCCTCCACCGCCTACACGCTCACCGGCGGCGCGATCACCAGAACGGTCGCCGGGCGCGACGAGGCGGACTTCTACGGCCACTACGCCAAGGCCATCGAGGAGCGCTTCCCGGGCCGCTGGATCGGCAAGGTCGTCGCCCAGGCCCTCCCGCGCGACGACGTGCAGCGCTTCAAGGACCACGGCGTGCAGATCTACCACCCCAACTACGAGGTGTGGGACGAGTACCTGTTCAAGATGTACTGCCCCGGCAAGGAGCGTTACGTCGGCCGCGACGAGTGGCACAGGCGCATCCTCGACTCGGCGGAGATCTTCGGGGCGCGCAACGTCATCCCCAACTTCGTGGCGGGGGTGGAGATGGCCGAGCCCTTCGGCTTCAAGACGGTCGACGAGGCGATCGCGTCCACCACCGAGGGCCTGCGTTTCTTCATGTCGCACGGCATCACCCCGCGGTTCACCACCTGGTGCCCGGAGCCGACCACCCCGCTCGGCAAGGCCAACCCGCAGGGCGCGCCGCTGGAGTACCACATCCGCCTGCTCCAGGCGTACCGGGCCACGATGGACGAGTTCGGCCTGGCCTCGCCCCCCGGCTACGGGCCGCCCGGCCCCGGACGCGCCGTCTTCTCCGTCAGCTCCTTCATGGACAGCCTGCCGGCGAACGAGCCCGCGGCCACGGAGGGCGAGCCCTCGGCGCTCTGAGGGCGTCCGGTGCTCCGGGCGTGTCCGGTCCCGTGTCCGGCCACGACCGGAGCCGGTACCGTGGCCGTCGCGGAAAAGGGACCGCCCCGCATCGAGCCGCAGGGCGGTCCGCGTCCGTACCGGAGGTCCTGAAGGGCCCGGTCGGGGGGCGTGGCCGTCCTGTACTGACATCTGAACAGCGAGCTTGTCAGTTGTGCGCAACTCGTGAAAAGCTCTGCCTCTGCCGCGAGGTTCCCCCCAACTCCATTGCCGACATGTCGAGTTGACCTCGCTTGTGGATGCAGGAGACTCATGCCCGACCTGCCGACCCCCAAGGACGCCGCCGAGGCCGCTCTCTTCTCGGAGTGCTGGGACGCCGTCCTGTCGTACGCCGACCTGTGCACCTCCGGGTCGACCGCGGCCAACCACCTGGCCCGCGAGGCGTTCGCACTCGGCATACGTGAGGCCCGCGCCGCCGAGGACGGCAGCCGGCAGGCGGCCGGCCGCCGCGCGTCCCGGCTGCCCCGGATCCCCCTGCTGCTGACCGCCGTACGCACCACGGCGGCCGCCTGGGAGGCCCAGGGACAGGGCCACCTGCTCGATCCCGACCTGCGGCTGTGGCTGAACTCCGACAAGGCCGCCCGGTACACCGGACCGCCCCTGCGCCGGCCCCTCGCGCTGCGCGGGCTGCGCGACATGCAGGAGCCGGACGCCGCGCTGCTGTGGCTGGCGGAGGTGGAGGCGCTGCCGCCGCGCGCCGTCGCCCGCAGGCAGGGGCTGGACCCGGCCGCCGCGATGGAGGAGCTGAACCAGGTCCGCGGCCTGTTCCGGGACCGCTGCCACCGCAACCATCTCGACGCCCCGATGGACACCGAGTGCCGCGGCTACGTCCGCCTCCTCGACGCCGTGACCCGTTCGCCCCGCGCGGAGACGCCGGAGGACCTCTCCCGGCACCTCGCCACCTGCGTGGAGTGCGCGGAGGCCGCGGCCTGCCTGCGGCTGCACGGCGGCGGGCTGCCGGCGGCGCTGGCCCAGGGCGTGATCGGCTGGGGCGGACTCGCCTACCTGGAGCGTCGCCGCCGCGCCGCCGAGGTGCGGATGAGCGCCGGCGGCCCGGCCGCGCCCGACCCGGACGCCGAGTGGCGCGACCCGGCCGCCGACAAGGCCCGCACCCTGCGCAACGGCCTGCTGGTCGCCGCCGTCCTCGTCTCCGCGCTGGCCCTCGCCGTCTCCCTGATGCCGTTCGGCGAGAGCGACGACTCCGCGCGGGGCGCCCTCCCCACCGACGGCACGCCGGTGGCCGGCCCCGGCAACCCGTCCGGGCCGTCTGCCGTGCCCGGCACCTCCTCCTCGTCGACCCGTACGGACACCGGCACCGGCGTCGGTGCCGGGGAGCCGAAGCCGTCCCTGGACGGTACGCCGTCGGCGACGAGCCGGACCGACCCGGAACCCCAGGGCACCTCGTCGCCCACCGCCCGCACGGCGGCCTGCGAGGTGGCGTACGACCTCGTCAACCAGTGGCCCGACGGCTTCCAGGCCACCGTCACCGTGACCACCGCCGAGCCGCTCGACTCCTGGCGGGTCGCCTGGTCCTTCCGGGACGGTCAGCGGGTCGACCAGATGTGGGACGCGAGCGTCGCGCAGGACGGCTCGCGGGTCACCGCCACCGCCGCCGACTACAACAAGGACGTCCCGGCGGACGGCACCCTCTCCTTCGGCTTCCTCGCCTCCTGGCAGAACAAGAACACCGCACCGTACGGCTTCAGCCTCAACGGCGCCGCCTGCACCCTGTCCTGACCGGCCGTCCGGCGACACATCCGCGTCACACCGGTGTCAGTCCCGGGTTCCCCGCCTCCGTGACGAAGGACGCCGCCGTGGAGACGGGAGCGCCGGGGGTCGTCACGGCCGCCAGCGTGCGGAAGTCGGCGCGGGCCGCTTCCGGGGTCAGCCGCACCCGGACGTAGCCGCGCCGGCCGTCGTAGAAGCGCAGATGCGGGTTGGCCGTGAGGTACGTCTGCCAGTTGGCGGGCCGCTCGGTGCCGTCCTTGCCGCTGGTGACGGACGTGGCGACGATCTCGGTGCCGACGGTCTTCGACGCCGGGTCGTCGAAGTCGGCCTTGATGTCGAAGGCGTAGCCCACGTGGACGTCGCCGGTCAGCACGACCAGGTTGTCCACCCCGGCCGCCCGCGCCCCGGCGAGGACGCGGCCACGGGAGGCGCGGTAGCCGTCCCAGGCGTCCATCGACATCTTCGCCTGCGCGTCGGTGGACAGTCTGCGCTGGGAGAAGCAGACCTGCTGCGGCAGCACGTTCCACACGGCGCCGGACGCCCGCCAGCCGTCCAGCAGCCACTTCTCCTGGGCCGCGCCGGTCATGGTGCGCGCCGGATCGTCGGACTCGGGGCCGGGGAGCTGGGCGCCGTCGCCGTAGGCCTGGTCGGAGCGGTACTGGCGGGTGTCGAGGACGTCGAACTGGGCGAGCGAGCCCCAGTGCAGACGCCGGTACAGCGGCATGTCGGGTCCGACCGGAGCCCGGCCGGCGCGCAGCGGCTGGTGCTCCCAGTAGGCCCGGTAGGCGGCGGCCCGCCGCAGCAGGAACCCGGCCGGCGGGCTGCCGTGCTCGTCGACGGCGCCGGCGTAGTTGTTCTCGGTCTCGTGGTCGTCCCAGGCGACGACGAAGGGATGGGCCGCGTGGGCGGCACGCAGGTCGGGATCGCTCTTGTACAGGGCGTACCGCAGCCGGTAGTCCTCCAGGGTGACGGTCTCCCGGTCGAACACCGCGGGCAGCACCCGGTCCGCGTAGGCGCGCGCGCCGCCGGCGGAGTCCACCGGGTACTCGTACAGGTAGTCCCCGAGGTGGAAGACCACGTCGATGTCCTCCTGCGCGAGATGCCGGTGCGCCGTGAAGTACCCGTCGTGGTACGCCTGGCAGGACACGGCCGCGAAGGCGAGCGCGCCCGGGGCGGCGCCGAGGGCCGGCGCGGTGCGGGTGCGGCCGGTCCCACTGGTCCAGGCACCCGTCCGGAACCGGTAGTAGTACGGCCGTCCCGCGTCCAGGCCGGTGACGTCGACGTGCAGGGTGTGGTTGTACTCGGGCAGCGCGAGGGCGGTACCGCTGCGCACCACCAGCCCGAAGCGCTCGTCCTGCGCCACCTCCCACTCCACGGCGACGCTCTGCCCGGCCAGCCCCCCGCCCGGCTCGTACGGCGCCGGGGCGATGCGGGTCCACAGCACCACGGAGTCGGGCAGCGGGTCGCCGGAGGCGATGCCCAGCGTGAAGGGGTCCTCGGAGATCCGCGCCGGGTCGAGCCGGCGGGCGGCGGCCGCACCCCTCGCGGGGGTGTGGGTGGCGAAGGCGAGGGCCGCCGCGGCGGCGGTCAGTGTCAGGAACCGGCGGCGGCCGAAGTGCCGTGCGGCGGCGTGCAGTTCGGGACCGTGGAGGGCCACGGACCGCTGGCGGGCGGCGGTGCCGGGGAGCGGGGTTCGGTGACGGCCGGTCGGACGCATGGGGCTCGGCTCCCGTGAGGATCAGGGGGCGTCTGCGGCCTCGGCGGCCGGAGCCCGCGGCGCGGGCCCCTAGATGCTAAGCGGACAATCCTGATAATTCGGGCAGGCGTGGCGTCTCCTCGGGGCGTCGGTCGTCTTCGGGCCGCTGGGCGCGAACGGGCCGGTGCCCGGGGCGCCCTGACCGGCCGTCGGCGCGGGAAGGCCTCTGCGGGACCGTCTCCGCGGGCCCGTCCCTACAGGCCGACGTAGAACCGCACGGTCGTGCCGTCCGGTGCCGTGTGCAGGCGCACCAGGTCCGCCACGTAGTGCACCAGCATCAGGCCCCGGCCGCCGATCTGGCCGCGAGCCGGCGGCCTGCGGCCGGCGAGCGGGTCGATCAGCCGTCCCCCGTCGCTGACCTCGCACACGACCTGACCCGCCTCGGCCCAGATCCGCAGCGTGCCCTGTCCGCCGCCGTGGACGACGCTGTTGGTCGTCAGCTCCGCGACCGCCAGCTCCGTGTCCTGGAGCCGCTGTCCGCCCAGGCCCAGCCGCGCGGCCAGGCCGACGGCGAAGTGGCGCGCCTCGGGCAGTTCGGCGGAGCCGAAGGAGAAGGAGGCGGCGTCCGGCGCGGGCACGAGCACCTCGTTGTACCGGTCCACCACGGACCGCCAGTCGTAGGCCTCGCTGGCCCGCTCACGGCCGTCGGCGATCAGCGTGGGGTGGGTGATCCGCGCGTCGGCGAGCACGTCCGCGTCCAGGCCGCTCGCGTCGTACGGGCACAGGACGGTCGCCGCCCGGCCCTCGAAGGACGCGTTGATCAGCGCCTCGTGCTGCGCGCACGCCGGGTACTCCACCGGGCTGCGGCCGGCCCAGACCGGCTCCCCGACGATCCGCACCCGCGCCTGCGGATGGGCGTCGGCGAACGCGCGCAGCACGCCCGGGATGATCCGTCCGGGGTTGCGGCCGACGTCGGTCATGTCCAGGAACAGGACGTCCTCGGCGTCCGTGCCCAGTCCGGCCCTGACGAGTTCCAGATTGGGGCCGGGCACGGCCACCGCCACGGGTTCGCCGAGGGCCAGCCCCTCCCGGACGAAGGGCACCATGTGGTCGGTGTAGTCCTGCCCCGTGCGGTAGAACAGCGCCGAGTGGAGGAACTTCTCGTCTGCTGCGGCTGTCATCGCGGCGCCACCTCGATCCCGTGCAGGGCCGGCCAGAACAGCGCCAGCACGCGCGACAACTGCGGGGGCGGGCACTCCACGACGACCCGTCCGCCCGGCAGGTTCATCGCGGTGACGGCGAGCGCCGACACGCCGGCCACGTCGACGAAGCCCACGCGGGAGAGTTCCACGTAGGACACGTCCGCGTGCCGTCGGGCCAGGTCGGCCAGTGCTCCCTCCCACGACCCGCGGGTGGCCACGCCGATCTCGCCACTGACACGGATTCCGGCACGACCGGACAACGGGCTCACCTCCAGCACGGAACCGCCGGGCGGGGGAGCGGCATTCCCCCGGTCGCGCGTGCCATCCACACTCGGTCTCCTCCGCGATCGCCCACCGTCTGCTTCGTTCCGGCGTGGCACGGACGCAAGGACGGCGCCGTTCCGGCCACGCAGCCTACCGTCCGTGCGGTGGCACGGGCGGAGACGCCCCATCCGTGCCCTGCGGGTTCCCCGGGATCCGAGCGGCCATACCTCCCCCGTTCCCGCCTCACCCGGGTGTCCCACGGGACGGCTCAGCTCCCCGTGGCCTCCGTGAGGGTGTGCGCCACGAGGGCGTTGGCGTGCCCGTGGCCCAGGCCGTGCTCGGCCTTGAGCCAGGCGACCAGCTCCATGTGCCGGGTCAGCGGCGAGGCGCGGATCAGCTCCTGCCACTCGGCGACCGGGCGGCCGTACTTCTTCTCGATCGAGGGGAAATAGCCGGCCGGGCCCTTCACGGGAGCGCTCACTGCGGTCACGTCCTTTCCTGCGGTGGGGCAGTCACTCCTTATGACGGGGGCGGGGCGCCGAAGCGATCGGCCGGGTGGTGTGACGTGCGTCACCGATCGGGTGTCTCGCCCTGCCGTGGAGCGGGAGGCGGGCCCGGGAGAACCGATGGTGCCGGGAAAACGGATGGCGGCCGGTGTCCGCGCGTTCCTATCCTGACGGGGCCTCGTCCGGCGGCCACCACCGGTGCACGGACGACGCACGCGGCACGTACTGTCGCACATGCCGCGCTCGACGCGCGTGACACGGATCAGGAGGTGTGACCGATGACTGTCGCCGACACGGGTGCTGTCCGCAGCCACCAGACGTTCGTCCACCCCACCTCCGCGGTCCCCGGCTGACCACACGAGCCTTCGCGCGCCGCTGAGCGCGCCGCCGGGACCGCCCCTGTGAAGGGTCTGTCTTGAACCTCTCCACCTCCCCGGCCCCGTCCCACCCGCTCGCCCCCTACGGCTGGGACGAGGGATGGGCGGCCGAGTTCGCCGTACACGCCGAGCGGGGTCTGCTGCCCGGCCGAGTGGTCCGCGTCGACCGCGGGCAGTGCGACGTCGTCACCGGCGACGGCGTCGTCCGCGCGGACACCGCCTTCGTCACCCCGCACGACCCCCTGCGCGTGGTGTGCACCGGAGACTGGGTCGCCGTCGACGCCGACGGCAACCCGCGCTACGTACGGACGTACCTGCCGCGCCGTACCTCCTTCGTGCGCTCCACCTCCTCCAAACGGTCCGAGGGGCAGATCCTCGCGGCCAACGTCGACCACGCCGTCGTCGCCCTGTCGCTCGCCGTCGAACTCGACCTCGGGCGCGTCGAACGGTTCCTGGCGCTGGCCTGGGAATCCGGCGCCCAGCCCGTCGTCGTCCTCACCAAGGCCGATCTCGTCACCGACCCGGACACGCTCGCGCACCTCGTCGAGGACGTCGTCAAGAGCGCGCCCGGCGTGCCCGTGCTCACCGCCAGCGCCATGGCCGGGCACGGCGTCGGGGAACTGGCGGCGCTCCTCGGCCGGGGCACCTGCGTGCTGCTCGGAGCGTCCGGCGCGGGCAAGTCGACCCTCGCCAACGCGCTCGTCGGCGAGGACGTCATGGACGTCCGTGCCACCCGCGACATGGACGGCAAGGGGCGGCACACCACGACCACCCGCAACCTGCTGCCGCTGCCCGGCGGAGGCGTCCTCATCGACACGCCCGGACTGCGCGGCGTCGGGCTGTGGGACGCCGGTCACGGCGTCGGCCAGGTCTTCGCCGAGATCCAGGAGTTCGCCCGCGACTGCCGCTTCCACGACTGCGCCCACGAGCGCGAGCCGGGCTGCGCGGTGCTCGCGGCCGTGGAGGACGGCGAGCTGCCGGTCCGGCGACTGGACAGCTACCGCAAGCTCGTCCGGGAGAACCAGTGGATCGTCGCCAAGTCCGACGCCCGGCTCCGCGGCGACATCCGGCAGGACTGGAAGCGCAAGCAGGCCGCCGGACGGGCCGCCGCGCGGGCCAAGCGGACGGGGGAGTGGTGAGCGGGGGCGCGCTCGCCGGGACACCCGGCTGCCGCGCACGGGGGGCGAACGCCGTGCGCGCCGCCGGACAGCCGGCCTGAGGCGCGGACGCGGCTCGACCCGGCCTGGTGGGGGAGGGCCGGCGGGGGACCGGGCCGAGGGGATCACCGTCATGTCCGAATGCCGCTAGCGGCATCCCCCGGCCGGGCGAAGACTGGGATCCGTGATGGACGAGGAGAGCAGGTACGAGGCGGTTCGCAGCCGGGACGCCCGGTTCGACGGCGCGTTCTGCTTCGCCGTCGAGACGACCGGCATCTACTGCCGGCCCAGCTGCCCGGCCGTGACGCCCAAACGGCGCAACGTGCGGTTCTTCCCGACGGCCGCCGCCGCGCAGAGCTCGGGTTTCCGGGCCTGCCGGCGGTGCCGGCCGGACGCCAGTCCGGGTTCCGCCGAGTGGAACGTGCGCGCCGACGTCGTGGGCCGCGCCATGCGGCTGATCGCCGACGGGGTCGTCGACCGGGAGGGCGTCGCCGGGCTCGCCGCACGCCTCGGCTACAGCGCCCGCCAGGTGCAGCGCCAGCTCACCGCCGAACTCGGCGCGGGGCCCGTCGCGCTGGCCCGCGCGCAGCGCGCCCACACCGCCCGGGTCCTGCTCTGGACGACCGGCCTGCCGGTCACCGAGATCGCGTTCGCGTCCGGCTTCGCCAGCGTGCGCCAGTTCAACGACACGATCCGGGCCGTGTACGCCGCCACCCCGACCCAGCTGCGGGCCGCCGCCCCGCGGCAGGACCGCACGGCCGCACCCGGGGCGGGGATCCCGCTGCGGCTCGCCCACCGGGGCCCGTACTGCGCCGGCCCGGTGTTCGACCTGCTCGAAGCGGAGGCCGTTCCCGGAGTCGAGGAGATGAGCGGCCCACCGGGCGGCCGGACCTACCGCCGGACCCTCCGGCTCCCGTACGGCACGGGCATCGTCGCCGTCGGGGAACGGCCGGGCTCCGTGTCCGGCGCCGCCGTCCACCCCGGCGGCTGGCTCGACGCGCGCCTGCACCTCACCGACCCGCGCGATCTCACCACCGCCGTCCAGCGGCTGCGCCGGCTGCTCGACCTCGACGCCGACCCCTACGCCGTCGACGAGCGGCTCGCGGCGCACCCGCGGCTCGCCCCGCTCGTCGCCGCCCGGCCCGGACTGCGCGCTCCGGGCGCCGCCGACCCGGAGGAGTACGCGGTACGGGCGCTGGTCGGCCGCGCCGAGGCCGGGCACCTGGTCCGCGTCCACGGCAAGACCCTGGACGCGCCCTGCGGCGGGCTCACCCACCTCTTCCCCGAACCGGCCGCCCTCGCCGGCACCGGCGGCCCCCTGGGCGCGCTCGCCACCGCCCTCGCCGACGGCACCGTACGGCTCGACGCCGGCGCCGACCGGGACGACGCCCAGGAGGCGCTGCTCGCCCTGCCCGGCCTGGACGGACGTACCGTGGCGGCGATCCGGGCCCGCGCCCTCGGCGACCCCGACGTCGCGCCGCCCGGCGCCGGCGTCCCCGACAGCTGGCGTCCCTGGCGGACGTACGCCCTTCACCACCTGCGTGCAGCGGAGGAACCCCATGTACTTCACTAGCGTCGACAGCCCGCTCGGCCCCCTGCTCCTGACCGCCGGGCCGGACGGCGCGCTGACCTCCCTGTCCGTCCCCGGGCAGCGGGGCGGCCGTACCGTACAGGACGGCCTGCGGCGTGACCGGGGCCCCTTCCGGGCCGCCGAGGAGCAGCTCGCCGCCTACTTCGCCGCCGACCTCGAGGAGTTCCGGCTGGAGCTGCGCGCCGAGGGCACGCCGTTCCGGATGCGCGTGTGGGCCGCCCTCGACTCCGTGCCCTACGGCACCACCACGACGTACGGCGAGATCGCCGCCCGGGCCGGAGCCCCGCGGGCCGCCGTACGGGCCGTCGGCGGGGCCGTCGGCGCCAACCCCCTGCTGATCGTCCGGCCCTGCCACCGTGTCATCGGCGCCGACGGCTCGCTGACCGGCTACGCGGGCGGCCTGGAGCGCAAGGTACGGCTCCTGACGCTGGAGGGAGCCGGCGCCGCCGCCCCGGCGGGCGCGCTCCGGGCGCCCCGAAGCCGTCCTCCCGGACCGTCGCGGCCTACCCCCACAGCACCGCCCCCAGCCACGCGCCCATGATCAGCAGGCAGGTGAAGAGTTCCGCGAGGATGCTGGATCCGCCCGCCCGCATCACCGTGCGCACGGAGGCGCGGGCCGCGTCCGGGCGGCCCAGGCGGAGCCGCTCGGAGAGGTAGATGCCGCCCAGGAAACCCGGGATCGCACCGAGCACCGGCACCAGGAAGAAGCCGAGGAACGCCCCTGCTCCGGCGTATCCGGCCATCCGGCGGGTGGCGCCGCTCGTCTTCAGGCGGCGCGGCGGCAGCGCCCAGCGCACCACCTGGGACAGGAACAGCGCGACCGTCGCGCCCACCAGCACCAGCCAGGAGACCGGCCGGGGGTCCTGCAGCGCCCACCACAGGACCGCGGCCCACACCAGCCACGATCCCGGCAGGCCGGGCACCAGCACTCCGCACAGGCCGAGCAGGATCACCAGGCCGACCAGCAGGAGTTCCCACGCTCCCATCTGCCCAGCCTGCCGGAAACGGACAGAACGGGCAGGTCGAGGGGTGGGAGGGGGGATCGCCGACGGCCCGCACCTCCCGCCGCTCGCACGGTTGTTCACCGGGTCGGCCCTGACGCGTTTTTTCGGATGCCCGGTTTCCTCGGGGCTCCCGCGGTGGACAATCAGGGGCATGAGCCAGCAGGGGGGAAGGCCCACCGGTCACGAGGACGACTGGTGGGGCCAGTTGTACGACGACACCACCGAGGACAAGGACACCGGCCCCACGGCCGGCCCGGACTCGCTGGACGACAGGTTCGCGTCGGCGGCGGGTGCGGTCCGCACCGGGGGTTCCGCCGACGCGGCCCCCGGCGACGCCGTCTCGGCCGACGTGCCGGGCGGCCTGCCGGGCGGCACGGGGCCGCGGGCCTCGGGTCCGGTGCCGGGGCCGCGCCGGGAGCCGGGCGAGCGGACCGACTGGTGGGCGGGGGAGCCGACGGGCGGACCGCCCCCGCCGGCCGGGGCGGCCGACCGCCCTGCCGGGCCGACGACGTTCCTGCCCGGCCCCCTGCCCGCCGGCTTCGACGAACGGAAACCCCGAGCGCACGCCCCGGGCGGCCGTACGTCCCCGGAGACGGCGCACACCGCCCCGGCCCCGGATTCCGAGCCCTCCGCGCCGACGGCGGCCACCGACCGCACCCCGGCCCCGCCGGAAGCACCACCGGCACCACCGCCACCACCGGCCGGATCAGCCCCGCAGGCCCCGCCCCGGCCGCCGTCGCCACCCCCGCCCGCCGGCGGCACACCCCCGCCCCCCGGGGCCCCGCCGCTTCCGCCCCCCGGCACCCCGCCGCCCCCGCCTCCCGCCGCGCAGGCGCATCCACGGCCCCAGCACGCCGCACACCCACCGGCCCCCGCCGAGCCGCCTCCGCCGGCCGAGCTCTACCTCGGGTCCGGGCCGCCCACCTACGACGCCGAGCCGACCGCGCTGCCGGCCGCCGATCCGGACGGTCTGGACGACCTGGTCGCGGACACCGTGCTGGACGGGGCCCGGTACGGGGCCTGCACGCTACGGGCCGCGTCCGTGCGCGGGGACTCCGCGCGGTTCCGGGGCGAGCCACGCCGGGACTCGCTGCTCACCGCCCGTTTCGGCAGCGGCGACCAGGCGCTGGTCCTGGTCGCGATGGCCACCGGCGCCCGTGCCGCGCCGGGTGCGCACCGGGCGGCCGCCGAGGTCTGCCACTGGATCGGGCGGGCCGTGGGCCGCAGTCACGCCCGGCTCGCCGAGGACATGCGGGCCGCCCGGAGAGAGGACCTGAAGTCGGGGCTGCACCGGCTCACCGACCGCAGCCTGGGACGGCTGCGGGCCAGCGCCGCCGAACAGGGCCTGGCACCGGACGAGTACGCGGCGGGCCTGCGCTGTCTGCTGCTGCCCGCCGACCCCGCGTGCCGGGTCCGGGTCTTCTTCGGCGTCGGCCCCGGCGGACTGTTCCGGCTCCGCGACGGTGCGTGGCAGGACCTCGAGCCACCGGTCGGTGAGGTCGCCGGCGCGCCGGTCGTCGGCTTCGGGGCGCCGCCCGCCGAGACCCCCGAGGGCGACCGGCTCACCATGGACCTCGGCATCCCGACCCCGCCGAGCCCGTACGAGCCGACTCCCGGACCGCCGCGCGAACCCTTCCGGTTCCGGGCCTCCCTCGCCCGCCCGGGTGACACCCTCCTGATGTGCTCCGACGGCCTCGCCGAACCGCTGCGCGGCGAGCCCCGGCTCCCCGCCCACCTCACCCGACGGTGGTCCGCGCCGACCCCGCCGGGCCTCACCGAATTCCTCGCCGACGTCCGGATCAGGGTCAAGGGGTACGCGGACGACCGTACGGCCGCCGCCGTTTGGGAGGCGTGACGCGCTCCGCTGTGGATTGATGGAACCCGGAGGGATCCGAAGGATCTACGGAGACCGAAGGGGCAGAAGAGCACCATGGCCAAACAGAACGTCGCCGAACAGTTCGTCGACATCCTCGTCCGCGCCGGAGTGGAACGCCTCTACGGCGTCGTCGGCGACAGCCTCAACCCCGTGGTCGACGCGGTTCGCCGAAACCCCGCCATCGACTGGGTGCACGTGCGCCACGAGGAGACCGCCGCGTTCGCCGCCGGCGCGGAGGCGCAGATCACGGGCAAGCTGACGGCGTGCGCCGGGTCCTGCGGGCCCGGCAACCTGCACCTGATCAACGGCCTGTACGACGCCCACCGCTCGATGGCGCCGGTCCTCGCGCTCGCCTCCCAGATCCCCTCCAGCGAGATCGGCCTGGGCTACTTCCAGGAGACCCACCCCGACCGTCTCTTCCAGGAGTGCAGCCACTACAGCGAACTGATCTCCAGCCCGAAGCAGATGCCCCGGCTGCTCCGGACGGCCATCCAGCACGCCGTCGGCCGCAGCGGCGTCAGCGTCGTCTCCCTCCCCGGTGACATCGCCGCCGAGCCCGCGCCCGAGAAGGCGGCGGAAACCGCGCTCGTGACCTCCCGGCCCACGGTCCGCCCGGGCGACGCCGAGATCGACGAGCTCGTCCGGCTGATCGACGCGGCCGACAAGGTCACCCTGTTCTGCGGCAGCGGCACGGCGGGCGCGCACGCCGAGGTGATGGAGTTCGCGGAGAAGATCAAGTCACCGATCGGCCACGCGCTGCGCGGAAAGGAGTGGATCCAGTACGACAACAGGTTCGACGTCGGGATGAGCGGACTCCTCGGTTACGGCGCCGCCTACGAGGCCACCCACGAGTGCGACCTGCTGATCCTGCTCGGAACCGATTTCCCGTACAACGCCTTCCTGCCCGACGACGTCAAGATCGCCCAGGTGGACGTGCGGCCCGAGCACCTCGGCCGGCGCTCCAGGCTGGACCTCGCCGTGTGGGGCGACGTACGGGAGACCCTGCGCTGTCTCATCCCGCGCGTGCGGGAGAAGAAGAACCGGCGGTTCCTCGACAAGATGCTGAAGAAGCACGCCGACGCCCTCGAAGGGGTCGTGAAGGCGTACACCCGCAAGGTCGAGAAGCACGTGCCCATCCACCCCGAGTACGTGGCGTCCGTCCTCGACGAACTCGCCGACGAGGACGCCGTCTTCACCGTCGACACCGGCATGTGCAACGTCTGGGCGGCCCGTTACATCACGCCCAACGGCCGCCGCCGCGTGATCGGTTCCTTCTCGCACGGTTCGATGGCCAACGCGCTTCCCATGGCGATCGGTGCGCAGTTCACCGACCGGGAGCGGCAGGTCGTGTCGATGTCGGGCGACGGCGGATTCGCCATGCTGATGGGCGACTTCCTCACCCTCGTCCAGTACGACCTGCCGGTGAAGGTCGTCCTCTTCAACAACTCCTCCCTGGGCATGGTGGACCTGGAGATGCTGGTCGCCGGCCTGCCCTCCTACGGCACCACGAACAAGAACCCGGACTTCGCCGCCGTCGCCCGCGCCTGCGGCGCCCACGGCGTGCGCGTGGAGAAGCCCAAGGACGTCGCGGGGGCCCTCAAGACCGCCTTCAGGCACAAGGGCCCGGCCCTCGTCGACATCGTCACCGACCCCAACGCGCTGTCCATCCCGCCCAGGATCAGCGCCGAGATGGTGACCGGGTTCGCCCTGTCCGCCTCGAAGATGGTGCTGGACGGCGGCGTCGGGCGCATGGTCCAGATGGCCCGCTCCAACCTCCGCAACGTCCCGCGGCCCTGACGCCGTCCCCGGCACCGGGGGCGGGAGACGGCGTGCGGCGCGGCGCCGGGGCCACGGATCGGGCACGTCGAGTAGAGGTGATTTCGGCCAACTTCGCGCGCCGGTGCCGGGGGCGGGCCCGCCGCCACCCGCCGGGGGAGGCGGCGGGCCCGCCGGGACGTGGCCGAACACCTGGCCGTCGCCGATCCGGCATGACTGGCCCGCCGCCCAGGGGGGCAAGCATCCCGTGAACGTGTTCGAGCAGTAGGGGGACCGACATCGGCACGCGGGCGGGGGTCATGAAGAGGCAGGCACGAGGCAGCGGTTCGACCGTGATCGCGGACACCTCGGAGAGGAAGCGGACAGGGGAGGCCACGGCGGACGGCGGCGGGGAGCGGGGGCACACGTCACAGCTCCGGCACAGGCTCGGGCGGGCGGACTTACGGGCCGTGCCCGAGACGCGCCGGGCCCTGCGCGAACTGCTGCGGCACTGGGGGAGGCCCGGACAGTCGGAGACCGCCGAACTGCTCACCAGTGAACTCGTCACCAACGCGCTCGTCCACACCGACCGGGACGCGGTGTTCACGGCGACCGTCGGGCCGGGCGGTCTGCGGGTGGAGGTACGCGATTTCGCGGCCGGCTGTCCGCGGCCGCGCAGGCGGGACACCGAGGAGGGCACGCACGGCCGGGGCCTGGTCCTGGTGCAGTCCCTCGCGGACGCGTGGGGCGTGCGGACGCACGGCATCGGGAAGGCGGTCTGGTTCGAACTGGGCGCCGGAATGGCCTGAGCGGGCCACCGGCCCGCCGGGACGGCTGTCCGCCGGGACGACGGCCCACCGGGACCAGGACCGCGGTGACGCGGCCACGGAAACGGGAACACGGGAAGGGGGCGCGACCTCGCCGGTCGCGCCCCCTTCCCGTGATGGTGCGTCAGCCGAACTGCTGCTCCAGGTCCTTGAGCTTGCGCTCCAGGGAGTCCAGGCGCGGCAGGGCCATCGTGTCGTCCTCCGCGGTGAGGTCGACGGTGATCGGGTCAGTGCTCTTGCGGACGGGCTGGAGGGAGGGCCGCGTACGCACGGGCAGCTGTTCCGGCGAGTTCGCCGCTATGGCAGGCTCCGCGGGAACGCGTTCGCCGGCCCGCTCCAAGGAGGCCTGGGCCTCCAGCTGGCGGCCGCCGCGGCCGGGGAAGCCACGGTGTCCGCGGCTGATCGCCTTGAGCTGGGCGCGCTCCACGCGGTCCTGCTCGCGGCGGCGCAGGCGTGCCGTCTCCTTCTGGCGCTTGTCCTCGCGCACCTCGTCGACGGCCTCGTCCAGGCTGCGCACGTTTTCGAGGAGCATCAGCGACCACGCCTTGTACGTCTCACGGGGGGCCCGCAGCCAGCGCACGACACGGATCTGCGGCAGCGGACGCGGCACCAGGCCCTGCTCGCGCAGTGCGGCCCGGCGGGTCTGCTTCAGCGCCCGGTCGAACAGGACGGCCGCGGACAGGGACATGCCGGAGAAGAACTGCGGTGCGCCGTCGTGGCCGAAACCGCGGGGAGCGTGCACCCAGTTGAACCAGGCCGCGGCACCCGCGAACGTCCATACGAGTATCCGCGAACCGAGGGCCGCGTCACCGTGGCTGGCCTCGCGCACGGCGAGCACGGAGCAGAACATCGCCGCCCCGTCCAGGCCGAACGGCACGAGGTACTCCCAGCCGCCGGTCAGGTTCAGGTTCTGCCGGCCGAAGCCGACCAGTCCGTGGAAGGAGAGCGCGGCGGCCACCGCCGCGCAGCAGAACAGCAGGACGTAGGAGGCGGTGCCGTATATGGCCTCCTTGCGCCTGCGGCGCTCTTCGCTGCGCTCCCACGAGTCGTCGCTCGTGTTCTCCCCCGAGGAGCGCTTTCCGCGCGCGAGCACCGCCACCGCCGCCAGCATGCCCAGGAGCAGCACGGCGCCCGGAAGCAGCCAGTTCAGCGATATGTCGGTCAGTCTCATCTGGGGTCCCTTGCATTGGGATAGGGCGTAACGCCCGCCATAGTGGCCCAATCCCGCCGTCCCTCAGGGGGTTTCGGGGCAAGAGGCCGCCAAGGAGGTGCAAGGGGATGCCCAGGGCGACGTTCTGCTCGAACTGCCGCATGAGGGGCGGGAGTTGAGTTCGAATAAGACTACCCGTACGGGTGGTTCCACGGAAAGTTCCCGTGCCGAGTGAGGAAATTGTGAAGTGCCCGTAACGGTGCGGGAGGTCTCGTCGGGGTGATCTTACGGGACGCGGGGTGCCGGATCGACCTGAGGGCGGATCAACCCGCGGCCATCGCCGTGAGCTTGCCGACCCGGTCCGCGTCGCAGGTGCGCGGGCAGGTGGCACAGGTGTCCTCGGGGCGCACCGTGTAGAACATGCAGCAGCTCGCCCGGTCCCGGGTGGGCAGCGGCTTCCCGTCCGGTCCGGTCAGTTCCCGGAAGGCCGCCGAACCGACGTACGGCCGGGTCGCGCCCGGCAGCAGCAGCTCCAGTTCGTGGCGGGCCCGTTCGCCCTCGGCCTCGCCGAACAGGCCGGCGACGTACCACAGGCCCTCGACGATCTCGTCCGTGACCATGCCCCACAGGGCGCGCCCGCGCCGCCGGGTGCGCGGGCCGAAGCCGGCCAGCACGGGCTCGTGGTGCTCGGCGACGGCGGCCCGCACCTCCGCGCGCAGGGCCTCCTCGTCCGGGACCACCCGGGCGCCGGGCAGGGCCGCCGCCGGGTCGCCCGGCAGGCAGGCGAACGAGACGGGCGCGCGGACGGCCATCCGCATCCCGGCGCCGGTGCGGTCGTACGAGACGTGGGTGACCGGGAGGCGGGGGACCCGGCGGTGCAGGAACCAGGGGACGGTGATCAGCAGGCGGGCCGGCCAGGCGTACCGGTGCAGTCCGAAGCTCGCCACGACGTCCGGGCGGGCCCGCTGCCCGTAGTCCCGCGCCACCTGGGCCTCGTCCCAGGCCAGGAAGGCGTCCAGCTCCGCGCCGCCCTCCGCCAGTGCGGCCGCCGACACCCAGCCGCCGCCGCGCGGGGCGGGCTCGCCGGGCCCCAGTTCCCCGACGGTCAGGCCCGGGCAGGCCTCGGTGAGACGCGCGTACGCGTCCGTCACGGCCGACGGGTGTGAGGGCATACCGGTACCACCGATCCAGCGATGAGGGCGAGGTAAGCCTTACCTTACCCAATCCGTTCGGGATGTGAACTGGCAGCCGGTAACGCCTAAGGTGCTTGACGGACGAGTAACAACCGGCCGTAATGACCCCAAGTACCGACAGATCCGGAGGAGAACCCGTGGAGCGGAGCGCGCAGGGCTTTGCCGGCACGGGAGTCCCCGGCGCGGGACCGCGGGTTCCCGCGCAGCCGCGCGCCACGGACCGGGACCGGGCCGCGACGGCCCCCTTCGCCGACGGCCCGACGCCCGGCCCCGGCAGTGGCGCCGGCCCCGGCGGCAGTGGCGGCGGCGTCGGCCCGGGCCCCGGCGGCGAGGCCGGCGCCGTACGCGGCGAGCACACGCACGGCGAGCCCCCCCTCGGGCGTCCCCGCCCCCTCGTCCAGCGGTCCTCCGTCCGCGGTCAGATCCTCGACGCCCTGCGCACCGCACTCGTCGCCGGGGAACTGACGCCCGGCCAGGTGTACTCGGCACCCGCCCTCGGCGAGCGCTTCGGCGTCTCCGCGACACCGGTCCGGGAGGCCATGCAGCAGCTCGCCCTGGAGGGCGCCGTCGAGGTCGTGCCCAACCGGGGGTTCCGGGTGATCGTGCGTGGCACGCGGGAGCTGGCCGAGCTGGCCGAGGTACGGGCCCTGATCGAGGTCCCCGTGATGCTGCGGCTCGCCCGTACGGTCCCCGCCGAACGCTGGGCGCAGCTGCGCCCCCTCGCCGAGGCGACCGTCCGGGCCGCCGCTTCCGGCTGCCGCGCCACGTACGCCGAGTCCGACCGCGCCTTCCACCGCGCGGTCCTCGGTCTGAGCGGCAACGAGCAACTGGTCTCCGTCGCGGACGACCTGCACCGCCGCTCGCAGTGGCCGCTGGTGGGCGGTCCCGTCTCGCGCGGCCGGGCCGACCTGGTGGCGGACGCGGCGGAACACCTGACGCTGCTGGAGGCGCTGGGGGCGGGGGACGTGGACGTGGTGCAGGCACTGGTGCGGGAGCACTTCGCGGGATCGCGCTGAGGGCCGCCGGTGCCCTGCCGTCCCCCGTCGGCCGCCGTCACGGCCTCCCGCCGGGATCACGGCCGTGACCGACGGCGTCGCGTGGACACACCGCGGGCCGGGGGACCCCGGGTTCGCCCTGACGGACCTCGAGGCCCGTCGCACCCGTTGAGCCGGGGTGTTGCAACGGCCACTGGAACTCAGGCGCGGCCGGGGCCGCCGCGACCTCCCGCGCGCGGAGGCCGCGGCATCGCCGACTCCCTTGCCCGGCAGGGCGATACGGCCGCCGCGCCCCCGGTGCGGGCCACTCCGGCCTGCCCGGTGGCCGCCGGGGAGCCGAACCTCTCACCGGCCTGTCCGGTACGGCCCTCCCCGGCCCCGGTCCGGGTGAACCCGGTCGCCTACGCCGTGGCCGCCGGTGGTGTCAGATGGCGGGCCAGCCACGTCGGGACGCCGCCCAGGAGCCGGAAGAGGCGTCCCGCCTCCTCGCGCAGTCGGGACGCCTCCGGCTCGGTCTCCGCGTCCGCCAGCGAGACCAGGGCCGGGGCCGTACCCACCAGGTAGCCCAACTCCTCCCGGATGCGCAGGGATTCGGCGAAGCCGTGACGGGCCTCGGCGGTGTCGCCGTCGCGCAGGGCGAGGCCCGCCAGGTGACGCCAGGTGAAGGACAGCAGCAGGTCGTCGGAGCGGGCCGCGGCGGCCGTGTGCGCGCGCCGGTAGGCGGCGCGTGCGGCCTGCGGGGAGCGGGTCAGGTTCTCCGCGAGCAGCCCGCGCCGGAAGTCCAGCAGGGGCCGTCCCGCCGCGTCCGGAGGGATCAGCGCGGCTGCCCGGCCGAGCGCGGCCCGCGCCTCGTCCGCCCGGTCGCGCACCCCGTGCACCGTCGCCGCGTACGCCAGGTGCCCTCGTTCACAAGCGGCGGCGCCCCGTTCCTCGTCGGTGTGGGCGAGGGCCTCGGCCGTTCGCAGCGCGTCCTCCGCATCCTGCCAGCCCTGCTCGGTGTAGAGGCACCGTTCCACGAAGAGGGCCGCCCGCTGGACGGCCCCCGCCGCGCTGTCCGGCGGCAGTAACGCCGCGGCGTCGGCCCAGCAGGCCCGCGAGCGCAGCCGCCACACCGCGGTCTGGAGGGGATCGTCACCAGCGGTCGTTCCATTGCCAGACATGGCGGAATGCGCCACGTTGCCCTCCCCAGGGTCCTGTCCTTCGGATCAGCTCGGGGTCACGGGGCCCGGCGGGCGCGTCTGCGGCGTTGCCGTCGGTCCTCGACGCTCCGCGTCGGCTTCCTCCCGCGCCGTGCAGCTGCACGCACCGAGTCCCGCTCACCGGCATGGCAGGGCACCGCCCCCACGACGACCTGATCCGAAGGGCAGGCCCAGCACACCGTTGAGCTTCGAGTGGTGGCCGCATCTCAACACGAATGACGGGCCGGGCCAAGGGGGTGGGTGAAGCTTTTCACAAAGTCGGGGGACCCGGGCGTCCCCCGGGTTTCAGCTCATCCGCAGGGCCAGGAAGAAGTCCAGCTTGTCCTCGAGGCGCGAGAGGTCCCGGCCCGTCAACTGCTCGATGCGGCCGACGCGGTAGCGCAGTGTGTTGACGTGCAGGTGGAGCCGGGACGCGCAGCGGGTCCAGGAGCCGTCGCAGTCCAGGAACGCCTCCAGCGTCGGGATCAGCTCGGCGCGGTGCCGCCGGTCGTAGTCGCGCAGGGGGTCCAGGAGACGGGCGGTGAAGGCCCGCCGGACGTCGTCGGGGACGAAGGGCAGCAGCAGGACGTGCGAGGCCAGCTCCTGGTGACCCGCCGCGCACACCCGGCCCGGGCGGGCCGCCGCCACCCGGCGGGCGTGCCGGGCCTCCTCCAGGGCGCCCCGCAGCCCCTCCGCCGAGTGCACCGCCGCGCTGACGCCGAGCGTGACCCGGCCGTCGCCGTCGAGGCCCGCGGCCAGCGGCTCCCGCACGGAGGCCAGCAGGGTGTCGGCGAGGACCCCGGACTCCGGTCCGTCGTGCTCGCCGGCGACCGCCGGGAGGGGGACGAGGGCGACGGCCTCGTCCCCGGTGTGGGCGACGGCGATGCGGTCGGAGGGCTCGGGGCCGGTGGCGTGCGGGTCGACGAGGATCTCCTCCAGGAGGGACTGGGCGACCGGACCGCCTTCGGCCCCATTCCCCTCCGCGCCGTCCCACTCGACGCGCGCCACGACGACCTGCCAGTGCGGCGCGGCACCCAGCCCGGGCAGCAGGACCGGCGCCGCCACCCGCAGCCGGGCCGCGATCTCGGCGGGCGCCGCGCCCGTCTGGACCAGTTCGAGGACCTCCTGGGCGAGCCGTCTGCGCACCGTGCGCGCCGCGTCCCGCCGGTCCCGCTCGACCGAGATGAGCTGGGTGACGCCCTGGAGCAGGTCGAGCCGTTCCGCCGCCCAGTCCCCGGCGTCCGCCTCGACGGCCAGCAGCCAGTCCGACAGCACCGTCTCGCGTACGTCGCCCACGGCCTGCGGGGCCCGCGCGCCGCTGCGGACCGGGAACAGCGAGTACGTCGCACCGGCGAGGATCACCCGGTGCGGGCCCCGCCGGCCGGTGCGGACGGCCGCCAGGTGTTCCGCCGCCAGCTTCGCGCGCACCTCGGCCGGCAGCCCCGGCCCCGCCGGTTTCGGGCCCGCGACGAGCCGGCCGGTGGGCGACAGCACCCAGGCGCGCAGGTCCAGGTCGGAGCCGAGCAGGTCCAGGACCACGTCGGGACCGCCGCCCGCCGGTCCCGAGGTCATCATCCGGCGGTGCCGGTCGACGACCGCCGCGAGGTCCCCGGCACGCTCCCCGGACACCTGGCGCACGACGTGCTCGGTGATCGTCGCGAACGCCACCGACTCGTGCACCGCGAACAGCGGCAGCCGGTGCCGGGCGCAGGCCAGGACCAGGTCGTCGGGCACGTCGCCCAGCTCGGCCTCACCGGCGGCGAGCGCGGCCACCCCCGCCTGCACCAGGAGCCGTACGAACGGCTCGGAGTCCGCGGCGTCCCGGCGCCAGGCCAGCCCGGTGAGCACCAGCTCGCCGCCGGAGAGGTAACGGCTGGGGTCCCGCAGGTCGGTGGTCATGACGCCGCGTACCGTGCGGTCCAGCTCGTCCTGGCCGCCGAGCAGCCGCAGGCCCAGCGCGTCGGTGTCCAGCAGTGCGCGCAGCCGCATTCTCGTCGCCGCCGTTCTTTGTCCGGAAATCTACGATGAAGGGTGAAGGGTGAGGGGTCGCGGGGTCGGGCGGGTCCCGGCGACGGGCTCCCGGCCCCCCCCCCATGAGCACCCTCATGAGCGGCATTCTCGGACTGCCGCGTCGTCTCTCACGTTTCCACGGGAGAACCGGGAGGTTACCGATGGCCTCCGTTCATACGAATCTACAAGATGCCCGCCCCGACCAGCCAACTCCTTCATGGTTTCCGTGACTGACCCGGGCGGAGTACGGAGCTGTGTACTGGCCCCGATCCGCGTGAACATCACAAGAAAAAGCCGGGACCGCCGCACCCGATCCGGCTCGAACCGACGAATCACGAGGCCAGGACTCACGAGGCCGGGACTCACGGGACCAGGACTCACGAGGCCGGGACTCACGGGACCAATACTCACGAGATCAAGACTCACGAGACCAAGAAGAGAGCCGGTCATGGACTTCCTTCGCCCCGCCAGCTGGCAGGAGGCGCTCGCCGCGAAGGCCGAGCACCCCACCGCCGTGCCGATCGCGGGTGGCACCGACGTGATGGTCGAGATCAACTTCGACCACCGGCGGCCCGAGCACCTCCTCGACCTGGGCCGGGTCGGCGACCTGTACGAGTGGGAGGTCGGCGAGGACTCCGTGCGGCTGGGTGCCTCCGTCCCCTACACGAGGATCATGGAGAACCTGCGGTCCGAGCTGCCCGGCCTCGCCCTCGCCTCGCACACCGTGGCCTCCCCGCAGATCCGCAACCGCGGCGGCGTCGGCGGCAACCTCGGCACCGCCTCCCCGGCCGGCGACGCCCACCCCGCCCTCCTCGCGGCCGGCGCCGAGGTCGAGGTCGAGTCGGTGCGCGGCTCCCGCCGCATCCCCGTCGACGACTTCTACACCGGGGTGAAGCGCAACGCGCTCGCCGCCGACGAGCTGA
The DNA here is from genome assembly GCF_044750845.1 of Streptomyces sp. NPDC088766. Lineage (NCBI taxonomy): Bacteria > Bacillati > Actinomycetota > Actinomycetes > Kitasatosporales > Streptomycetaceae > Streptomyces > Streptomyces sp. NPDC088766. The sequence goes on along the minus strand of NZ_JBIVKQ010000004.1, from coordinate 343,431 downwards.
TCCGCGCCGTGCACATCAAGAAGGCCGACGGCCCCCAGCAGTACTCCAAGGTCGGCACCCGCAACGCCATGGTCATCGCCGTGTGCGCCTTCGGACTGGCCCTGCACCCCGACACCCGCACGGTCCGCACCGGGATCGGTTCGGCCGCGCCCACCCCCGTCCGGGCGAGGACCGCGGAGGAGTTCCTGAACGCCGCGCTCGACGAGGGCGGCTTCTGGGACAGCGGAAAGATCATCACCCCGTCGCTCGCCAAGCGGTTCGCGGACCTGTGCGCCGCCGCCTGCAACCCGATCGACGACGTCCGCGGCACCGCGAGCTACCGCCGCCACGCGGTCGGCGTCATGGCCCGCCGGACCCTGACCTGGACCTGGGAGTCGTACCGCGGCGCCGGCCGCACCACCCGTCGAAAGGGAGGCGCTGCCTGATGCGCGTCAACTTCACCGTCAACGGACGCCCGCAGGAGGCCGACGACGTGTGGGAGGGCGAGTCCCTCCTGTACGTCCTGCGCGAGCGGCTCGGCCTGCCCGGCTCCAAGAACGCCTGCGAACAGGGCGAGTGCGGCTCCTGCACCGTCCGCCTCGACGGCGTCCCGGTCTGTTCCTGCCTGGTCGCCGCCGGCCAGGTCGAGGGCCGCGAGGTCGTCACCGTGGAAGGGCTCGCGGAGTACGCCAGGGAGCGCTCCCGCGCAACCGGCGCCCGCGGCGGCACCTCGCTCGACGAGGCCGGGGCCCGGCAGGCCGGGAGCGCGGACTCGCACACCGGCGAGGGCGGCGAACTCGCCCCGGTCCAGCAGGCGTTCATCGACGCCGGCGCCGTCCAGTGCGGCTTCTGCACCCCGGGGCTGCTGGTCGCCGCCGACGAGATGCTGGAGCGCCACCCGAACCCGACCGACGCGGACATCCGCGAGGCGCTCTCGGGCAACCTGTGCCGCTGCACCGGCTACGAGAAGATCATGGACGCGGTCCGCCTGGCGGCCGCCCGGCAGTCGGAGGAGGTCTGACGATGTCCACAGCCTCCCACCGCACCGCCTCCTCCCGCGCGATGTCCTCCCCCAACGGCACGCCCACCAAGATCACCCAGGGCGCGCCGGCCAGGGGCGGCATCGGCGAGTCCACGCTCCGCCCGGACGGCACCCTCAAGGTCACCGGCGAGTTCGCCTACTCGTCCGACCTGTGGCACGAGGACATGCTCTGGGGCCAGATCCTGCGCTCCACCGTCGCGCACGCCGAGATCGTCTCCGTCGACACCGCCGAGGCCCTCGCCCTGCCGGGCGTCCACGCCGTCATGACGTACGACGACCTGCCGACGGAGGTCCGGAACTACGGCCTGGAGATCCAGGACACCCCCGTCCTCGCCCACGGCAAGGTCCGCCACCACGGCGAGCCGGTCGCGATCGTCGCCGCCGACCACCCCGAGACCGCCCGCCGCGCCGCCGCGAAGATCAGGGTCGAGTACCGCGAGCTGCCCGTCGTCACCGACGAGGCCTCCGCGACCGCCCCCGGTGCGGTCCTCGTCCACGAGAACCGCACCGATCACCACATCGGCCACGTCCCGCACCCCAACATCCTCCACCGCCAGCCCGTCGTCCGCGGCGACGCGGCCGCGGCGGCCGCGCGGGCCGACGTGATCGTCCGGGGCGAGTACACCTTCGGCATGCAGGACCAGGCCTTCCTCGGCCCCGAGTCCGGCCTCGCCGTCCCCGAGGAGGACGGCGGTGTCCACCTCTACATCGCCACCCAGTGGCTCCACTCCGACCTGCGCCAGATCGCGCCCGTCCTCGGCCTGCCCGAGGACAAGGTCCGGATGACCCTGGCCGGCGTCGGCGGCGCGTTCGGCGGCCGCGAGGACCTGTCCATGCAGATCCACGCCTGCCTGCTGGCCCTGCGCACCGGCAGACCCGTCAAGATCGTCTACAACCGCTTCGAGTCCTTCTTCGGCCACGTCCACCGCCACCCGGCCCGCCTGCACTACGAGCACGGTGCGACCAGGGACGGCAGGCTCACCCACGTGAAGTGCCGCATCGTCCTCGACGGCGGCGCGTACGCCTCCGCCTCCCCGGCCGTCGTCGGCAACGCCGCCTCGCTCGGCATCGGTCCCTACGTCGTCGACGACGTGGACGTCGAGGCCGTCGCCCTCTACACCAACAACCCGCCGTGCGGCGCGATGCGCGGCTTCGGCGCGGTCCAGGCCTGCTTCGCCTACGAGGCCCAGATGGACAAGGTGGCCAAGGAACTGGGCCTGGACCCGGTGGAGTTCCGGCAGCTCAACGCCATGGAACAGGGCGCGATCATGCCCACGGGCCAGATCGTCGACTCCCCGGCCCCGGTCGCCGAACTCCTGCGCCGCGTCAAGGCGATGCCGCTGCCGCCGGAGCGCCAGTGGGAGTCCAGCGAGGGCGCGGACGTACGACAGCTGCCCGGCGGTCTGTCCAACACCACGCACGGCGAGGGCGTCGTCCGCGGCATCGGCTACGCGGTCGGCATCAAGAACGTCGGCTTCTCCGAGGGCTTCGACGACTACTCCACCGCCCGGGTGCGGATGGAGGTCGTCGGCGGGGAGCCGGTGGCCACCGTGCACACCGCGATGGCGGAGGTCGGCCAGGGCGGCGTCACCGTCCACGCGCAGATCGCCCGCACCGAGCTGGGCGTCGCCCAGGTGACCATCCATCCGGCCAACACCGAAGTGGGCAGCGCCGGTTCGACCTCCGCCTCCCGGCAGACGTACGTCACCGGCGGCGCCGTGAAGAACTCCTGCGAGCTGGTCCGCGAGAAGGTGCTGGAGATCGGGCGCCGCAAGTTCGGCTCCCACCACCCCGCCTGGGCCACCGCCGAACTCCTGCTGGAGGGCGGCAAGGTCGTCACCGACGGCGGCGAGGTGCTCGCCGACCTCGTGGACGTCCTCGGCGAGGAGGCGGTGGAGGTCGAGGAGGAGTGGCGGCACCGGCCCACCGAGCCCTTCGACCTGCGCACCGGCCAGGGTTTCGGCCATGTGCAGTACTCCTTCGCCGCCCACCGCGCGGTCGTCGAGGTCGACACCGAGCTGGGCATGGTGAAGGTCGTCGAACTGGCCTGCGCCCAGGACGTCGGCAAGGCCCTCAACCCGCTGTCCGTCCTCGGCCAGATCCAGGGCGGCACCGTCCAGGGCCTGGGGATCGCGGTGATGGAGGAGATCGTCGTCGACCCGAGGACCGCGAAGGTGCGCAACCCCTCCTTCACCGACTACCTGATCCCGACCATCCTCGACACCCCGACCATCCCCGTCGACGTCCTCGAACTCGCCGACGACCACGCCCCCTACGGACTGCGCGGCATCGGCGAGGCCCCGACCCTGTCCTCGACCCCGGCGGTGCTCGCGGCGATCCGCGACGCCACCGGGCTGGAGCTGAACCGGACACCGGTCCGCCCCGAACACCTCACCGCAACAGCCCCCGCCACGGGCTGAACCGGCAAGTCCGCCCCGGGAGCGCCTGGTTCGTTCCCCGGGGCCCCGACTGTCCGTCCTGGGCCGTCCACCGTCCGCACGGGTCAGGGCGGGGCCGGGGAGACCGGCCCCTTCATGGGGGCCTGACGGTGGTCTTCCCGGGGTACTTCGCCCGCCACCCCGTCGAGAGCCGGCTCGGCGTCCACCGGCCGCACCCGAACCGACCTCCGCACCATCGCAGTCAAGGAGACCTGGACATGCTGGACATCGCCGAGGAGCTGAACCGGTGGGTCGAGCAGGGCCGTGACTTCGCCGTCGCCACCGTGGTGGCCGTCGGCGGCAGCGCACCCCGCCGGCCGGGCGCCGCCCTCGCGGTGGACGCCGACGGCACGGCGATCGGCTCGGTCTCCGGCGGCTGTGTCGAGGGGGCGGTGTACGAGCTGTGCCAACAGGCCCTCGCCGACGGGGAGCCCGTCCTCGAACGCTTCGGCTACAGCGACGACGACGCCTTCGCCGTCGGCCTGACCTGCGGCGGCGTCATCGACGTCCTCGTCACCCCGGTGCGGGCCGGCGACCCGGTCCGCCCGGTCGTCGCGGCCGGCCTGCGGGCCGCCGCGTCCGGCACGCCGGCGGCACTCGCCCGCGTCGTGGGCGGGCCGGCCGCACTCCTCGGCCGCGCCCTGCTCGTGCGCCCCGACGGCTCCCACGACGGCGGCTTCGGCGCCCACCCCGAACTGGACCGCACGGTGGCCGCCGAGGCCGGCGCCCTGCTCGACGCGGGCCGCACCGGCACGCTGGAGGTCGGCGAACAGGGCTCCCGCTGCGGCACCCCGCTCACCGTGCTCGTCGAGGCCTCGGTGCCGCCGCCGCGGATGATCGTGTTCGGCGCGATCGACTTCGCCTCGGCGCTGGTGCGGGTCGGCAGGTTCCTCGGCTACCGCGTCACGGTGTGCGACGCCCGCCCGGTGTTCGCCACCCGTGACCGCTTCCCCGAGGCCGACGAGGTCGTCGTCGACTGGCCGCACCGGTACCTGGAGCGCACGGAGGTGGACGCGCGGACGGTCCTGTGCGTCCTCACCCACGACGCCAGGTTCGACGTGCCGCTGCTCCGGCTCGCCCTGCGCCTGCAGGTCGCCTACGTCGGCGCCATGGGCTCCCGCCGCACCCACCTCGACCGCAACGAACGGCTGCGCGAGGTCGGCGTCACCGAGCCGGAGCTGGCCCGGCTGCGGTCACCCATCGGGCTCGACCTGGGCGCCCGTACGCCCGAGGAGACCGCGTTGTCGATCGCCGCGGAGATCGTCGCCGACCGGCGCGGGGGCAGCGGGGTCCCACTGACCGGGGCGCACACCCCGATCCATCACGACACCCCGTCGCCGCCGGCCGGGAGGATCGGCTCGGTCGCCTGAGCCCGAGGTCTCGCCCGAGCCGGGAGCGACTCCCGAGCTTCGCCCGTCGCGAGCGCGCCGAGGCCGATGCCCGCGTCGCCGCCCATCAGCTCGAACAACTCGCCCCAGCGCGTCCCGTCGAACCGTGACCGCACCCGTGCCAGGGCCCGGTCGGCGGCGGCCCCGGCCGCGCCGTCGCCGAGTTCGCGGTGGACGGTGCGCAGGACGAGGGCGATCCCGGTACGGCCGAAGTACAGCGAGTCGTCCTCGCCCGCCTCGGCGGCGGACGTGAGGAAGCGTGCCGCGCGCAGGGCTGCGTCGCCGTAGCCGTCGTCCCCGAAGTGCCGCCGGGCCTCCAGCAGCGCCGGCACGATCCCGGCCGTCCCGCGCTACAGGCCCGCCTCGACCTCCGCGCCGGAAGGGACGGCGGGCCGTCCGAGCTCTTTGCCCCCGGTCTCCCGGGCGGCCGCGAGCAGCCGCCGCAGCCCGTCCGCCGCCAGCGCCTCGACCTCGTCCACCCGCACGTCGACACCCTTCACGGGGTCACTTTTTCACGGGCTCGGGGGGCTGCCCCGGGGGTCCTCGGGGCGCGTGCGGCGGCCCGGAACAGCCGTTCGCGCCCCGCGCGCTCCCGGACGGGGTGTGCGGGGCGGGGGTGGGGCCGGTGTCGTGGTGACGAGGCGTCAGCCCCGGCGCAGCAGACGGTTGGCCGCCCGGCCGAAGACCGCGCGGGCGACGGGGCTCACGAGCGGGTCGAGGAAGGGCGGCGCGAGGGGCGAGCGGATCTCCTCGCGCCAGACGACCCTGGTCCGGCCGCCGGGGCCGGGGCGGACCTCGATCTCCGCCCAGCCCCGGACCGTGCGGCCGAGCTTCTCCAGCCGGCACAGGCCCGGTCCGCCGTCGTCCGGCGGGCACCAGACGGTGACCTCCATGCGGTCGTCGAAGGCCAGCGGTCCGATCCCGGACCGGGCCACGAACACGGTGCCCTCCCGGGTCGGGCCGGGGGTGAGCACGGTGACGCGGGTGAGCGGGACCACGTCACCGTGCCGGGTCCACTCGGTGAGCCGCCGCCAGGCCTCGTCGAGGGGAAGCGGTGCCGTGCGTTCGAACTGGAAGGTCGCCACACAGTGATCGTAAGGAGTCGCTCAGGCGCGGTGGCGCGTTCGCCGGCGGCTCACACGGTTGGCCCAGTCCGGACGGGTGCGCGGGCGTGCGGGCGGCACGGCCGTGCCCTCACCGGCCCGGTCAGCGGTAGACCTTTCCGGCCTCCGCCCGCCCCGGCGCGAGAAGTTGGGGCACGGTGACGAAGACGTAGCCGCGTTCCTTCAGCGCGTCGACGATCCCGGGCACCGCGGGCACGGTCCCGGCGTAGATGTCGTGCAGCAGGATGATGCCGTCCCGCTCGGTCTGTTCGAGGACCCGGCGCCGGATCAGCGCGGAGTCCTCCGTCGTGTAGTCCTTGGCGGTCACGCTCCACAGCACCTCCGCGAGGCCCAGCTCCCGGCAGATCTCGTGCACGGTGTCGTCGGTACGGCCCTGGGGCGGGCGCACCAGGGTGGGCCGGCGGCCGGTGAGGCGCTCTATCTCCCTGTTGGGGCGCTCCAGTTCCTCGCGTATCTCCCGCGGTGCCAGCTCCGTGAGGATCTTGTGGTCCCAGGTGTGACCGGCCACCTCGTGGCCCTCGTCGGCCATGCGCGTGACGAGCTGCGGGTACTTCTCGATGTGCCGCTTGCCGAGGAGGAAGAAGGTCGCCGGGACCTGTTTCTCCTTCAGGATGTCCAGCAGGCGGGCGGAGTTCTCGCTCGGGCCCGCGTCGAAGGTGAGCGCGACGCACTTCGCCGCACGGCAGTCGACGGTGCCGAAGCGGGCCGCCCGGGCGGTGGACACGGGCTCGGCGCGCACGGCGCCGGGTGCGGTGGTGTCGAGCCCGGCGCAGCCCGTCAGGGCCAGGGCCAGGCAGGCGGCGACACCGGCCCCGGCCGCACGGAACGGGATCCCCGTTTTCTTCATCTTCTTGGTCGGAGAAGGCATGCCGGGACCATACACAGGGCGTATAGCGGTTGACCTGGGATTATTTCCCGGTGCGCCCGCCCTTGCCGCCTGCCCCGCGGCGTCTGCCGCGCAGCTCTCGCGACAGACGCCGGGACCCGGGGAGGGGGTGGAGGGGATGCCTCACTGGGTGTGGAACGTCGCGTCCGCGCGGTCCGTCGCCGTGCTCGGCGCCTGCACGTACAGCAGATGGTCGTAGTGCCGCAGGTAGCGGCCCGCGTAGTTGTACGACTCGTACGACACCCCCGCCGCGTCGGACAGACCCGCACGCCGGTGGAACGTGGCGTCGGCCGCGAACTGCGCGCTGCCGTCGTTCTTCTCCACCCACACCTCGAAGTTCTTGTGCCGCAGGTAGTGGCCGGGGAAGTTGGCCGACTCCAGGGAGACCGTGCCGCTGCCGGCGAGGCCGGGCACCACCCGGAACTGCGAGTCCGCCAGGGGGCTCACGTTCGCCTCGACGCGGGCGCGGTACTCCCAGTGCCGGACGAAGCGGTCCGGCAGGTTGTCCGAGGAGAAGCGCTGCGGGGTCACCCCGTCGGCGACCGGGATGCCGAAGTCGGGGGTGCCGTCGGCCTTCCAGTACAGCTTCTGCACACGGGTGCGGCGGTTGGGGTCGTTCAGCGGGTCGCCGGTGATGTCCTTGTAGCTGCGGTCGTGGTAGACGAGGATGTCGGACCTGCCGTCCTCGGAGACGGTGAAGGAGTTGTGGCCGGGTCCGTACTGCGAGGTCGCCGCGCTGCTCTTGAACACCGGTTGCGGACTCTTCGTCCAGGAGGACGGGTCGGTGAGGTCGGCGGTCGCGGAGGCGGTCAGCAGGCCGAGGCAGTAGTTGGCGTCGGTCGCGCTCGCCGAGTAGCTCATGAAGACCTTGCCGCCGTGCTGGATCACGGCCGGCCCCTCGTTGACCTTGTAGCCGACGGTCTCCCAGGCCAGGGTGGGCTGCGAGATCTCCGCCGGAGTCCCGGTGATCGTCCAGGGGTTCGCCATCCTCGCGACGAAGAGGCTGGTGTTGTTCTCCTCGGCCGGGTTGCGCTGCGCCCAGGCGAGGTAGCGCACGCCGTTCACGACGAACGTGGTGGCGTCCAGCGAGAAGCTCTCCCACGTGGTCCTGATCCGGCCCTTCTCGGCCCAGGCCGCGGTGAGCGGGTTGCCGCCGGTGCCCTCCAGGACGTACATGCGGATCGCCCACACGTCGTCCGTGGCGCCGGCCGCGAAGTAGACGTACCACCTGCCGTCGATGAAGTGGATCTCCGGCGCCCAGATGTGGGCGCCCATGACCCCGCTGGTGTGCCGGGTCCAGATGGTGGTCTCGGGGGCCGTCGACAGGCCCTGGACGGTCGTCGCCCGGCGCAGCACGATGCGGTCGTACTCGGGGACCGTGGCGGTGAAGTAGTAGTAGCCGTCCGTGTGCTTGAAGATGTGCGGATCCGCGCGCTTCTCCGCGAGCGGGTTCGTGTAGGTCACGCCGGGGGAGGCGGGCACGGCGGCCTGGGCGGTGCCGGCGGGACCGGCGAAGCAGGCGGCCGCCAGGGCCACCGTCCCGGCCGTGAGCAGTGCGCGGGTGCGCCGACGGAACATCCGAGGCATATCAGGACCGTCCCTTGTCCGTTATTTCGAACACAGTTCGTAACTTCGGCCAGAAGATAGGGGTTGAGCATGCACTCGTCAATGGTGTCGGCGGGGGTTCGCGGGGGTGGGGGTGTGTCCCCGACGTTCGTCACTGCTCTGGCAGGTGACGAATAGGTCTGTGCCGGGTATCCTCGGTACGCGAGTGGGTGACCGATCCGCAGTGCACGGCCGAACCCCGGAGGATCAGATGGCGCACGAAGAGAACACCCAGGACGCCGCGGAGACGGCCCGCCGTGCCCGGTTCGGCGCGCTGCCGCAGCGCATCACCCCGGCCGAGATGGTCGAGGAGAAGCCGGCGAGCGTCGTCGACCCGGCGAGGAACGACTACAACGACGACGCATGGCTCGTCCGCATGGGCGCCTTCTGAGCCGGCGGCTCCCCGGCGCCGCGGCTCCCCGGCGCCGGTCCGGGTGAGACCTCACCGGGCGGCCGTCCACCGCGTTCCCGCCCCCAGGCGGGCGCGGCGGGCGGCCGCCTTCGTGCGCCGCCCCGAGGCGGTTCACCCGTATCCGCGAGTCTTCGGCTGAACGTTCACATCGGGCAATCCTCTCGTTCGGGAAACGGCGGTCACACTTCTCGCGGATCATGGACGGGCCGAAAGGAACGGGCCGGCAAGGGTTTTCGTCGGCCGTGCCGCCCGCTCCCCGCGACACCAGGAGTCCGCATGACCACACCGCGCATCGACCTCGTCCACCCCGGGGACCTGGCTCCCGCGGACCTCGCGTCGTGGAACGACCTGCGCGTCACGACCGCCACCGTCGCGAACCCCTTCATGAGCGCCGAGTTCACCCAGGCCGTCGGCCGGGTCCGGCCCGACACCCGGGTGGCCGTCCTGCGCCGCAGAGGACGGCCCGTCGGCTACTTCCCCCACCAGCGCGGCCCCTGGGGCTACGGCCGCGCGGTCGGGCTGGGCGTCTCCGACTGCCAGGGCGCCGTACTCGAGCCGGACGTCCAGCTGGAGGCGCAGCACCTGATGCGCGCCTGCTCGCTCAACGCCTGGGAGTTCAACCACCTCGAAAGCGGCCAGGACCTGTTCCTGCCCTACGCCACCGGGCAGTTCGCCTCGCCCGTCGTCGACCTCGCCCCCGGTTTCGAGCACTACGAGCGGCAACTGCGCGAGCACGCGCGCGGATTCCTCAAGGCTGCCAGAGCGCAGGAGCGCCGCATGGTCCGCAACCTGGGCCCGCTGCGCTTCGTCCACGACGAACGCGACCCCGCGGCCCTGCGCGCCCTCATCGCCTGGAAGTCCGCCCACTACCGGCGCACCGGCCGCCGCGACCCGTTCGCCCAGCCGTGGATCACCCGGCTCGTCGGCCTCCTCGCCGGCACCGCCTCACCGCACTGCTCCGGCATCCTCTCGGTGCTCTACGCCGCCGACCGGCCCGTCGCCGCCCATTTCGGCCTGCGCTCGCGCACCGTCTTCTCCTGCTGGTTCCCCTCCTACGACCGCACCCTCGCCACCTACTCGCCCGGCCGCGTCCTCTACCTCCGCATGATCGAGGCCGCCGCCTCCTCCGGCATCCACCTCTTCGACTTCGGCCGGGGCGAGGCGGCGTACAAGAACTCCTTCAAGACGGGCGACCTCCTGGTGCACGAAGGGGCACTGCGCACGACCGGCCCGGGAGCCGCCCTGCACTGGCTCCGCCGCGAACCCGTACGCGCCGCACACCGCCTGGTGCGCGACCACCCCGTCCTGAAACGGGCGGCACTGCGCACCCTGAGCGCCGTCGGCGCGGCCCGCGGACGCTGACTCCCGGACGCGGCCACGACGCGGCACGGCGGGCGGCGGGCTGTGGGCGGCGGGCTGTGGCCTGTGGGCTGTGGCCTGCGGGCGGCATGGGAGGCCCGGCCTGCCTGCGTGCCTGCGTGCCTGCGTGCCTGCGTGCCTGCGTGCCTGCGTGGCGGTGCGGCTCCGGCGGTGTTTTGCTGGCGGTCCGGCGAGGTGATGTGGAGGCTGGCATGACGGTGGGTCGGCTCGGGCTCGTCGTGCACGGAGGGCGCCCGGAGGCCGCAGAGGCCGCCCGCGTCGTGCGCGCATGGTGCGCGGAGCACGGCGTGACGTGCGCGGACATCGACGTGTGGCGGGACGGCGGGCGGCACAGCGCGGGGGAGGAGGTCGAGGCCGCAGGGAACCCCGACCTCGTCGTCACCCTCGGCGGCGACGGCACGTTCCTGCGCGGCGCCCGGCTCGCCGCCGAGAACGACGCCCTGGTCCTCGGCGTCGACCTGGGCCGCGTCGGCTTCCTCACCGAGGTGCCCGCCGCCGCGGTGCGCACCGCCCTGGACGCCGTACGGGAGGACCGGCTCACCGTGGAGAGCCGGCTGCTGCTGACCCTGCGCGCCTCGCGCCGGCTGGAGGTGCCCGAGGAGATGGAGGCGCTGCTGAAGTACGGGCGCGGGCCGCTCCTGCCGCCGCCGCGGGTGCGCGAGGACTGCGAGACCGACGACGAATGGGGCATCCCGCTGCGCGTGTTCGCGCTGAACGACATCGTGCTGGAGAAGCTGTCGAGGGACCGCCAGGTGTCCGTCGGCGTCTACGTCGCCGGACGGCTCCTGGCCTCCTACTCCGCCGACGCCCTGCTGGTGGCGACCCCGACCGGCTCGACCGCCTACAGCTTCGCCGCCGGCGGCCCCGTCGTCTCGCCGCGCGCCGAGGCCCTGGTCTTCACCCCGGTCGCCCCGCACATGATGTTCGACCGGTCGGTGGTGACGGCCCCGGACGAGCCCGTCGGTCTGCGCGTCCTCGAACGGTCGGGCCGGGCCGCCGTCAGCATCGACGGCCAGTTGCGCGGCGTCCTCGACCCGGGCGACTGGATCGGCGTCTACGCGGCGCGGCGCCGGCTGCGGGCGGTCCGGCTGGGACCGATGGACTTCTACCGCCGGCTGCGCGAGCGGATGAACCTCACCGACGCCCCGGCCGCCGTCGCCGACGGCACCGCCGCCCCGCTGTGGTCGATGACGACCCCACCGCCCGGCGACCTCGCCCACCTCACCCTGCCGACGGCTCCGGAGGAACCGCCTTCACCCGCCGGCTGACGCGGACCGCTTTCCTCGGGGCGACGGCTCGGTGTTCCCGCGGGCGGCGGCGGGCGGGTCCGCCGCGCCGGGGACCGACGTGGGGTGCGCGCGGCGGACGAACCGTCCCGCACCACCTCGCCCGTGACCTCCCGACACCCCGCGCCCCGGCCCCGCCCCCCGCGCCCCGGCCCGGACACCCTCGTCGTCGAGCCGTCCGGCCGGCTCGGCGAGGAGCGGCGGCGGGAGGTGACGGCCAAGGGGCAGCGGCTGCCGCGGGTGATGTACGTACGGGGAGTCGTCGCCGTACGGCATCCGGTTCGGCACGGTGGTCCGCTAGGAGCCGGGCACGGGTCGCGCGGGGATCCGGCGCATGGAGAGGGGGCGCTGCGGGCCGCTCGTGGAGGCTCGCAGCGCCCCCCGGTCATTCACCTGAGGGATGCTCAGGGGTTCTTCCGGGTCGCGCGGTGACTTACGAGTTCACCTGCGCGGTCACGAGGTTGGAGAAGGTGGTCAGCCGGGTGTAGACACCCGGGTAACCGGCCTGCGCGCAACCCTCGCCCCATGAAGTGATGCCTGCCAGGACGCCCCCGATGAGCAGGGGACCGCCGCTGTCGCCCTGGCAGGTGTCTACGCCGCCGGAGGTGTATCCGGCGCACACCATGTCGCTCGCGACGAAGTCGGAGCCGTAGCTGCTCGCGCAGCCGGAGTCGGACACGATCGGCACGGTCGCGGTGCGCAGCTGGTTGGAGGAGCTGCCGTTCGCCGAGGTCGTGCCCCAGCCCAGGACGCGGGCCGTGGTGCCGGCCGCGTACACGCCGGTCTGGGAGGAGGTGACGTACGGCGCCGTGGTGTACGGCATCGACGTCGACAGGGTCAGGACGGCCACGTCGTCCCCGTTGGTGGCGTCGGTGTAGTCCGGGTTGATCCAGATCTTGCTGACCCGGCCGACCGTGCCGTTCGTGCCGCTGAGATAGGTGCGGCCGCCGACGACCCGCACGCTGCTGGTCGTCTCACCGACCATGCAGTGGGCAGCGGTGACCACCTTGGTCGCCGACACGAGGGTGCCGCCGCAGAACTGGTTCTGCGAGGCGTCCGTGATCTGCATCATGAACGGGTACGCGGTCGTGGTCGTGGTGGTGCCGCCGACGATCGGCTGGGGGGCTGCGACAGCGGTGGGGGCGCTGAGCAGGGCGGTCGCGACCGCGGCGGCCGAGGCCGTCGCGAGGGCCGCGGCCTTCTTGGCACGGGTGAGCCCGAACATCGATCTCCTTGGTGAGGGAGTTGCCGGTGGGGGGTCGCGCGGGTGTGGGGGGATTGCACGGGGGTCTCGGGACCGACCCCCGTGTGCCCGGCGAGCGGCACGTCCCTTACGCTAGGACCGGGTGCGTCCCAACCCCAATGAGGGAACCCCCTAAGGGAGTTGGGGAGGGAAAACCCTCGGTCGCACCGGAAAGCCGCGCTCCGGGCCCAGGACCGGGGCCCCGCGCTCCGCGAACCCGGGCGCACCGGCCCCGCGCAGGCGGTGCACCCACGCCGTCAGTGAACCCGCCCGGCCCTCACTTCGCGTGGTGCCCCGCCGCCAGCCGGACGATGTCCACCCGCGAGCGGATCCCCAGCTTGCGGTAGACCCGGGTCAGGGTCGCCTCCACCGTCTTGACACTGATGAACAGCCGCGCGGCTATCTCCCGGTTGGTGGCGCCCTCCATCACCAGCGCCGCCACCTGACGCTCCATCGACGCCAGCCCCTCCAGCGCGTCGAACGCCAATACCGGCGCCGGCACGAGGGCCGGCCCGGCCGGCTCCTCGGCGGCCGCCGCCTCCACCTGCCGCAGCCACGGCAGCGCCCGGCACCGCCGGAACAGCCGCGCCGCCTCGTCGTACGACGTCGGACCCGGCCGCCGGGTGCGCAGCCGCGCCATGGCGAACGCCGCCCGCGCCTCCTCCAGCCCGTACCCCAGCTTGGCGAACCGGTCCTGAACGGACGTCAGACGGGCCAGCGCGCCCTCCTGGTCGCCCCGCGCGGCCCGCACCAGCGCCTCCGCCCGGTCCAGCGTCGCCAGGATGCTCTCGCGGCCCAGCCGCAGCGCGTCCTCGCGCGTGACGTCGACGAGTTCCTGCGCCTCACCCGGCTCGCCCACCCGCACCAGCGCCTCGGCGAGGTCGCCCTGCCAGCGGCCGCGGGCCGGGTCGTTGATGCCGAGTCCCGCCTCCAGCTCCCGCACCCGGCGCAGCGAGGCCACCGCGCCCGCGGCGTCCCCGGCGACCAACCGGGCATGCCCCAGGGCGGCCAGGGCCCGCGACAGGTACATCTGGTCGCCGTCCTCCTCGGCGCGTCCCGCGGCCTCCCGGGCCAGCTCCAGCGCGCGGCTCACCTCACCGCCGGACGCCTCGGCGAGGGAGGCGAGCATCGCGGAGGCGCCCAGGCCGATCCCCGAGTCACGGGCCAGCCGCAGGCTCTCGCGGGCCAGGTCCAGGGCGCGCCCGCAGTGCCCGGAACGCAGTTCGGTCTCCGCGAGGAAACGCTGGAAGTGCACCTCGCTCTCGACCATGCCGCGCCGGCGCGCCTCGCGCAGCAACGCCGTGATCGTCGAGCGGGCCTCGGACAGCTGATCGCTCATCAGCAGCCAGCGGAACCTGGCCGTGCCCGCCCCGTTGTGGTGGCACGCCACGTAGGGGTCCTGAGGCTCCTTCAGGGCCCGCTTGATCGTCACGGGCGCGTCCGGATGCCCCATGAGCGTCTCCGTCGACGCCTGGAGGGCCAGCGCCATCAGCTCGCTGCGCCGGTCCGCGCCGCGCGCGGCCAGCTCCGCGGCGTGCGCCGCCTGCTCACGGGCCTCCGCGAAGTCCCCCTGCACCACCAGCCCGCGCCAGGCCAGCTGGTAGTGGACCTGCGCGAGCAGCACGGGGTCGTCGCCCGCGTCGGCGAGCACCTGCGGATAGACGGCGTCGACGTCACCGAGCGCCTGCCCGGCCGCCTCGATCACCACCATCCAGGCCCGCACCCGCTCGGCGGGCGCCGTCGCCCGCGTCAGCACCTCGCGGGCGATGTCCCGGGCGAGGTCCACCTCGCCGGCGATGATCGCGTCCTCGGCGGCCTCCAGCCGCCGCTCGTCCGGGGCCGGCCTGCCGTCCGCGGGGGTGTGCCGGGCCGCGAGCAGCCCGAGCGAGGCCGCCACCGAGGGCGCCCCCCGGTCCCGGGCCAGCGCGGCGGCCTCCGAGAGCCGGGCGGCCACCCCGGGGTCGGTGCCGGTGGTCGACAGCGCCAGGTGCCGGGCCCGCTCGATCGGGTCGGAGGCGGCCGTGGACAGCGCGGTGTGCGCGGCCCGCCGCTCCTGCGCGGGCGCCTCCGCGTACAGTGCCGCCGAGATCAGCGGATGCGCGAAGCGTACGGCCGGCCCCTCCGGCTCCGTCGCCAGCAGGCCGAGCGCGGCGGCCTGGGCGGTCTCCGCCTCGGCGTTCTCGCGGCCGGCCGCGTGCAGCAGTGCCAGCGTGGGGCGGGCGCCCGCGCTGGCCACCAGCAGGGTGCGGCGCGCCTCGTCGGAGAGCATGTCGAGCCGGCTGAGCACCAGGGCGCGCAGCGAGGTCGGCACGGGCAGCGGCTCGCCGGGGCGCGGCGGGGTCGGGTTCTCGCCGAGGGCGCGGCCCAGCTCCAGGGCGAACAGGGGGTTGCCGCCGCTGGTGCGGTGGATCTCGCGGACCGTCGAACGGGGCAGGTCGGTGTAGCCGCGGTGGTCGAGCAGCACGGAGACCTGGGCACGCGAGAGGGGGTTCAGACGGACGGCGAGGGTGTCGGGCGGAGACGCGCGTAGATGACGGTCGTACTCCTGTCCCTCGGTCCGGACCGCGCAGAGCAGCTGGACGGGGGTGTCGCCGAGGCGGCGGGCGGCGAAGCCGAGGAGCTCGGCGCTCGCGGAGTCGAGCCACTGCATGTCGTCGGCGACGAGCAGCACGGGCCCGGCGGCGGCGAGGGCGCGCAGCGCCGAGAGCACGGCCAGGCGCAGGGCGAGGCCGTCGCGTTGCAGCGTCGACTCGCCCCGGCCGGTCAGCGCCGATTCCAGGGCGGTGCGCTGGGCGGAGGGCAGCTTGTCGGCCACCTCGTCCAGCACCAGGCCGAACAGATCGGCCAGGGCCAGGAAGGGGAGGTGGCTTTCGGACTCGGTGGCCGAGCAACGCAGGACGGTGCGGGCCGCGTCGCCGTAATCCGCGGCCAATGCCCGCAGCACGGTCGACTTTCCTATTCCGGCCGGGCCGTGCAGCAGCACACTGCCGCCGCGGGTCAGCTGCTCACGGGCGGAGGTGAACAGCTCGTCCCTGCCGATGACCAGGTCGGGGCGGCATCTGGCAGGCTCCTTGAAGTCCCGTCGCACGGTCACCGCTCCCTCCGAGTGTCGTGTCCGACCGAATTCTAGGCAACGTCTCTTTGAAATCCGGAAGGACGGCGTCGTGAGGGAGATAACAACGGGAGCATACCGAAATTCATCGCGGTGACGTTTGAATGAACACTCATCGTCCCGGCCCCTCCCTGGCTTGATCCTTACGCTTCCGCACGGCCCCCGCCGCCGCTAAGGCAGCAACCCCGCCCTCCGCGCCGCGACCACCGCCTCCCCGCGGGTGTGGGCGCCCAGCTTCCGCATCGCGGACCCGAGGTAGCCCTTGACCGTCTCCGGGCGCAGGCCCAGCCGTTCGGCGGCCGTCCGGTTGGTCGCGCCCGCCGCCACGTACGCCAGCACGTCCAGCTCGCGGGGCGCCAGGGCGACCGCCGGCGACGGCGTGCCCCGGGTGAGCAGCCCGCAGGCCTCCAGGAGCTCCGCGCGCAGCACCGGGTCGGCGATGCGCGGGGCGAGGGCGCGCAGGCAGGCGTGGGCCTCCCGCACCTGCTCCCAGCCCGCCGCCGACCCGGCCCGGGGCTCCGGGCGGGCCGCCGCCAGCAGATCCCGGGCCTCGTCCCCGACCGCCAGGGTCTGCTCGACGTCCCGCGCCACGTCGACGGCCGCGTTCAGTGTGCGGTCGCCCAGCGGCTGGGCCGTACGCAGCGCGCCGTACAGGACACCGCGCACCCGGCGGCGCACGACCACCGGGACCGCGAGGACCGAGCGCAGGCCCTCCTCGGCGACCGCCGTGTCGTACTCGTGGCTGATCTGCCGGGAGAGGGAGTAGTCGGTCACGGCGCACGGCCGGCCCAGGGCGACCGCCTTTCCGCCGAGCCCGTTGCCCGAGGTCACCGCGAGCCCGCGCAGCGCCGGGGTGGCCGCGCCGCTCAGCTCGCTGATGCGCATCCGCGGGCGGCCCGGCTCGACGAGCCCGCCGAAGGCGACCGGCAGCCCCGTCGCCCGCCGCAGCCGCGCCAGCGCGCCGCGCATCTCCACCGCCCCGGCCGTGTCCGCCGCTGTCACCTGCCCGCCCTTCTCCGCGGCGGTTCGCCGCGGTGCCCCCCGTTCGGGGGTGGTGAGACCTGTATCACGGATTACACGATGGCAGAGAGCCGCCCGGCAATGGTCCGGCAACCAGGAGGACAGATGACGACGGCGACGGAGCAGTTCCGCAGGGCACGGGACTTCCTGCTGGCACACCGAGAGGACTACGAGACCGCTTACGAGGGCTTCGACTGGCCCCGGCCCGCGCACTTCAACTGGGCCCTGGACTGGTTCGACGCCATCGCGGACGGCAACGACCGCACCGCGCTGCACATCGTCGAGGAGGACGGCTCCGAGGTCCGCCTCTCCTTCGCCGAGCTGTCCGAGCGCTCCGACCGCGTCGCCAACCTGCTGCGCGAGCGCGGGGTCGGCGCCGAGGACCGGATCCTCGTCATGCTCGGCAACCAGGCCGAGCTGTGGGAGACGGCGCTCGCCGCGATCAAGCTGCGCGCGGTGGTCGTCCCGGCGACACCCCTGCTCGGCCCCGCCGACCTGCGCGACCGCGTCGAACGCGGCCGGGTCCGCCACGTCGTGGTGCGCGCCGAGGACACCGGCAAGTTCGACGACGTGCCCGGCGGCTACACGCGCATCGCCGTCGGCGGCGTGCCCGAGGGCTGGCAGCGGTACGAGGACGCCTGCAGCGCCTCCGCCGAGTTCCTGCCCGACGGGCCGACCCTCGCCGACGACCCGCTGATGCTGTACTTCACCTCCGGTACGACGGCCCGCCCCAAGCTGGTCGAGCACACCCACGTGTCGTATCCGATCGGGCACCTGGCGACCATGTACTGGATCGGCCTCCGGCCCGGTGACGTGCACCTGAACATCTCCTCACCCGGCTGGGCCAAGCACGCCTGGTCGAACCTCTTCGCGCCGTGGAACGCCGAGGCCACCGTCTTCATCCACAACTACACGCGCTTCGACCCGGCCCGGCTGATGGCGGAGATGGACCGTGCCGGGGTGACGACCTTCTGCGCCCCGCCGACCGTGTGGCGCATGCTCATCCAGGCCGACCTCACCCAGCTGCGCACCCCGCCGCGCGAGGCCGTGGCCGCCGGGGAACCGCTGAACCCCGAGGTCATCGAGCAGGTCCGGCGGGCCTGGGGCGTGACCGTCAGGGACGGCTTCGGCCAGACGGAGACGGCCGTCCAGATCGCCAACAGCCCCGGTCAGGTGCTGAAGACGGGCTCGATGGGCCGCCCGAGCCCCGGCTACCGCGTCGAGCTGCTCGACCCGGTGTCCGGCGCGCCCGGCGCCACCGAGGGCGAGATCGCGCTCGACCTGTCGGCCCGGCCGGTCGGCCTGATGGCCGGTTACCACGGCGACGCCGACCGTACGGCGGAGGCGATGGCGGGCGGCTACTACCGCACCGGCGACATCGGGGAACGCGACGAGAACGGCTACATCACCTACGTCGGGCGCGGCGACGACGTCTTCAAGGCGTCCGACTACAAGATCAGCCCCTTCGAGCTGGAGAGCGCGCTGCTGGAGCACGAGGCCGTCGCCGAGGCGGCCGTGGTCCCCGCCCCGGACGAGCTGCGGCTGGCCGTGCCCAAGGCGTACGTCGTCCTGGCCGAGGGCTGGGAGCCCGGTCCCGACACCGCGAAGGTCCTGTTCGAGCACTCCCGCGAGACCCTCGCGCCCTACAAGCGCGTCCGCCGCCTGGAGTTCGCGCCGCTGCCCAAGACCGTCTCCGGCAAGATCCGCCGCATCGAGCTGCGCGAGGCGACGGCCGGGGGGTCGGCGAACGAGTACCGCGAGGAGGACTTCCGGTGAGCGAGGCGTCGTACAGCCACGGCACGAGCACCACGGCGCTGCTCGGCGACACCATTGGCGGCAACCTGGACCGGGCCGTCGCCGCCTGGCCGGAGCGCGAGGCGCTGGTCGACGTCCCCTCCGGCCGGCGCTGGACCTACGCCGGGTTCTCGGCGGACGTCGACCGGCTGGCGTGCGCGCTGCTGGCGAGCGGGGTCGCCAAGGGGGACCGGGTGGGCGTCTGGGCGGTCAACTGCCCCGAGTGGGTGCTCGTCCAGTACGCCACCGCCCGCGTCGGCGCGATCATGGTGAACATCAATCCGGCCTACCGCACGCACGAGGTCGCGTACGTCCTCGAACAGGCCGGTGTTTCCCTGCTGTTCGCCTCCGCCCGCCACCGCACGAGCGACTACCGGGCCATGGTCGACCAAGTGCGCGGCGACTGCCCGCGGTTGCGGGAGGCGGTGTTCTTCGGGGAGCCGGACTGGGACGCCCTGCTGGACCGTGCGTCCGCGGTCCGGCCCGAGGAACTGCGCGCCAGGGCCGACGAGTTGTCGTGCGACGACCCGATCAACATCCAGTACACCTCGGGCACCACGGGCTTCCCCAAGGGGGCGACCCTCTCCCACCACAACATCCTCAACAACGGTTACTTCGTGGGGGAGTCGATCGGGTACAGCGAGCAGGACCGGGTGTGCATCCCGGTCCCCTTCTACCACTGCTTCGGCATGGTGATGGGAAACCTCGCGGCGACCTCGCACGGCGCCTGCATGGTGATCCCGGCGCCGTCCTTCGACCCGAAGGCGACCCTGGACGCCGTCCAGCGGGAGAGGTGCACCTCCCTGTACGGCGTCCCGACCATGTTCATCGCGGAGCTCAACCTGCCCGACTTCGCGGCCTACGACCTCTCCTCCCTGCGCACCGGCATCATGGCGGGCTCGCCCTGCCCGGTGGAGGTGATGAAACGGGTGGTCGCCGAGATGCACATGGCGGAGGTCTCCATCTGCTACGGCATGACCGAGACGTCCCCGGTCTCCCTCCAGACCCGCCGCGACGACGACCTGGAGCACCGCACCGCCACCGTCGGCCGCGTGCTCCCGCACATCGAGGTCAAGATCGTCGACCCGGTCACCGGCGTGACCCAGCCGCGCGGCACCGCCGGTGAGCTGTGCACCCGCGGGTACAGCGTGATGCTCGGGTACTGGAACGATCCCGAGAGGACCGCGGAGGCCGTCGAGCCCGGCCGCTGGATGCACACCGGCGACCTGGCGCACATGCGGGAGGACGGGTACGTCGAGATCGTCGGCCGCATCAAGGACATGATCATCCGCGGCGGCGAGAACATCTACCCGCGCGAGGTCGAGGAGTTCCTCCACGGCCACCCGAAGATCAGGGACGTCCAGGTCGTCGGCGTACCGCACGAGACGTACGGCGAGGAGGTGCTGGCCTGCGTGATCCCGCACGACGGCGCCGCACCGCCGACCCTGGAGGAGGTCCGCGCCCACTGCGAGGGCAGGCTGGCGCACTACAAGATCCCGAGCCGGCTCCAGGTGCTGGACGCCTTCCCGATGACGGTGTCCGGAAAGGTGCGCAAGGTGGAACTGCGGAACGACTACGGCGGCCGGTGACGCCGTCGGACCGGTGCGGCGGCCGGCTCGGGCGCCGCCGCCCCCGCGCTGCGTGCCCCGGGTGACCGGAACGCGCCCGGGCCCGGCACCGGTCGAAGCCTGCCGGACCATGTTCAGAGGTTGATCCGAGGTGGTCGTACCCGGCCTACGCCCGGTGCTGTCCGTGGTGCTCCGACAGTCCGGGCCAGTCGTCGGGACCGCCGCCCTGCCATTCGACGAGGTCGGTCTCCTCCACCTCGACGCGGTCCAGGTCGGCGAGGCGGAGGATCTCGACGACGTCGTCGAGGTGCGTGGCGATCCCGAGGGTGGCGTCGTCCTGGGTGACCCGGCGGGAGCCGTCCAGGGCCGGCGGATGGACCACGATGTGCGGATGCTGCGTCGGATTGCCCATGCCCTCAGGCTCCTGCGGGCGAGGTCCTTCCGCACGCCGGGGACGGGCGGGGTCCGCCCGTCCCCGCTGGACGCCCCCGCAGGGGTGCCGCGGAGCAGGGGCGCCGACGCCGCCCGGACCGACCCGCCGGTCGGTTAAGGTCGGGTCCGGGAGCCGTGCGAGCGGTTCCGCCGTGCGCCGACAGGCCGTGCCCGGACCGCCTCCCAGGGCAGGGCAGTCATGAAAAGCACAGGTCAGGCAGGTCAGAGAGGTGTGGGGCGCGTGCGACTGAGGGTTGAGTTCACCACCGAGCCCTTCGATCTCGACGAGGCGCCCGCGCACGCGCTGGTCGCCCGCGAGGTCGTCGAGGCCGCCGACCTGGACTCCGTGGACGTCGGCCCCTTCGGCAACACCGTGGAGGGCCGCGCCGACTCCGTGCTCGGCGCGGTCGACGCCCTGCTCCGCAGGTCCCTGGAGGCCGGCGCCACCCGGGTCTCCCTCCAGGTCAACGTGGTCGGGGAGGGCGAGTGACCGGGGCCGGGCAGGAGTCCTTCATCGCCGCCGTGAAACCGCTGGTCGACGCCATGGGCGGGGAGCTGGTCCCGCCGGACGAGGCCGGCCCCGACGACGTCGTGCTGTCCTGGGAGGGCGCGGACGCCGTCGCCGTACGGCTGCCGCAGCTCGCCGACTCCCTCGACCACATCCTGGCCGCGATGGAGCGCAAGAAGGGCAGGCCCCTCGCCGACCTGGACCGCAAGGCCAAGCAGGAGGTCGTGCGGACACTGGAGGCGCGCGGCGCCTTCTCGGTGCGGCACGGCGTGGAGACCGTGGCCGGCGCGCTCGGCGTGAGCCGTTTCACCGTCTACAACTACCTCAACCGCGAGAAGGGGAGCTGAGCGGGCGCCGGCGGCACCGCGGGGGCTCCGGGTTCCGTTAACCCGGAATTTTCAACAAAGTGTTGACGCGTTGTCGGGTGTGGGCGTTAGCTGGCCGCAGTCCGTTCAGCACGACGGCCGTTCACGGCCACGGAGGCTCCCGTGACGTCGACTTCCCCGCTCCCGGGGCTGGCCCGGTTCAACGCCCTGGAGGAGCCCGCGGCCCGCGCCGCGCTCCACGAGGCCTGCGCCTCCACCGCCTGGGCCGAGCACCTGCTGGCGGCCCGCCCGTACGCCACGGCCGAGGATCTGTACGCCACCGGTGACGCCGCCATGGTCCACCTGACCGCCGCGGACCTGGACGAGGCGATGGCCGGGCACCCGCCCATCGGCCGGCCCCGGCCCGGCGACCGGGCCTCCGCCCGCGAGCAGCGCGGCATGGCCGGCGCCTCAGAGACGCTGAAGGCGCAGCTGCTCGAACTGAACCTGGCCTACCAGGAGAGGTTCGGCCATGTCTTCCTGATCTGCGCGACCGGCCGCACCGGCGAGCAGATGCGGGACGCCCTGCGCGAACGGCTCGGCAACACGCCGGAACGGGAACGGGAGATCGTCCGCGCCGAACTGGGCAAGATCAACCGCATCCGCCTGGCACGACTCGTCGGGGACGACCGAGACGACCGAGAAGGACGCCCGACACCATGAGCACCAGCACCAGTACCGGCACCACCGCCTCCGTGTCCACGCACATCCTGGACACCAGCGTCGGCCGCCCCGCGGAGGGCGTCGCCGTCCACCTCTCGGCCCGGCCGGGCCGGGACGCGGACTGGCGGGCGCTCGGCGGTTCCGCGACCGACGCGGACGGCCGGTGCAAGGACCTCCCGCCCCTGCCGGAGGGAACCACCCACGTACGGCTCGACTTCGCCGTGGAGCCGTACCTGGGGAGAACCGCGAAGAGACAAGCCGATGCGCAGCAGGACGCCCCCGCGAATCGGGACAGCGGACCGGGCGTGTTCTTCCCGGAGGTGGCGATCACGTTCGCCGTCGTGCCGGGCGAGCACTACCACGTACCGCTGCTGCTCAACCCGTTCGGCTACTCCGTTTACCGAGGGAGCTAGCTAGATGCCCACCCTTCTGGGACAGAACCAGTACGGCAAGGCCGAGAACCGAGTCGTCAGGATCACGCGGGACGGCGACACCCACCACATCAAGGACCTCAACGTCTCGGTGTCGCTGAGCGGCGACATGGACGAGGTCCACCACTCCGGCTCGAACGCCAACGTGCTGCCGACCGACACCGCGAAGAACACGGTGTACGCGTTCGCCAAGCAGCACGGCGTCGAGTCCGCCGAGCAGTTCGGCATCCACCTCGCCCGCCACTTCGTCACCTCGCAGGAGCCCATCCACCGGGCTCGCATACGCGTCGAGGAGTACGCCTGGGCGCGGATCGACACGCCCGGCAGCAGGCACTCCTTCGTCCGCCAGGGCCAGGAGACCCGCCTCACCCAGATAACCTTCGACGGTTCGTCCTGGGAGGTCGTCTCCGGTCTGAAGGACCTGGTGGTCATGAACTCCACCGACTCCGAGTTCCGGGGCTACGTCAAGGACAGGTACACGACGCTCCCCGAGACCCTCGACCGCATCCTCGCCACCGAGGTGTCCGCCCGCTGGCGGTTCAACTGGACCGACGGCGAACGCGAGACGCCGGACTGGGAGGAGTCCTACGGGCAGACGAGGAAGCACCTGCTCCAGGCGTTCGCCGAGACCTACTCCCGCTCGCTCCAGCAGACGCTGTACCAGATGGGCTCCCGGATCATCGAGCACCGCGACGAGATCGACGAGGTCCGCTTCTCCCTCCCGAACAAGCACCACTTCCTCGTGGACCTGGAGCCGTTCGGGCTGAAGAACGACACCGCCGACGGAGCGGTCTACCTCGCCGCCGACCGGCCCTACGGCCTCATCGAGGCGACCGTCCTGCGCGACGGCTGCGAGGCCCGCATCCCGGCGGACCTCACCAACCTCTGACACCCTTCACCGCGGCACCCGTGGCCGGGGCGACGGCCGTCGGCGGGGAACCGGTCACCGGGCCCCTCCGGCTTCCTCGCCCGCTCCGTCCCGCCCCGGCCACGGCACCCGAAGCTCCCGGGGTCCTGCCGTGCCCCCTCCCCCTCAGCGCAAAGGACGAACGAACCATGGCAGCAGACCGGCGCATCGTCATCGAGAACTGTGCGATCGCGACCGTCGACGCCCACGACACCGAGTACGCGAACGGGCACGTCGTCATCGCCGGCAACCGCATCGAGACGGTCGGCACGGGTCCGGCCCCGGAAGGTCTGGAGGACGTCGCCCGCCGCATCGACGCCACCGGGCACCTGGTCACTCCCGGCCTGGTCAACACCCACCACCACTTCTACCAGTGGATCACCCGCGGCCTGGCCACGGACCACAACCTGTTCGACTGGCTGGTCGCGCTCTACCCCACCTGGGCCCGCATCGACGAGCCGATGGTCCGCGCCGCCGCTCAGGGTTCCCTCGCGATGATGGCCCGCGGCGGTGTCACCACCGCCATGGACCACCACTACGTCTTCCCGCACGGCTCCGGCGACCTGTCCGGCGCGATCATCGGCGCCGCCCGCGACATGGGGGTGCGCTTCACCCTCGCCCGCGGCTCCATGGACCGCAGCGAGAAGGACGGCGGCCTGCCCCCGGACTTCGCCGTCGAGACCCTGGACGGTGCGCTCGCCGCCACCGAGGAGACCGTACGGCAGCACCACGACGCCTCCTTCGACGCGATGACCCAGGTCGCCGTCGCCCCCTGTTCCCCCTTCTCCGTCTCCACCGAACTCCTCCGCCAGGGAGCCGAGTCGGCCCGCCGGCTCGGCGTGCGACTGCACACCCACGGCTCCGAGACGGTCGAGGAGGAGAAGTTCTGCCACGAACTGTTCGGCATGGGCCCCACCGACTACTTCGAGTCCACCGGCTGGCTCGGCGAGGACGTGTGGATGGCGCACTGCGTCCACATGAACGACTCCGACATCGACGCCTTCGCCCGTACGAAGACCGGTGTCGCGCACTGCCCGTCCTCCAACGCCCGCCTGGCGGCCGGGATCGCACGGGTGCCGGACATGCTCGCGGCCGGTGTCCCGGTCGGCCTCGGCGTCGACGGTACGGCGTCCAACGAGTCCGGCGAACTCCACACCGAGCTGCGCAACGCCCTCCTGATCAACCGCCTCGGCGCCCACCGCGAGGCCGCCCTGAACGCCCGTCAGGCGCTGCGCCTCGGCACCTTCGGCGGCGCCCGGGTCCTGGGCCGGGCGGACCAGATCGGCTCGCTGGAGCCGGGCAAGCTCGCCGACCTGGTGCTGTGGAGGATGGACACCCTCGCCCACGCCTCCATCGCCGACCCGGTGGCCGCCCTGGTCCTCGGTGCGGCGGCCCCGGTCACCGCCTCCTTCGTGAACGGCCGCCAGATCGTCGAGGACGGCCGGCTGCTCACCGCCGACGAGGACGCGATCGCCCGCGCCACGCGCGAGGAGGCCCGGCGGCTGGCCCGGATCGCCGCCCAGGACTGACCGCACCGGCCGCACCGGCCGCACCGACCCCTTGAGATCCCGGCCGGGAAGGACGGTTCCCGGCCGGTGGCCCTGGCCCCTCAAGGGGCCACGGCGGCCGTTTCCGGGGCGCGCGTCCGTGCGCGCCCCGGAAACGGCCCGGCCCGCGACCCGGCGTCGTCCATGGCGACGGGCCGGTCGGTCAGAGTCCGAACAGGCCCGGTTCGCAGGCCAGTTCCTTGAAGTGCTCCTGGGGGTCGGCGACCATCCGCCGGGTCCTCAGGTCCAGCAGACCGCCCACCCCGGAGAGTTCGGCCGCGACCGTGCCGTCCGTCCTGCGGATGGTCTGCTCGACGCGGAACGTCTTGCCGCCGCTCCACTCGAAGGCGCACGTCACGTCGACCTCGTCGCCGGCCAGCAGTTCGCGCCGGTAGCGGATGGTGGTCTCCAGGGCGACGGGTCCGATGCCCCGGCCGATCAGTCCGGCCTGGGTGATGCCCGCGGCCTGGAGCAGCGACCAGCGCGCGTGCTCCGCGTAGTTGAGGTACACGCTCTGGTTGAGATGACCCTGTACGTCGGTCTCGTATCCGCGGACGGTGACCCGCACGGAAAACGGCTCGCTCACGGCTTCCCCTCAATCGTCGACGAGCACGGTCGATGCCCTGCCCGCCGATCTTGGCACGCCCGTCACACCCGGCGTGGGGAAGCCAGCAGATAACGCGTCCTGCTCCGGGGGTCGGTGTGCTCGCCCGCCTGCCAGCCGGCCTTCTCCAGGGTCGCCGCGCAGTTCCGCAGCGTCCCGTCGTCCGGCCCGTGCACGGCGACGGCGTCCGGCTGCGGGGTGGCGCGCACCCGGTAGCCGGCGGCGTCCGGTCCGGCGGCGTCCGGTCCGGCGGGCCGGTGGCCGGCCGCCTCCAGCGCGAGCGCGGCGGCCGGCACCAGATGCTTACGCTCCCACCCGCACGGCCGGTCCACCGCCCCGTCCGGGTTGGTCATCCGGCGCAGTTCCAGCAGCCCCTGCCAGGCACTGTGCACCTCCCGCAGCCGGGCCGGCCCGCCGGACGGCGGTTCCTCCTCCCCGCCGACCCGGGCGGCGAACACACCGGTACCGGCATGCGGGGCAGCACCCACGGCGGCGGGCTCCGGCTCGGGCTCCGCTTCCCGTGTCCGGTGCCCGGCAGGGGTGAGGAAGTGGTCGTGCGGCGGGCGCGGGTGCCGGAAGGCGAGCCCCCGCCGGACCAGCGCGGCCAGCTGGGCCTGCGTGCCCCGCAGGCGCCCGGTGACGGGATCGGCGGCGTCGATGACACGCCGCTGGGCGGCGGTCGGCGGTCGTGTCACGGCGTGCTCCCTCCCGGTCGGCGGTACGGCTGTACCACCGCTGTGAAGGTTACGGCCGGGCACCGACAACCCGGCCCGCCGCTGACGGTCCGGCCCTCACACCCCCGGCCGGATGTTCCACCCCGCGATCACGTGCCGGCCGTGCTCCGTGCCGAGCCGGCACAGTGCCCCGGTCGCCAGCTGGAACAGGGCGCCCTGCGACGGCGGCAGGCCGAGCCGGCGGGCCGTGAGCACCCGCAGGAAGTGTCCGTGCGCCACCAGCACCACGCACCCCTCGGTGTTGGCGAGCGCCGCGTCCGCCATGGCCAGCACCCGGTCGGCCCGCTCCCCGACCTGTTCCGGCGTCTCACCGGGATGCGCCTGCGGACCGGGCGCGACACCGTCCGTGAACAGGAACCAGCCCGGCCGCTCCCGCTGGATCTCGACGGTCGTGACGCCCTCGTACCCGCCGTAGTCCCACTCCGTCAGGTCCGCGTCGACCTGCACCTCGTGCAGCCCGATCAGCTCCGCCGTCTCCCGCGCCCGCTGGAGCGGGCTGGAGAACGCCGCGCCGATCCGGTGCGAGCGGATGAGCGGCACCAGGCGCCGCGCCTCGTCCCGGCCGTGCTCGGTGAGCGGGACGTCCGTCAGTCCGGTGTGCCGGCCGGAGCGCGACCACGCGGTCTCTCCGTGCCGGACCAGGAAAAGATCACCCATGCCGCACAGAGTCGCACAGGCGTGCGCCGGTGCCCCGCACCGCGGGGTGCCGGACTGTCGTGGGCCTGGCTGTCGTGGGCCGGTGATCCGCGGACGCCGCGCTCCGCCGCCCGCGGTCTCCTACTGCCGGTAGCCGCTCAGGAAACGTCCGATGCGCCCGATCGCCGCCTCCAGGTCCTCCGCGTGCGGGAGGGTGAGGATGCGGAAGTGGTCCGTGGCCGGCCAGTTGAAGCCGGTTCCCTGGACGACCTGGATCTTCTCGCGCAGCAGCAGGTCCAGGACGAACTTCTCGTCGTCGTGGATCGGGTGGACCTTGGGATCGATGCGCGGGAACGCGTACAGGGCGCCCCGGGGCTTCACGCAGGACACGCCGGGGATCTCGTTGAGCTTCTCCCAGGCGATGTCGCGCTGCTCGCGCAGCCTGCCGC
Organism: Streptomyces sp. NPDC088766; assembly: GCF_044750845.1. Taxonomy (NCBI): domain Bacteria; kingdom Bacillati; phylum Actinomycetota; class Actinomycetes; order Kitasatosporales; family Streptomycetaceae; genus Streptomyces; species Streptomyces sp. NPDC088766. The sequence continues at coordinate 315,878 of NZ_JBIVKQ010000004.1, read as the reverse complement.
CCGGCGCGGTCAGTTCGCGGACGGACTGGCGGCCGCCGAGCGCGGCCTGGATGGCGTACTGGGCGGGCGCGTTGGCGCACAGCCGCATGGAGGCCAGCATGGTGAGGCCCTCGAGGTAGTCCTTCGCGTGCTGCTTCGGGCCGGTCACGACCAGCCAGCCGGAGCGGAAGCCCGCCACCCGGTACGTCTTGGACAGCCCGCAGAAGGTCAGGACCACCAGGTCGGGGGCGAGCGCGGCGGCCGAGTGGTGCACGGCGTCGTCGTAGAGGATCTGGTCGTAGATCTCGTCGGCGAAGACCATCAGGCCGTGCCGGCGGGCCAGGTCGAGGATGCCCTCGACGATCTCCTTCGGGTAGACCGCGCCGGTGGGGTTGTTCGGGTTGATGACGACCACGGCCTTGGTGCGGTCCGTGATCTTCGACGCCATGTCGTCCAGGTCCGGGTACCAGTCGGCCTGCTCGTCGCAGAGGTAGTGGACCGCCTTGCCGCCCGCGAGCGTGGTGACGGCCGTCCACAGCGGGAAGTCGGGGGCCGGGATCAGGATCTCGTCGCCGTCCTCGACCAGCGCCTGTACGGCCATGGAGACCAGCTCCGAGACGCCGTTGCCGAGCCACACGTCGTCGACGTCGACGTCCAGGCCCCGGTCCTGGTAGCGCTGGGCGACCGCCCGGCGGGCCGGGAGGATGCCGCGCGAGTCCGTGTAGCCGTGGGCCTGCGGGAGCATCCGGATCATGTCCTGGAGGATCTCCTCCGGCGCCTCGAAACCGAAGAGCGCCGGGTTGCCGGTGTTCAGGCGCAGCACGCTGTGCCCCGCCGCCTCCAGCGCGTTGGCGTGCTCGATGACCGGGCCGCGGATCTCGTAACAGACCTCGCTGAGCTTGTTCGACTGCCGGAACTCCATGCGCCCCTCCGGTATCTGGTGTTGCTTGGTTTTACCAAGTTCGAGCTTGGAAAGTCCAACGACATGTCTAGACTGCGTCGCATGCCACCTCGCCGAAGCTACGACCAGTACTGTTCCGCCGCCCGCGCCCTCGACGCCGTCGGCGACCGCTGGACCCTGCTGATCGTCCGGGAGCTGCTCGCCGGCCCGCGCCGCTACACCGACCTGCACGCCGACCTGCCCGGCGTGAGCACGGACGTACTCGCCTCGCGGCTGAGGGACATGGAACGCGACGCACTGGCCACCCGGCGCCGGCTGCCGCCGCCCGGCGCGGCCTACGTCTACGAACTCACCGCACGGGGAAGCGCGTTGCTGCCGGTGCTCCAGGCGCTCGGTGCGTGGGGGCAGGCGGAACTCGGTGAGCGCGGGCCCACCGACGCGATCCGCGCGCACTGGTTCGCGCTGCCCCTGCTGCGCGCGCTGGAGGGCGAGGGGCTCGTCGAGGTCCGTCTGGAGGAAGGGCACTTCCATCTCTTCGCCGGTGCGCAGGAGGGTCCCGTGTACGGCCACGGGGCGGCCCCCGGCGAGCCCGACGCCCTGCTCGTCATGGACACCGGCACCTGCACGGCCGTGGCCCAGGGCGAGCTGAGCCTGGTCGAGGCCGTGCGCGCCGGGCGCGTCGAGGTGAGCGGCGAGGGCACCCTCGCCAAGGGGCTGCGGGAGGCCTGAGGAAGGCGGAAGGCCCGCACGGGGCGGGCCTTCCGAACGTACGTCGAGCGTCGAGCGTCAGGCGCCCGGCGGCACCTGCCGCGGCCGACCCGGCCCCCGGGTCAGGGCGTACCCGCCGATCCCGGCGAGCGCGGCCAGCACACCGCCGATCGCGGTCCACACCCAGCGGTCCGACCACCAGCCGGACGACCAGCCGTCGTCCGGCTCGATGCTCGACAGCACGGCGGAGGCCGACGAATCCTCCTCGTCCTTCGCCGCCGGCTTCACGGCGATGCCCGGCACCAGGGGCTCGGCCAGCGAGCCGTCCACCGCCGCCGCGCCGCCGATGTCCTTGGAATCGACCCGCAGTTCGGCGTTCACCGGCAGACCGAGGTCGGCCGTCCTCAGACCGACGACGGTCAGCCGGACGTAGTACGTGCCGGGCAGCGGGTCGTCGGCCCACGGCTCCGACCAGGCGCGGACCGTGCGCAGGACGCAGGCCAGCTCCAGCGAGCCGGCGCCGGGGGCGGCGGTGCGGGTCTGGGCGCCGTACTGGCAGGCCTGGCGGCGCCGCAGACCGTCGTAGACGTCGACCTGCCAGGTCTGGCCGGCGTGCTCCGTGGGCAGCTTCACCTTCGCCCTCACGGTGGGCCGCTGCTTCGCGTCGGCCGGGAACGACCAGTACAGGTAGTCGCCCGCGGAGCCGCTCGCGGTCGCCGTCTCCCCCTGGTCTACCTCCGTCGCCGTGCGGAACGACGTGCCCGCGGTCGTGGGTGCCGAACTGTCGTCCGAGGGACTCGCGGACGGCGTGGAGTCGGCGGCGGCCGGAGCGGCCGCGAGGCCGAGCGCCAGCAGGGCCGTGCTCAGGGCACGGGTGATCCGTACCCGCTTGATCCGTACCCGGTTGATTCTTGCCTGGTCGATCCGCATCAGTTGGTCCTCCAGACCGCGACACGCCAGCGTGACAGCCAGCCCCACAGCAGACCCGCCAGGAAGCCGGCCAGCACCAGGGCGCCGAGCAGCCACCAGCCGCGGCCGAGACCGAACGAGGCCACGTCGCTCGCCTGCGACGGCCCGTCGACCACGTCCACGGTCAGCTCCAGCGGCATGCCCGGCGTGGTCTTCACACCGGCGGCCGCCGAGTAGGAGTTGGTCACCTGCACGCACACCGTCTCGGCCGGCGCCTCGTCGTCGTCGCTCTCCGCCTTCGGGTAGCGCAGACCGGTCGAGATGACGTCGGTACGGCCGTTGCCCGCCGCCTCACCGCGCACGATCTCCCGGCCGTGCACCGTGACCGCCCGCAGCAGCACCCCGTAGTCGGGGTTCATCGCCCGGTCCGCGGACACGCTCACCGAGGCCCGCAGCTCCTTGCCCGGGTCCAGGTCCACGCGGTACCAGCGCTCCTGGCCGAACTCCTCGCGGTCCGTGTACAGGCCCGACTTCAGCGTCGGCGCCTTCGCGCAGGAGTCCGCGCCCTGCGTGGCGACCGGCGTCACCACGGGGTCCGCCGCCCGGTCCACCAACTGGTTCACACGGTCCGTGAGTTCTTCGGTGTGCTCGACCGAGGTGTAGCTGCCGCCGGTGGCCTCGGCGATGCAGCTGAGCTGCTGCCGCATCTTCACGTTCGGCACCAGGCCGAGGGTGTCGATGGTCAGGCCGATGCCCTTGGCCGCTATCTCGCGGGCCACCTCGCACGGGTCGAGCGGGGCGCAGGTGTCCTCGCCGTCGCTGATCAGCACGATCCGCTTGGAGCCGGTGCCCCCGTCGAGGTCACCGGCCGCCTTCAGCAGCGCGGGGCCGATCGGCGTCCAGCCGGTGGGGGACAGCGTGGCCACCGCCGTCTTGGCCTCGGTGCGGTCCAGCGGGCCGACCGGGTAGAGCTGCGCGGTGTCCTTGCAGCCCGTCTTCTGGTCGTCGCCGGGGTAGTTGGCGCCCAGAGTGCGGATGCCGAGGAGGACGTTCTCCGGGGTCGCGTCCAGTACCTCGTTGAACGCCTGCTTGGCCGCGGCCATCCGCGTCCCGCCGTCCATGTCCTTGGTCCGCATCGAACCGCTGACGTCGAGAACCAGGTCGACCTTGGGCGCATTGGCTGTGGTCTCGTCGGCGACCGCCCCGGCCGGGAACGCGAGCCCGGCCGCGAGCGCGGCGAGCAGGGCGCAGACGCCCGCCGCCAGCCGTTGTGTTCTGATCATCGGCGGATCCTATTGACCAGAGGTGTCCGGCTTCAAAACGGGTTCAGAACTCGTGCCCCGCGAGCGGATTGGGCAGCCGCGCCCACTGGTCGCCGGGCACGTCCGGCGACAGCCGCATCAGCGTCAGCGCCTTCACCGGCACCGGCTCCTCGCGCAGCGCCCGCAGGTCCGCCGTGTCCGGCATCCCCGCGAGGGCCTCGGCCAGCGCCGTGCCCAGCGCCTCCCCGCCGCCCACGGTGGCCGCCAGCGCGCCCGCGACCAGCGAGCCGAACAGTTTGCGGCGCAGCGCCGGTACGTCGTCCGTCAGGATCCGGGCCGGCAGCTCCGGCGCCGCCACGCCGTGCCGGGCCAGCCGCGCCGGGCTGACCCGGATGTCGGCCAGGTCGCGGTAGACCAGCCGCACCGGCGCCCCCGACGCCGACAGCACCACCAGCAGGTTCTGCCCGTGTGCCTCCAGCGCCACGCCCTGCTCCAGCAGCCGCAGCCCCACGGTCAGGGCGAGCCGGGCGAACCGTGCCGACCAGACGGGCGAGGACGGCAGTCCGGTGGTGGCGAGGGCGGCCACCGGGACGACGTGCTCGCCCGGCCCCGCGTACACGGCGGGCGACTCCCGCAGCACGGCCGCCAGGTCCGGGGAGTTCGCGGTGACCGCCCCGAGCGAGCGGGTCGTGTGCAGCAGGCCGTCCGTGCGTTCCGCCAGGCCCTCCGCGAACGCCGACAGGGCCGCCGAGGCGGCGACCGAACCCACCGAGATGTCCCGCACCGACGACGTCAGCCGGGCGCTCAGCGCCGTCTTCACGTGCGGTCCGCCCGGCACCGCGAGCGTGCGCAGCGACATCAGCGGATGCGCGGCGACGCCCTCCGCGCCCGACCGCTTCAGCACGTGCGCCGCCTGCCAGGGGTGCACCGGGATCATCAGCCGTCCACCGTCCCGCAGTGCGGCGGGCCATCCGCCCGACACCAGACACTCGCCGGCCGGCACCGGCAGCAGATCCAGCCGCACCGGCGGCGGCCGGTGCTCCGGCCCGTACGCCAGCTGCTCGGCCACCGAGAAGCCCGGCCGCGAACGGCAGTTGGGGTGGTAAGGGTGCCCGTCGACCACCCGCTGCTCCCACTCCCAGTCGTGCGCGGGCCACTCCCGCCGGTGGCGCCACCCGGGCTCCTGCCCCGCCCGGGACAGCGCCAACGACGCCGTACTGTCCGCCAGCTCGGCGGCGAGGCCCTCGCCGTACGGCACGGCGAGGGCCGTCGTCAGCCGCGCGGGATCGTCGTACGCCGTCCCGTCCAGGTCGACGGCCCGCACCCGGTCGGCGGTCGCGTACGGGTCGCAGCGCGGGCCGTGCAGGCGGCGGCCGTCGGCGAGACGCAGCGTCAGGCCGTCCCGGGACGGCTCCCGGCGCACGACCCACGGCAGCGGCTCGTGCGCGAGCGCCCGCCACAGGCGGGTCAGCACGGCCGCACGGGCGCCGGGCAGCTCGGCCGCGAACCGCGCACCGAGCGCGGGGCGCACGGCGGCGAGACCGGCGGCCAGCTCGGCCTCGGCGGTGGGGGGACGGTGCACGGGCGGGCTCCTCGGGTACGGGTCGGGTACAGGTCGGTACAGGTCGGGCACGAGCGGGAGGTCACGGACGGGTCGTGACCCCGGCGATACTGATCTTCTCCGCCCGAAAGAACCGTAAGGAACCAGTGGAACGCGTGGACCTCATCCCCCCGGTCGCCGGTACCGTGCCGGGCGCCGACGCCGCCGGACCGGGTGCCGGACCCACCGGGTCACCGGACGCCCTCGCCGCGCGTGCCGACGCCCTCGCGGCCGCGCCGCTGCTGAACTGCCTGCTGCGGGAGGTGGCCGAGCCGTACTCCGGGGACGGGGACGGGGACGGCGTACGGCAGGTGTACCGGCTGCCCTCCGGCCGCCTGCTGCGGGTGCGGGGCACCCGGCGGCCCGCCGAACCCGAGGTGCACGCGGACGGCGCCTGGCACCGGCTCGACCACCGCGGCCTCGTCGGCCTGGCCGGCACGGAACTGCACCACCGCACCGGCCTGACCAACCCCGGGCTGCCCGCCGAGATGCTGGACAGCAGGGACGCCGTCGCCGCGCTCCTCGCCACGCGCGCGCGTGCCGCCCCGCCCGAGGACCCCTACCTGCGCTCCGAGCAGTCCCTCCTCACCGGCCATCCCCACCACCCCGCCCCCAAGACCCGCGGCGGCGGCCCGCCCGAGAGCTGGCTGCCGTACGCGCCCGAGGCCCACGCCCGCTTCCCGCTGGTGCTGCTGGGGCTGCGCGAGGACACGGTGGTGGAGGAGGGCGACACCGCCGCGCTGGACGCCCTCGGCGAGGCCCCGCCCGGCTACCGGCTGCTGCCCGCCCACCCCTGGCAGCTCGACCTGGCCCGCACCGCGCTCGCCCCCGCCTTCGCCGACGGCCGCCTGATCCGGCTCGGCACCACGGCCTTCGACGCCTGGCCCACCGCCGCCGTACGCACGCTGTACGCACCCGGGCGGGACCTGTTCCTGAAGGTCAGCCTCGACGTGCGCATCACCAACGACATCCGTCGGCTCTGGCGGCACGACCTGCTCAGGCTCCGCCGGACCGACGCGGCCGTCGCCCAGGCCTTCGAGACGGCCTGCGGCCCCGCGGCCTGGCTCAGCGACCGCGGGTACCGCACCGCCGGCTTCGCCTTCGAGGAACTCGCCGTGCTGGTCCGCGACGGGCTGCACGCGCACGTGACGCCCGGCGCGACCCCGCTGCTCGCCGCGGGCCTCGTGGAGGGCTTCGAGGGCAGCCCGCTCGCCGCCGCGGCCGACCCGGCGCTCTGGTGGGAGGCGTACCTGCGCGCGGTCGTCCCCCCGGCGCTCGCCGCCTTCGCCGACCACGGCGTCGTCCTGGAGGCCCACCTCCAGAACACCCTGGTCGCCGTCGACGCCGCCGGACTGCCGGTACAGGCCCTGTTCCGGGACGCCGAGGGCGTCAAACTGCTGCCCGACGTGGAGCGGGCCGCCGGCTGGGAGCGGCTCGTGTACTGCCTGGTCGTCAACCACCTCACCGAGGTCGCCGCCGCCCTGGCCGAACACCACCCCGGCCTCGACCCCTGGCCCGCCGCCCGCCGCGAGCTGGCCCGCCACGACCTCCCCGAGGTGCGCGCCCTCCTCACGGCGCCCACCCTGCCCGGCAAGACCAACCTGCTGCTGCGCTGGACAGACGCGGACGGCGCCGACGCCCGCTACCTGCCGTTGCCCAATCCGCTGGCGGGCACGTGATCCGAACTCCTGAAGGGGCGTGCCCGGTAACCCGCGACAATGCATTCGTGCTGCCGTCATACGCGTATTGCGATGCCCTCATGGCGAAAACGCGCATCACCATCAGCCCGGAGCAGCACCAGGCCGAACGCATCAGACAGCATGCGGAAAGGGCGGGCACGGACGTCTCGGCGTACCTGGTGCACGCCGCTACGCGTCAGATGGCCGAGAGCGATGCCATGGAGGAACAGTTCGCCGAGGTGGACGCGCTCATCGCCCGGGCGGAGCGGGCGGCGGTCGGGCTGCCCGCCGAACCCGCCCCGGAACCGGCCGCGGAACTGACGGAGCAGGAACGCCGTGAGGTCGAGGAGGCCCTGGGGCTCGTCCGCGGCCGGGACCGGCAGGGCCGCCGTCCGGGACACGCCGCGTGAGCGCACGGGTGCCGGTCTACGACACCGGCATGCTCATCGCACTCGCCGACCGCAAGGCGAAGGCGGTGGCCCTTCACGAAGGGCTGCGCACGGTCCCGCACCGGGCGCTGGTGCTCGGACCGGTCCTCGCCCAGGTGTGGCGCCCCCAGCCGGAGCTGGTGCACGCCCTGTCCGACGTCCTGAATCCTGAAGGACTGCACGGTCCCTCAGGCCCGTACGTCCGAGCCGCCCATCCGTGAGACGAAGGCCGGCCGTCCGGAATGCCTGGCCTGCGCGACGGGCCCGGACCTCGCGGACTGGCGGCGCATCGGCACCGCTCTGGGGCGGGCGGGCCTGCCCACGAAGAAGCGTCCGGACGCGGTGGACGCCTGGGTGGCCCTGGCAGCTGCCCGGCACGGCAGCGCGGTGGTCTTCACCACCGACCCGGGGGACATCCGGGCCCACCTGAGGGTCCTCGCGCCGACGGACGTGCACGTGGTCGCCGTCTGACGGCCTGGTCCCGGACGCGTGCCCGGCCCGCTCGGGTGTTCCTGGCCGACTGTCACCCCTGGTCACTATGCTCACCTCATGCCGGATGCCGGAACGGAGGCACCGGAAGGGAAGCAGGGGCCGCACCGCCATCGACGGACTGCCGGGGAAGGGAGGACGAGCGTGCCGGTCGGAACGCCCCAGGTCGTCCCCGAGGGTGACGGCGTGCGTTTCCCCGGATCGCAGCACCTTGGAGGCGGCCGTGGAACATGGGACGGATGCGCGACGGGGCCTTCGGCCATGCTGAGAGAGGTCACCGCGACCCGCTACGTCGAACCCCTCCACTCCGGCGGCTCCGTCCCCGGCGTCGTCGAGGCCGACGACCTGGGCACCTACGTCGTGAAGTTCACCGGCTCCGCGCAGGGCCGCAAGGCGCTGGTCGCCGAGGTGGTCGTGGGCGAGCTGGCGCGGGCGCTCGGGCTGCGCTTCCCCGAACTGGTCCTGGTCCACTTCGACCCGGCGATCGCCGACGGCGAGCCCCACCAGGAGGTGCGCGACCTGCACGCCGCCAGCCACGGCCTCAACCTCGGCATGGACCTCCTGCCGGGCGCGCGGGACCTCACCCCCGAGGTCGCCGAGGTGTTCCCCGTGGACCCCCTGGAGGCCGGCCGGATCGTCTGGCTCGACGCCCTCACGGTCAACGTCGACCGGACCGTGCACAGCTCCAACCTGATGGTGTGGCCCACGCTCGGCACCGTGCCGCCGCGCCTGTGGCTGATCGACCACGGGGCCGCCCTCGTCTTCCACCACCGCTGGGACGGCTCCGACCCGGCGAAGAGGTACGACTTCCGCCACCACGCCCTCGGCCGCTACGCCCCCGACGTCCGGGCCGCCGACGCCGAACTGGCGCCCAGGGTCACCGAGGAACTCCTGCGGCGGATCGTGGCCGAGGTCCCGGACGCCTGGCTGCTGGACGAGCCCGCCTTCGCCACCGCCGACGAGGCCAGGACGGCGTACGTGAACCACCTCCACGCGCGCGTACGGGCCTCCGCGGCGTGGCTGCCCACGGACTTCCCCACCGGGGAAGAACTCGCCGCCGAGGAGGCCCGGCGGGCGGCGAGGACGCGGCAAGGACGGCCGGACTGGCTCAAGCGGGTCCCCGACCTGCACGGCAAGCCGGCCGCGGAACAGGATTGGTCGGTGCACCTCGGATGACGGACACACGGCCCGAGGAGAGCGACCCGCGGCGGGTCGAGATCGAGTACTGCACCCAGTGCCGCTGGCTGCCCCGCGCGGCCTGGCTGGCGCAGGAGCTGCTCACCACCTTCGAGGCGGAGCTGACCGAACTGGCCCTCAGGCCGGGCAGGGGCGGGGTCTTCGTCGTCCGGGTCGGCGACGAGGTCGTCTGGGACCGCCGTGAGCAGGGTTTCCCGGAGCCCACCGCGGTCAAGCGGCTCGTCCGCGACCGGGTGGCCCCGGGAAGGTCCCTGGGCCACTCGGACGGGCCGGATGGACCGGACAGGCCGGACGGGCCGGACAGGCCGGACGGGCCGGACAGGCCGGAATGAGCCTTCGGAGGCGTCAGCCCTCGAGCTGTTCGTAGGCCGGCAGGGTGAGGAAGTCGGCGTAGTCCTCGTCCAGGGCGACCGTCAGCAGCAGGTCGTGGGCCTGCTGCCAGTGGCCGGCCGCGAAGGCCTCCTCGCCGGTCTCGGCGCGGATCGCGGCCAGTTCGGCGGCGGCGACCTCCCGGGTCAGCTCCGGCGTCACCCGCACCGTCGTGCCGTCGTGCTCGACCTCGACACCCGCGTTGATCCACTGCCAGATCTGCGAGCGGGAGATCTCGGCCGTGGCCGCGTCCTCCATCAGGTTGAAGATGGCGACCGCGCCCAGTCCGCGCAGCCATGCCTCGATGTAACGGATGCCGACCTGCACGGCGTTGACGAGACCGGCGTACGTCGGGCGGGCCGCCAGCGAGTCGACGGCGATCAGGTCGCCCGCCCTGACGTCGACGTCCTCGCGCAGCCGGTCCTTCTGGTGGGGACGGTCGCCGAGCACCCGGTCGAAGGACTCCATGGCGATCGGCACCAGGTCGGGGTGGGCGACCCAGGAACCGTCGAAACCGTCGTTCGCCTCACGGTCCTTGTCGGCCCGGACCTTCTCGAAGGCGACCTTGTTGACCTCGGGGTCCCGGCGGGACGGGATGAAGGCCGCCATCCCGCCGATGGCGTGGGCGCCGCGCTTGTGGCAGGTGCGCACGAGGAGTTCGGTGTAGGCCCGCATGAACGGGGCGGTCATCGTGACGGCGTTGCGGTCCGGCAGCACGAACCTGGCGCCGCCGTCCCGGAAGTTCTTGATGATGGAGAACAGGTAGTCCCAGCGGCCCGCGTTCAATCCCGAGGCGTGGTCGCGGAGTTCGTAGAGGATCTCCTCCATCTCGTATGCGGCGGTGATCGTCTCGATGAGGACGGTCGCGCGCACGGTGCCCCGCGGGATGCCGACGTGGTCCTGCGCGAACACGAACACGTCGTTCCACAGGCGGGCTTCGAGGTGCGACTCGGTCTTCGGGAGGTAGAAGTACGGTCCCTTGCCGAGGTCGAGCAGCCGCCGGGCGTTGTGGAAGAAGTACAGGCCGAAGTCGACGAGGGCGCCGGGGACCGCCCGGCCGTCGACCCGCAGGTGCCGTTCGTCGAGATGCCAGCCGCGCGGCCGCATGACGACGGTCGCCAGCTCCCCGTCGGGGCGCAGGGCGTACGACTTGCCGGACCCCGGGTCGGTGAAGTCGATGTTCCCGCGGTACGCGTCGATCAGGTTGAGCTGGCCGCCGACGACGTTCTCCCAGGTGGGCGCGGAGGCGTCCTCGAAGTCCGCGAGCCAGACCCGCGCGCCCGAGTTGAGGGCGTTGACGGTCATCCTGCGGTCGGTGGGGCCGGTGATCTCGACGCGGCGGTCCTCCAGGGCGGCGGGTGCGGGGGCCACCTTCCAGGAGTCGTCGGCGCGGATGGCGGCGGTCTCCGGGAGGAAGTCGAGCGTGCAGGTGCGGGCGATCTCGGCGCGGCGCTCCGCACGGCGGGCGAGGAGTTCGTCACGGCGTGGCGTGAACCGGCGGTGCAGCTCGGCCACGAAGGCGAGGGCCGCGTCGGTGAGGACCTCCTCCTGCCGGGGCAGGGGTCCGGCGTCGACGACGGCCGCCGGGGACGGCACGGGTGCGGACATGAGCTGTCACTTCCTTCAGCGAGCCTGGCACCGGATGCCAGGGGGCCCGGGTACGGCGGGGAGCGCTCGGGGAGCTACCGAACACTTCTGACCAGTGGATACTAGTTTCCTCATTGTGGAAGTTCAATGGTTTGTTGATGTCGAGACTCTTCGGGCCGGGGGAGGATCGCCCCCTGTGCCGCCTTCCGTGCCGCACCGCTCATTCGAGGTGGACCAGATCGCCGACGGTGTCGATGTCGTACGGCCGCGCCACGTCCCCGCACTCCACCAGCCGGATCTCCTCCTCGTGGGCCGCCAGGTAGTCGCGTGCCCCCCGGTCGCCGGTCGCGGTCGCCGCGACGCCGGCCCAGTGGGCGGCGCCGAGCAGCACGGGGTGCCCCCGCCTCCCGTCGTAGGCGGCGGACGCCAGCGACGTCTCGTCCTCGTAGGAGGCGAGCACCCGCGCCAGCGCCCGCTCCCCGATGCCCGGCTGGTCGACCAGGCAGACCAGCGCGGCCCGCGCCCCCGTCCCGGCCAGCGAGTCCAGGCCCGCCCGCAGCGAGCCGCCCATGCCCCGCTCCCAGTCCGGATTCACCACCACCGCGCACCCGCCGAGCCGCGCCCGCTCCCGTACGGCGTCGGCGGCGGCCCCCAGTACCACGTGCACGCGCGTGCAGCCGGCCGCGCGCAGTGCCTCCGCCGCGTGTTCGACGAGCGGGCGCCCCCGGTGCGTCAACAGCGCTTTCGGGCGACCGCCGAGGCGCCGCCCCCCGCCCGCGGCGAGGAGCACTCCGGCGACCTGGGCTTCCGTGTGCGTCATGGGTCCTGCATACCTGACGGGGCGCCGGCCGCGTGGTGTCGCGGGGCTGAATTTCGGCCCCCGGTGTGGCGGAGCGGGTGCCGCGTGGCGTTTACTGGCCCGCGTCCTCAGCGCGCCTGACCACCGTCACGAGGACGCTATGTACGTACGCACGGGATACGTGCGCAGGGGGGAGTTGTGTTGCGGAGTCTGGGGCAGAGGTCGGTGACCGGCAGCGACGAGGATCCGAGGGTGGCGGAACTGCGGACGGCGGTGTCCCGACTGCGCCGCGAACTCGCCGCGCATCCGGCCGATTTCCCGGACCGGATCATCGCCGAGGACGAACTCGCCGGACTCGCCGCGATGGCGGCCCACGGCATCCCGGAGACACCCCGGCTGCACCGCTCCCTGCTGCTGATCGCGGGCGCGATCGGCTCGGTGAGCGCGCTGGCGCGGGGGTTGTCGGACGTGCGGAGCGCGGTGGAGCTGTTCGGGGAGCCGGGGCGGGGGTGAGGGTCCGTCAGGAGGGTGACCCGCTCGGTGTGGTGGCCGGGCCTCAGGCGGTCGTGCCGCCCGTGTGCGACAGCGCCTCGGACAGCTCCCGGGCCACCTGCTGGAGCACCGGCACGATCCTTTCGGTGGCGGCCTCGGTGACGCGTCCCGCCGGGCCGGAGATCGAGACGGCCGCCGCGGTGGGGGAGTCGGGCACCGGGACCGCGAGGCAGCGCACGCCGATCTCCTGCTCGTTGTCGTCCACCGCGTAACCGGTGCTGCGGACCTCCTCCAGGGCCGCCAGGAAGCCCTCCGGGGTGGTGATCGTCCGGTCCGTCGCGGCCGGCATGCCGGTGCGGGCGAGCAGCGCGCGCACCTCGGCGTCCGGGAAGCCCGCGAGCAGGGCCTTTCCCACGCCCGTGGAGTGCGGCAGGACGCGACGGCCGACCTCGGTGAACATCCGCATCGAGTGCTTCGACGGCACCTGCGCCACGTACACGACCTCGTCGCCGTCCAGCAGTGCCATGTTGGCCGTCTCGCCGGTCTCCTCGACCAGGCGGGCCAGGTGGGGGCGGGCCCAGCTGCCGAGCAGCCGGGCGGAGGACTCGCCGAGCCGGATCAGCCGTGGGCCGAGCGCGTAGCGGCGGTTCGGCTGCTGGCGGACGTATCCGCAGGCGACCAGGGTGCGCATCAGCCGGTGGATCGTCGGCAGCGGGAGCCCGCTGCTCGCGGACAGCTCGCTGAGGCCGACCTCCCCGCCCGCGTCCGCCATCCGCTCCAGCAGGTCGAAGGCGCGCTCGAGGGACTGGACCCCACCGCTGCCGGACTTGGCGGAGTCGGTGGTGCTGGCGCTGGACGTCGGCACGGCGCGTTCCTTTCGCAACTGGCGGGAGGGGCTGAAGCCTACCCGGCGGCCGGTCGGCTCCTCGCTGGCGCGGAACGGTGTTCCACTGGTCGGAATGTCAATTTCGTCTTGCGGGAAAAACCGGAGCGGTGGCGACGGTTGCACGGCGGAGAAGCGGGCCCTTGACGGCGCGACGGCCGGGAGTGAAGACTCCTTCAACAGAACGTTGAATTTTGTTACGGGGAGGTTGCGCGGAAGTGCGCCCCCGGGCGCGTCCCCGGCCTCCTTCCGTTTCCCGGAAGTGAACAGCGGCAGAGAGGGGTCCGGGTGTCCGACGCCGAACTGGTACTGCGCTCGACGCGCGTCATCACCCCGGAAGGGACCCGCGCCGCCTCGGTCGCGGTGTCCGCCGGCACGATCACGGCCGTACTCCCGTACGACGCCGCCACACCGCCCGGCGCCCGCCCGGAGGACCTCGGCGACGACATCCTGCTGCCCGGCCTCGTCGACACGCACGTCCACGTCAACGACCCGGGGCGCACCGAATGGGAGGGCTTCTGGACCGCCACGCGCGCGGCGGCGGCCGGCGGCATCACCACCCTCGTCGACATGCCCCTCAACTCCCTCCCGCCGACCACGACGGTCGAACACCTCCGCACCAAGCGGCGGGTGGCCGCCGACAAGGCGCACGTCGACGTCGGCTTCTGGGGCGGCGCCCTGCCCGGCAACGTCGAGGACCTGCGCCCGCTGCACGACGCCGGGGTCTTCGGCTTCAAGGCCTTCCTCTCGCCGTCCGGCGTGGACGAGTTCCCCCACCTCGACCAGGACGGACTGGCCCGCTCGCTGGCCGAGATCGCCGGGTTCGACGGCCTGCTGATCGTGCACGCCGAGGACCCGCACCATCTCGACGCCGCCCCCCGGCAGGGCGGACCGAGGTACGCCGACTTCCTCGCCAGCCGTCCGCGCGACGCCGAGGACACCGCCGTCGCGAGCCTCGTCGCGCAGGCGAAACGCCTCCACGCGCGCGTGCACGTCCTGCACCTGTCCTCCGGCGACGCGCTGCCGCTGATCGCCGCCGCGAAGGCCGAGGGCGTGCGCGTCACGGTCGAGACCTGCCCGCACTACCTCACCCTCACCGCCGAGGAAGTTCCCGACGGCGCCAGCGAGTTCAAGTGCTGCCCGCCCATCCGGGAGGCCGCCAACCAGGACCTCCTGTGGCAGGCGCTGGCCGACGGCACCATCGACTGCGTGGTCACCGACCACTCCCCGTCCACCGCCGACCTCAAGACCGGCGACTTCGCCACCGCCTGGGGCGGCATCTCCGGCCTGCAACTCAGCCTCGCCGCCGTCTGGACGGAGGCGAGACGGCGCGGCCACGGCCTGGAGGACGTGGTCCGCTGGATGTCGACGCGCACGGCGGCACTCGTCGGCCTCGACCGCAAGGGCGCCATCGAGGCGGGCCGGGACGCCGACTTCGCGGTCCTCGCGCCCGACGAGACGTTCACCGTCGACCCGGCGGCCCTCCAGCACCGCAACCGGGTCACCGCCTACGCCGGCAAGACCCTGTACGGAGTCGTGAAGTCCACCTGGCTGCGCGGCGAACGCATCGTCACCGACGGCGAGTTCACCGCCCCGAAGGGCCGCCTCCTCACCCGCGGCCACTGAACCCGCGGCCGCCGGCTCACCCCGCACCCGCCCGCACCCGGCCGACCTCCGAAAGGAACCCCTGATCACCGTGACGGCGATTCCCGGCTTCACCGGCGACGCGAACCCCTACGGCGGCGGCGACCCCTACGCCGACCACCGCACCGCCGACCTCCCCTTCACCCACCACACCAACCTCGCCGACCGGCAGCTCGGCGCCGCCGTCGTCGCCGCCAACGACGAGTTCTTCGCCCAGCGGGAGAACCTGCTGCTGCCCGGACCCGCCGAGTTCGACCCCGAGCGCTTCGGGCACAAGGGCAAGATCATGGACGGCTGGGAGACCCGCCGACGCCGCGGCGTCTCCGCCGAGCACCCGTGGCCCGCGGCCGACGACCACGACTGGGCGCTGGTCCGGCTCGGCGCGCCCGGCGTGATCCGCGGGATCGTCGTCGACACGGCCCACTTCCGCGGCAACCACCCGCAGGCCGTGTCGGTCGAGGGCGCCTCGGTGCCGGGCTCGCCGTCGCCCCGCGAACTCCTCGGGGACGACGTCGCCTGGACGACGCTCGTCCCGCGCACCCCCGTCGGTGGCCACGCGGCGAACGGCTTCGCCGTGTCGGTCGAACGGCGCTTCACGCACCTGCGGGTCAACCAGTACCCCGACGGGGGCATCGCCCGCCTCCGCGTGTACGGCGAGGTCGTCCCCGACCCCGACTGGCTCGCCGTCCTCGGCACCTTCGACGTCGTCGCCCTCGAGAACGGCGGGCAGGCCGAGGACGCCTCCGACCTCTTCTACTCACCGGCCGTCAACACCATCCGGCCGGGACGCTCCCGCAAGATGGACGACGGCTGGGAGACGCGGCGGCGCCGGGACCGGGGCAACGACTGGATCCGGTACCGGCTGGCGGCGCGGGCGGAGATCCGGGCGCTGGAGATCGACACGGCGTACCTCAAGGGCAACAGCGCCGGCTGGGCGGCGGTGTCCGTGCGGGACGGCGGGAACGGCGGGAACGGCGGGAACGGCGAGGAAGGCGACTGGCGGGAGGTCCTCGCGCGCACCCGCCTCCAGCCGGACACGAACCATCGCTTCGTGCTCCCGGCCCCGGTGGTGGGCACCCACGCGCGCGTGGACATCTACCCGGACGGAGGCATCTCGCGCCTGCGCCTCATCGGCTCCCTGACGGAGGACGGCGCGGCGGCCCTCCGGGCCAGGCACCAGGAACTGGGCGGCTGAGCCGACGGGCATCCAGCCGGTCCGGGGGCGCCCCTCCGGGAGGACGGCGGGGACGAGGCCCGTCCCCAGGGCCGACGCGGGGGTCCGGGGGCGGCAGCCTCCAGGGCAGGGCCGGGCCAGGCCGGGCCGGGCCGGGAAGCGGCGGCGGGATTCCTTTCGGGCCCCAGGGCCCCGGGTCGGGCCCCAGGGGGTGGCTCACGCCGCGTGGCCGCCGTCCACCGCGAACTCCGCCCCCGTCACATAGGCGGCGCCCGCCAGGTGGGCCACCGTCGACGCCACCTCCGCCGCCGTCCCGAACCGCCCCAGCGCCGTCATCGCCGCCTGGCCCGCCGCGTACGGCCCGTCCGCCGGATTCATGTCCGTGTCGATGGGCCCGGGATGGACGAGGTTCGCGGTGATCCCCCGCGGCCCCAGCTCCCTGGCGAGCCCCTTCGTCAGCCCGACCAGCGCCGACTTGCTCAGGGCGTACAGCGTCCCGCCGGGCCCCGGCACCCGCTGGACCATGCAGCTCCCGATCGTGATGATCCGGCCCCCGGCCGTCATCCGCCCGGCGGCCGCCCGCGAGACCAGGAAGACACCCCGCACGTTCACCGCGAGCACCCGGTCCACGTCGGAGAGCGACAGGTCCTCCAGCGGACCGAGCACCCCGATCCCCGCGTTGTTCACCAGCACGTCGAGCCCGCCCAGCGCCTCGGCCGCCGCCCTGACCGCGCCCGCGGCCTCCGCGGCGTCCGCCGAGTCCGCCCGCAGGGCCACCGCCCGGCGCCCCAGCGCCTCGACGGCCCGCACGACGTCGTCGGCGGCCTCCTTGCCGTTCACGTACGTCAGCGCCACGTCCGCGCCCTCGCGCGCCAGCCGTACCGCCGTCGCCGCGCCGATGCCACGGCTGCCGCCGGTCACCAGCGCCACCTTGCCGTTCAGTGTCCTGTCCGAAGTCGTCATGGCTTCATTCCAGCGCCGGACGGCCGGCCACGCTGGCGGCGAACGGACGTCGACCTCGGCCGTGTCGGGGCCCGGCGCAGGTTAACTGCCGGAAAACTCAACGCACTTGACGGGAAATTCTTCGAAGTTGTCATTGACATGCCATCGTCTACGCGCGTCATCATGAAGGCATGAGATTCCCCCCACGGATCACTCGCACCGGCGGTGCCGCCGCCCTCCTGTCCGTCCTCCTCGTCGGCGGAACCGTCTCCGCCGGGCCGGCGACCGCCGCGGCGACCGCGGTCGGCAGCATCTGCTACAGCGACCTGCCCTCGCAGGCGTACACCACGCTGCGGCTGATCGACCAGGGCGGCCCGTTCCCGTACTCGCAGGACGGATCCGTCTTCCAGAACCGGGAAGGCGTCCTGCCCTCGAAGTCCTCGGGCTACTACCACGAGTACACGGTCAAGACACCGGGCTCCTCCACGCGCGGCGCGCGGCGCATCGTGACCGGTCAGCAGTACGAAGAGGACTACTACACCGCCGACCACTACGCGAGCTTCGACCTGGTCGACCACGACTGCTGACCCGGCCGGCCCGCGGAGAACGGCGCCACCGGCCGGGAGCCCGGCCCGCGTTCAGCCGGGTTCCCGGCTCTCCGCGGCGGCGAACAGGGCGAACGCGAGCACCGGGAGCGCGACACCGCAGGCACTGCGACACACCGCCCGCACCGTCCACCGCGCCGAGAGCACCGCGCGCCCGCACGTGCCGCGAGCACCGCCCGCACCGCCGGGGCGCGGCGCACACCGCGAGCACCGCCCGCTACGCCCCCGTCGCTTCCGTTTCTTCTTCCGGCGAGTCCGGGATCTCCGCCAGCGACACGGCCCGCCGCTCGCGCCGGGACACCTCGCAGGCCTCGGCGATCCGCAGGGCCTGGAGGGCCTCGCGGCCGTCGCAGGGGTTGGCCCGCCCGCCCCGTACGACATCGACGAAGGCGATCAGCTCCGCCTCGTACGCGGGCCCGAAGCGCTCCAGGAAGCCGGTCCACGGCTTGTCGGCCGCCGGCGGCCCGGTCGGCTCGGTGGAGGCGATCGGCGTGCGGTCGTCGAGTCCCACCACGACCTGGTCGAGTTCCCCGGCCAGCTCCATGCGGACGTCGTACCCCGCGCCGTTCAGCCGCGTCGCCGTGGCCGTGGCGAGGGTGCCGTCGTCGAGGGTGAGGACCGCGGCCGCGGTGTCGACGTCTCCCGCGGCGCGGAACATCGCGGGCCCGGCGTCCGATCCGGCGGCGTAGACGTCGGTCACCTCGCGTCCGGTCACCCAGCGCAGGACGTCGAAGTCGTGGATCAGCGCGTCCCGGAACAGGCCGCCGGACACCGGCAGCCACGCGGCGGGCGGCGGTGACTGGTCGGAGGTCACCGCGCGCACGGTGTGCAGCCGTCCGAGCCGGCCCGAGCGGACCGCCTCGCGGGCGCCCGTGTAACCGGCGTCGAAGCGGCGCTGGAACCCCATCTGGAGGACCGTTCCGGCGGCCTCCACCTCGGCGATCGCCGCCAGGGTGCCGGCCAGGTCCAGGGCGATCGGCTTCTCGCAGAACACCGGCAGCCCCGAGCGCGCCGCCCGGCCGATCAGCTCGGCGTGGGCCGAGGTCGCCGTGGTGATCACCACCGCGTCCACGCCCCACCGGAAGATCTCCTCGACCCCCGGCGCGGCCGTCTCGCCCAGCCGCAGCGCCAGCTCCGCCGCCCGCGCGGGTTGCGTGTCCGTCAGGATGAGGGATCCGACCTCGCGGTGACGGCTGAGCGTGTTCGCATGAATGGTGCCGATGCGGCCCGTCCCGATGACCCCGATGCGCATGGAATCAAGGTGACGTCGAAGTCCGGTACCTGTCAATGTGTTTGTCCGGACAATCTGACTACACGACTTCCCGTCAACCGGTCGCGGAGCTACGCTCGAGCCCGTGCCGAAACCAGAGGTGGACCCGACCGTGCAGCTCGAACTCCGTGTGGACCGAAGCTCTCCGGTGCCGTTGTACTTCCAGCTGTCCCAGCAACTGGAGGCGGCGATCGAGCACGGAGCGCTCACCCCGGGCAGCCTGCTGGGCAACGAGATCGAGCTGGCCGCCCGGCTCGGCCTGTCCCGCCCGACCGTCCGCCAGGCCATCCAGTCCCTCGTGGACAAGGGCCTGCTGGTCCGCCGCCGGGGCGTCGGCACCCAGGTCGTGCACAGCCAGGTCAAGCGCCCCCTGGAACTGAGCAGCCTCTACGACGACCTGGAGGCGGCCGGCCAGCGCCCCGCGACGACGGTCCTGGTCAACACCGTCGTCCCCGCGTCCGCCGAGGTCGCCGCCGCGCTCGCGGTGGCCGAGGGCAGCGAGGTGCACCGCGTGGAGCGGCTGCGGCTCGCACACGGGGAGCCGATGGCGTACCTGTCCAACCACATCCCCTCCGGCCTGCTGGACCTGGACACCGCCCAGCTGGAGACCACGGGCCTGTACCGGATGATGCGGGCGGCCGGGATCACCCTGCACAGCGCCCGCCAGTCCATCGGCGCCCGCGCCGCCACCGCCGCCGAGGCCGAGCGCCTCGCCGAGCCGGAGGGCGCCCCGCTGCTCACCATGCGGCGCACCACCTTCGACGACACGGGCCGCGCGGTCGAGTTCGGCGACCACATCTACCGCCCCGCCCGCTACTCCTTCGAGTTCCAGCTGCTGGTGCGGCCGTAGCGCACACCCTCCCGAGGACCGCCCGCGTCGCAATGTCCGGACAATGCGACCGGCTCGCGGTCCCCGGCCGTGCGACGCGTGATCCCCGTGTTCGATACTGGGGCGTTTGCGTCCGGTGAGAGAACACCGGAGGCGCGCGTACGGCAGCACACGGCAAGAAGGGCACGGCCTCGTGGCACGGTTTGGGACCTGGACAGGGATCGCGTTGGCGGGGGTGCTCTGCGTCTGTCTCGCGGGGTGCAGCAGTACCGGGGGAAAGCGTGCCGAGGACGCCCGCGAGGCAGCCGCCGCGCAGGGCCGGGCGGCGGTCGACACCCCCCGCTGGACCTTCGCGATGATCACCCACTCGGGTGACGGCGACACCTTCTGGGACATCGTCCAGAGCGGCGCGAAGCAGGCCGCGGTCAAGGACAACATCAACTTCCTGTACTCCCACGACGACGAGGCCCAGCAGCAGGCGCAGCTGGTCGACGCGGCGGTCGACAAGAAGGTCGACGGCATCATCGTCACCCTCGCCAAGCCCGACGCGATGAAGGCCGCCCTGGCCCGCGCCCGCAAGGCCGGCATCCCCGTGATCACGGTGAACTCCGGCTCGGCGGAGTCGAAGGCGTTCGGCGCGCTCACCCACATCGGCCAGGACGAGACCATCGCCGGCGAGGCCGTCGGCGAGGAGCTGAACCGGCGCGGGAAGAAGAAGGCGATCTGCGTCCTGCACGAGCAGGGCAACGTCGGCCACGAGCAGCGCTGCGACGGCGTCGCCAAGACCTTCACCGGCACGGTGACCGACCTCTACGTCACCGGTACCAACATGCCCGACGTGCAGTCGGCCATCGAGGCCAGGCTCCAGGCCGACCCGTCGACCGACGCCGTCGTCACCCTCGGCGCGCCGTTCGCCGACACCGCCGTCAAGGCCGGGCAGGGTGCCGGCAGCAAGGCCGAGATCGACACCTTCGACCTCAACGCCAAGGTGGCCGCGGGCCTGGCGGACGGCACCCTCGGCTTCGCCGTCGACCAGCAGCCGTACCTCCAGGGCTACCAGGCCGTCGACCTGCTGTGGCTGTACAAGTACAACGCCGACGTGCTCGGCGGCGGCGGACCCGTCCTGACCGGACCGCAGATCATCACGAAGGACCAGGCGGATGAGCTGGCCGCGTACGCCGAGCGGGGCACCCGATGAGCGCGCTCACCCCGGACGAACGGCTGCTGCGGGTCTCCCCGCTGCGCAAGCTCCTCGGCCGCCCCGAACTGGGCTCGGTCGTCGGCGCGCTCGCGGTGTTCGTCTTCTTCGCCCTCGCCGCCGACAGCTTCCTGCGCGCGAGCAGCCTCAGCACGGTCCTGTACGCGTCCTCGACCATCGGCATCATGGCCGTCCCGGTCGCGCTGCTGATGATCGGCGGCGAGTTCGACCTCTCGGCCGGTGTGCTGGTCACGTCCTCGGCGCTGGTGTCGTCGATGTTCAGCTACCAGATGACGGCGAACGTCTGGGTCGGCGTCGGGGTCTCCCTGCTGGTCACCCTGGCCATCGGGGCCTTCAACGGCCTCATGCTCACCCGCACCGGGCTGCCCAGCTTCATCATCACGCTCGGCACCTTCCTGATGCTGACCGGCATGAACCTCGGCTTCACCAAGCTGATCGACGGCACCGTCTCGACGAAGACCATCGCCGACATGGAGGGCTTCGCCGGCGCCCACGACGTCTTCGCGTCCACCCTGACCATCGGCGACGTCAACGTCAAGATCACGATCCTGTGGTGGTTCGCCCTGGTCGCGGTGGCCTCCTGGATCCTGCTGCGCACCCGCGCCGGCAACTGGATCCTCGCCGTAGGCGGCAACCAGGACGCGGCCCGCGCGGTCGGCGTCCCCGTCGCGAGGACCAGGATCGGCCTGTACATGGGCGTCGCCCTCGGAGCCTGGATCTCCGGCCAGCACCTGCTGTTCTCGTACGACGTCGTCCAGTCCGGCGAGGGCGTCGGCAACGAGCTGATCTACATCATCGCCGCCGTCATCGGCGGCTGCCTGATCACCGGCGGCTACGGCAGCGCGGCCGGATCGGCGGTCGGCGCGCTCATCTTCGGCATGACGAGCAAGGGCATCGTCTTCGCCGAATGGAACCCCGACTGGTTCAAGTTCTTCCTCGGAGCGATGCTGCTCCTCGCGACCCTGCTCAACGCCTGGGTCCGCAAGCGCGCGGAGGCCACCAAGTGACCCGGACACAGGGACAGACACAGACGCAGACGCAGACCCAAACGCAGACCCAAACGCAGGCACAGGCACAGGCACGCACACAGACGCCGACCGACAGCCGTACGCCGCTCGTCGAGCTGTCCGGCGTCAGCAAGCACTACGGCAACGTCCGCGCCCTCGAAGGCGTCTCCCTGGAGGTCCACGCCGGCCGCATCACCTGCGTCCTCGGCGACAACGGCGCGGGCAAGTCCACCCTCATCAAGATCATCGCCGGTCTGCACGGGCACGACGGCGGCACCCTGAGCCTCGACGGCGAGGAGACCCGGCTGTCCTCCCCGCGCGAGGCCCTGGACCGCGGCATCGCCACCGTCCACCAGGACCTGGCCGTCGTCCCGCTGATGCCGGTCTGGCGCAACTTCTTCCTCGGCTCGGAACCCCGCAAGGGAACCGGCCCCTTCAAGCGCATGGACGTCGACCTCATGCGCCGCACCACCCACGCCGAACTCCTGCGCATGGGCATCGACCTGCGCGACGTGGACCAGCCCATCGGTACCCTCTCCGGCGGCGAACGCCAGTGCGTCGCCATCGCCCGCGCGGTGTACTTCGGCGCGAAGGTCCTGATCCTCGACGAGCCGACGGCCGCCCTGGGCGTCAAGCAGTCCGGCGTGGTCCTGAAATACGTGGCCGCCGCCCGCGACCGGGGCCTGGGGGTCGTACTGATCACCCACAACCCCCACCACGCCCATCTGGTGGGCGACCGGTTCGTGCTGCTGCGGCGGGGGACCATGGTGGGAAGCCACACGCGGGACGAGATCACCCTGGACGAGCTGACCGAGCAGATGGCGGGCGGCAGCGACCTGGACGACCTGCGCCACGAGTTGCAGCGTCCCTGAGGGGCGTGGGGCCGTACCGGTGCGCGGCTTTGCCGCGTGGGCGCGACAGGCCACGACGCGCCCGCGGCCGACAACGCGCACACACCCCGCCTCCCGCGTTCGGCACCGCGGGTACCCGTGCGGCAGAATCGGCCACGATGAGCACCTACCGCGACCTCACCGCCCCCATCGGCTCCCGCCGAGCCACCGCGCTGCGCACGGTCGGCACCCGCGAGCGCCGCTCCCACCTGACCGCGCCCCGGGTGCCCACGGTCGGGATCGACATCGGCGGCACCAAGGTGATGGCGGGCGTCGTCGACGCGGACGGCAACATCCTGGAGAAGGTCCGCACGGAGACCCCGGACAAGTCCAAGAGCCCCAAGGTCGTCGAGGACACGATCGTGGAACTGGTCCTGGACCTGTCCGACCGGCACGACGTGCACGCGGTCGGCATCGGCGCCGCCGGCTGGGTCGACGCCGACCGCAACCGCGTCCTGTTCGCCCCCCACCTGTCCTGGCGCAACGAGCCACTGCGCGACCGCATCGCCGGCCGCCTCGCGGTGCCCGTCCTCGTCGACAACGACGCCAACACCGCCGCCTGGGCGGAATGGCGCTTCGGCGCGGGCCGCGGCGAGGACCACCTCGTCATGATCACCCTCGGGACCGGCATCGGCGGCGCCATTCTGGAGGACGGCCAGGTCAAGCGCGGCAAGTACGGCGTCGCGGGCGAGTTCGGCCACATGCAGGTGGTACCCGGCGGCCACCGCTGCCCGTGCGGCAACCGCGGCTGCTGGGAGCAGTACAGCAGCGGGAACGCGCTGGTCAGAGAGGCCAAGGAGCTGGCCGCCGCCGATTCCCCGGTGGCGTACGGGATCATCGAGCACGTCAAGGGGCAGATCGGTGACATCACCGGCCCGATGATCACCGAGCTGGCCCGCGAGGGCGACGCGATGTGCATCGAACTGCTCCAGGACATCGGCCAGTGGCTCGGCGTCGGCATCGCCAACCTGGCCGCCGCGCTCGACCCGTCCTGCTTCGTGATCGGCGGCGGTGTCTCCGCCGCCGACGACCTGCTCATCGGTCCCGCGCGCGACGCGTTCAAGCGGCAGCTCACCGGACGCGGCTACCGCCCCGAGGCCCGGATCGTCCGCGCCCAGCTCGGCCCCGAGGCCGGCATGGTCGGCGCCGCCGACCTGGCCCGTCTCGTCGCCCGCCGCTTCCGGCGCGCCAACCGGCGCCGCGTCGAGCGCCACGAACGCTTCGAGCGGTTCGCGGAGGCCGCCCGCCGCGCCACCGGGGACACCGCGTGACGGCCGTCGTGTCCCACCGGTCCGCCCACCCGGACGAACCGTCCCGCCCGCCCGAGGCCCGCGGCCACGTGATCCGCCGCCGCGCGCTCACCCTGCTCATCATCGGGCTGCTCATCGGCGTCCCGGCCGGCTACCTGGTGATCTCCGCCAACCAGAGCCGCGACAGCGGCAAGGACAAGGAGGCCAAGTACTCGGCGACCGGACTCACCGAGGCCTGGCCGTCCAAGGTCCAGCAGCGTCTCTACCAGGTGCCGGTCCCGCACCCGTCGAACAAGGTCGCCTACTACGAGACGAACAACTGGCGGACCAGCCGTCTCTACGTCCAGTTCCAGACCACCCACGCGGGCCTGGACGCCTTCCTCGCCGAACTCGGCTACAGCCGGTCCGACCTGAAGAAGGACGACATCACGATCAGCGAGCGCGACCGGAGCATCACCGGCTGGAAGTTCGCCGGACCCGGCTCCCGGCCCGGCGACTACTACGGCTTCGTCCGCAAGCAGAAGGACCCCCAGCCCACCCAGGACGTGGTGGTGAACACGGGCAACCCGATATTCCCCATGGTGTACGTCGTCTCGCGCACCGTTCCCTAGGGACCCCGGGGCCCCGGGGCCCTCCCTCGGACCGATTGTCAGACCCCGCCCGTAGAGTCGGAGACGAATGAGCCGACACGTGGGCGGGAGGTGGACACTGCGCATGAGCGACACGACCGCGGTCGCCGGGCACCCGGCGGAACCCGTCGGCGCGCGCCTCGCCGCCGTCTTCCTGCCCGCGCCCCTCCCGCGCGAGGGCCGGGTCGCCTTCTGGGCCCCGGACGACGGCCCGCTGCCCGGGCCGGCGCACGCCGAGCGCACCGAACTGACCGTCGTCCGCCGGCACGGCACCTCGGTCCGCCGCCGGCAAACCCCCGCCCTCTCCCTGCCCGTCGAGGCGGCCCTCCCGCTCCTGGTGCGCGCCCGGCACGACCCCGCGGCCCACCCCGCGACCGCCTGCTGGGGCGCCGCCGCCCTGCACGCGCTGCGGCTCACCGCCCGCGGCCGGCTGCTGCCGGGCCTCACCCCGACCGGCCACGACGCCTGGCGGGCCGGCCCGCTCGAACCGGAGGACGTCGCCCACCTGCGCGCCGTCGCCGCCGCCCTGCCCTACGAGGGCCACGCCGTCCCGCTGCCCGGCCCCGGTCCCCTCCGGCTGCCGCAGCCGGAGGCCCTGGTGCGCTCCTTCCTGGACGCCGTCGCCGACACCCTGCCCCGCACCCCCGCCGCGCCCCACGCGTCCGGGAAACCCTTCGCCGACCGCCGGCCGCAGCGGCTGCCCGGCGCCCGGGACTGGGCGGCCGAGGTCGCCGCCGGCATGGACGCGGGCGTGCGGATCTCCCTGCGCCTCGACCTGTCGGCGTACGACCTGTTCGACGACGGCGAAGGAGCCCGGCGCGCCGGAGCGGCCGTCGTCCAGGTGCACAGCCTCGCCGACCCGACCCTGGTGACCGACGCGGCGGCCCTGTGGTCGGGCCGGGCCGACGCCGCCTTCGGGCCACGCGCCCGCGTGGACGCCGCCCTGGCCCTGCGGCGCGCCGCCCGGGTCTGGGCACCCCTCGCCCGCCTCGCCGACCAGGACGCGCGCACCCTCGACGTCCTTGCCCTGTCCGAGGACGAGCTGAACGACCTCCTCGGCGTGGCCGCGACCCGCCTCGCGGCGGCCGGGGTCGCCGTGCACTGGCCGCGCGACCTCGCCCAGGACCTCAGCGCGGCCGCGGTGGTCCGGCCCGCGCCCGGCTCCGCGACCGACGGCACCGGCTTCTTCGAGAGCGAGGACCTGCTCCGGTTCCGCTGGCAGCTGGCCCTCGGCGGCGACCCCCTCAGCGAGGCCGAGATGGACACCCTCGCCGAGGCCCACCGCCCCGTCGTCCGGCTGCGCGACCAGTGGGTCCTCGTCGACCCGGCCCTCGTCCGCAAGGCCCGCAAACGCGAACTGGGCCTGCTGGACCCGGTGGACGCCCTCGCCGTCGCCCTCAGCGGCACCGCCGAGGTCGACGGCGAGACCGTGGAGGCGGTCCCCGTCGGCGCGCTCGCCGCCCTGCGCGACCGCCTCACCGCCGGTCTCCGGCCCGCCGAGCCGCCCCCCGGCCTCGACGCCACCCTCCGCGACTACCAACTGCGCGGCCTGGCCTGGCTCGACCTCATGACCTCCCTCGGCCTCGGCGGCTGCCTCGCCGACGACATGGGCCTCGGCAAGACGGTCACCCTCATCGCCCTCCACCTGCGCCGGGCCCGCCCCGAACCCACCCTCGTGATCTGCCCCGCCTCCCTCCTCGGCAACTGGCAGCGGGAGATCACGCGGTTCGCCCCCGGCGTCCCCGTCCGCCGCTTCCACGGCTCCGACCGCACCCTGGACGACCTCACCGGCGGCTTCGTCCTCACCACCTACGGCACCATGCGCTCGGCCGCCGCCACCCTGGCCCGGCAGCCGTGGGGCCTGGTCGTCGCCGACGAGGCGCAGCACGTCAAGAACCCCTTCTCGGCCACCGCGAAGGCACTGCGCACCATCCCCGCCCCCGCCCGCGTCGCCCTCACCGGCACGCCCGTCGAGAACAACCTCTCCGAGCTGTGGGCGCTCCTGGACTGGACGACACCGGGCCTGCTCGGCCCTCTCAAGGCCTTCCGGGCCCGCCACGCGCGCGCGGTGGAGAACGGCGAGGACGAGGAGGCCGTCGAGCGGCTCGCCCGCCTGGTCCGCCCGTTCCTGCTGCGGCGCAAGAAGTCCGACCCCGGCATCGTCCCCGAGCTGCCGCCCAAGACCGAGACCGACCACCCCGTCCCGCTCACCCGCGAACAGGCCGCGCTGTACGAGGCGGTGGTGCGCGAGTCGCTGCACGTCATCGAGACGGCGAACGGCATCGCCCGCCGGGGCCTGGTCCTCAAGCTGCTCGGCGCGCTCAAGCAGATCTGCGACCACCCGGCGCTCTACCTCAAGGAGCAGGCCCCCGCCACCGGCGACGCCCTCGCCGCCCGGTCCGGCAAACTCGCCCTGCTGGACGAGTTGCTGGACACCCTGCTGGCCGAGGACGGCTCGGCCCTGGTCTTCACCCAGTACGTCGGCATGGCCCGGCTGATCACCGCCCACCTGGCCGGCCGCGCCGTCCCGGTGGACCTCCTGCACGGCGGGACGCCGGTGCCCGAGCGCGAGCGCATGGTCGACCGTTTCCAGGACGGTGCGACCCCCGTCCTGGTCCTGTCGCTGAAGGCGGCCGGCACCGGCCTGAACCTCACCCGCGCGGGCCACGTCGTCCACTTCGACCGCTGGTGGAACCCGGCCGTGGAGGAACAGGCCACCGACCGCGCCTACCGCATCGGCCAGACCCAGCCGGTCCAGGTCCACCGCCTCATCACCGAGGGCACCGTCGAGGACCGCATCGCGGAGATGCTCCAGGCCAAACGCGCCCTCGCCGACGCGATCCTCGGCTCCGGCGAGTCCGCCCTCACCGAGCTGACGGACCGTGAACTGTCCGACCTGGTCAGGCTGCGGAGGGAGGCATGATGGCGGAGACCGGCGCGAGCGGTCCGGCCGAGGCGGTCCGCCGGGCCCTGCGGGCGGCACGGGGGCGCGCGGACGACGCGGCACCGGCACCCACAAAACCCTCCGAGGTGCCCCCGGACCAGCCGCGGCAGGAGACCGCGCCCGCGGAGTCCGGCGCGCGACGGCCCGAAGGCACTCCGCCCCGCCCGGGGGACGCAGCCCGCGCGGCTCTGCGGCGCGCGGCCGACGCGCCCCGGCCCCGCGAGGAGGCCCCGCGGACCGACGTCCCCCCGGCAGCGGACGTACCCCCGGCTCCCCACGGGCCGCGGGGCGGGTCCGGCGCGCGGCCCGGTGACGTGGCCCGGGAGGCCCTGCGCGCGGCCCGCGCACAGGCACGGCGGACGCCGCCGGAAACCGGGGAACCGGCAGAGGTTGCGAGCGCACCCCGGGCTGCCCGCCCCGGCGCACACCCCGGCGGGTCCGTGAGCGCCGGCCGCCCCGGCGACCGTGCCGCCGAGGCCCGCGCGCGGGACGTACGGTCCTTCGCCGAGGACGCCTTCCGGATGCCGTCGGAAACCGGCCCCGCGGCGGCGGCCGAAGCCCCCGGGCCGGCCGGATCCGCATCCCGGGAGGCCGGTCCGCCCTCCCGGACACCCGATCCCGCCCCCGCCGCCCGCTGCGGACCCGCCGCCCGTTCCCTGACCGCCCCCGCCGCCCGCTGCGAACCCGCCGTCCCTTCCCCGGACGTCCCCGCCTCCCGCTCCGAAGCCGCCCCCCGTCCTGATCCCGCCCCCGTCCCCGCCCTCCCCTCCATGGCCGCCCCCGCCCGCGACGGCGATCACCGCCGCACCTTCCCCGCCTTTCCGCCCCGGCCGGCCGAGGCGGGCGGCGGATTCGCCGAGACCTGGTGGGGCGATGCCTGGATCACCGCGCTCGAGAAGGGCGCTCTCGACGCCGAGCGGCTGGCGCGCGGACGGGGTTACGCCGAGCAGGGGCACGTGGACGCCATCACCGTCACGCCCGGCCTGGTCCTGGCGTACGTGCGGGGCAGCCGAACCCGTCCCTACCGCGTCCAGGTGCGTCTGCGCACTCTCGGCGACGAGGACTGGGAGCGGTTCCTGGACGCCGCGGTCGAGCGGCCGGGGCACATCGCCGCGCTGCTCGACAAGGAGATGCCCGAGTCCCTCGCCGACTGCGGCGTGCCGCTGCTCCCCGGCCCGGGCGACCTCGCCCCCCAGTGCAGCTGCCCCGACCGCGGACACCCCTGCAAGCACGTCGCAGCCCTCTGCTACCAGACCGCGCGGCTCCTCGACGCCGACCCGTTCGTCCTGCTCCTGCTGCGCGGCCGGGGCGAACGCGAACTGCTCGACACGCTGTCCCGCCGCAACGCCGCGCGGGCGGCCCGCGCGGCCCAGGAGCAGGAACCGGAACCCGTGCCGGGCATCCGCGCCACCGACGCCCTCGCCGCGCGCCGCCTCCCGCCCTTGCCGGCTCCCCTGCCCCCGCCGCCGCACCCCGAACAGCCGCCCGCCTACCCCGCCGTGCCGAACGGCCCCGACTCCTTCGCCCTCGACCAGCTCGCCACCGACGCGGCCCTTCGCGCCCACGCGCTGCTGACCACCGGTCACGACGAGATCGGTGAACTGACCCTCTGGCAGGACGCCGTACGGCTCGCCGCGGCGCGTCCCGGCTCCGGACTGACCGCCACCAGCCGCGCCCTCTACGCCTCCCTGGCCTCCGCCGCCGGCCGTACCCCGGCCGAGCTGGCCCGCGCCGTCGCCGCCTGGCGACAGGGCGGCCCGGACGGACTCGCCGTCCTGGAAGACCTCTGGGACCCGCCCGCCGGCCGCTTCGACCGGGCCCGCCCCCTTCTCCGCGCCGCCGACCTACCCGCCTTCCGCCCCTGGCGCAACCACCTCACCCACCCCCACGGCCACGTCCAACTCCGCCTCGGCCGCGACGGTCTGTGGTACCCGTACGAATCGGAGCCCGGCCGGCACGACTGGTGGCCACGCGGCACCCCCGACATCGACCCGGTGGGCGCCCTGACCGGCCTGGCCACCTGGGCCGACGACGTGTGAACCACCGACTCGACCGGTGCCCTTCGACGGTGTGCCGGCCGAGGACGAATTACTTGACCACGGCCCGCCACCGCCGGGTCCGCCCACCATGCCGCCACAGCCACAGCCACAGCCACAGCCACCGCCACCGCCGTCCCGTCCCCGACAGGTGACGCGCCCCGCCGGCGTCGAGTCCGCCGGCGGGGCGCGCGACTGCTCGGTGACGGTTCGCCAGCAGGTCCAGTGGGTCCGGGCGAGCAGGCCCGTCCGCCAGGGCAGGCGGAGGTGATCGCCGCCGGGGAAGGTCACGTCGGCCCGGCCGGCGAAGGGTTCGTTCTCCGGCAGGTTGAACTTGCTGTCCGACAGCACCATCTGCGTGTTGCCGAAGCCGTTGGGGAAGCCGGCCGGGCTGGTCCGGGCACGGTGGACGTGCTCGGCCTGCGTCCGCGTCGCGGCGGGAGCGGCGCAGGCGGTGAGGACCGCAACGACGGGGGCCGCGCGGTGCCGTGGGCTGCGCGGCCCCATGGCGGCTCCCCGGTCGATGGGATGGTCGAGGAAACGCCCGCCGCCCCGGCGGACCGCCGCCCGCTGCGGTGGAGTGCCGGTCGCCCGGGCGGGCGGCGGAGTCCCGGATCAGTAGCCGTAGATCATCTTGTACGCGACCTCGGGGAGGAACTGCCCGGCCGTGGAACCGGCTCCGACACCGCAGTTGCCGTCCGACTCGCCCGGGGCTTTGATCCACAGGAGCATCTCGGCTCCTCCGCCCGTCCGGGTGGGCGTGCCGATGCGGCGGCCCGAGGGGTTGCACCACTGCCCGTCGGAACCGTTGCCGTTGCGGCTGGTGTCCACGACGAACGGCTTGGTGTAGCCGAAGCGGGCAGCGAGTTCCCTGTTGACGGCGTTGCCGTAGGCGGTGTTCTCCGCGGTGGTGAAGTAGTTGGAGACGTTGAGCGAGAAGCCGTGGGCCTGACGGAGGCCGGCTTCGTGGAGGCGCCGGGCCATGGTCGCCGCGTCGACCCAGCCCGGGTTGCCGGCGTCCATGTAGACCCAGGTGTTGGGGGCCTGGCGGTTGAACTGGGCGAGGGCGCCCGTGAGCATGCCCTCACGTTCGTCGATCTGCGCCTGGGTCATGCAGCCGTAGTCCCCGAGGGAGTCCGGTTCGAGGATGACGACGGCCGGGCGGTTGCCGATCCCGCCGGCGAACTGGGCGATCCAGTCGGCGTAGGCGGACGGCGAAGCGGCTCCGCCGGCGGAGTGCCCGCCGCAGTAGTCGCGGTTGTAGACGTTGTAGGCGACGAGGAGGGGCAGCTTGTCCCGTTGGTCCGCCGCTCCGACGTAGGCACCCGTGGCGGTGCCGATGGTGCCGCTCCAGGAGCCGAACCAACGGGCCGTCGGCGTGTTGGCGATGGACGCGTTGATCGCGGCGGTCCGGCCGTCGCCGGGGTTGGCGGCCACCCACCTCTTCGCGCTGGAGTCGGGGTCCACGTAGAACCCGCTGGTCATGGTGGTCGGGTCGGCCGCGTGGGCGGACGGTGCGGCGGCGAACGCCAGCGGCAGGGCTAAGAGTGCTGCGGTCAGGGCGCGGAGTCTGCGGCGCATGACGGAACCTCGTTCTCCTGGCAGGGATGCGTCGCACGCTCTCGTCCCGAGCGTGCGACGCGCTGAGGAAGTGCGGTGGTGCGACCTGTTCTGGGAGCGCTCCCACTGGAAGCGCTCCCAGATGCCGGCAAACCGTTGGGCGTGGTCGGTATGGTGTGACGGAGCAGGTGCACTGTCAAGAGTCGACGCGCAAGCGCGTTCTGGGATACGCCTGCCGGAAGTCCGAAGGGTTCGGAAACTGGAAGCGCTCCCAGTCGGTCGGCCCTTGCGGGTCGTCGCCGGCTCCCCGCCGTCCGCCGGGCGGGTGGCAGCGGCACGGCCCGAGGTGAGACGCTGCCCGTCCGGTCGCGACGGAAGGGCTCATGGTTCATGGCAGAGGATGCGCCGCGTCGGCAGCCGACGCTCGACGAGGTGGCCGAACGCGCCGGTGTCTCCCGCTCCGTGGCCTCCCGCGCCCTCAACAACGCCCCGCACGTCAGCCGCGCCAAGCGTGAGGCGGTCGAACAGGCCGTCCGGCAACTCGGTTACGTACCCAATCCGACCGCCCGCGCCCTGGCCATGCGCCAGACGGGAGCGGCCGCCCTGGTCGTCTCGGGAGAGGATCCGTCGATCTTCGCCGATCCCTTCTTCGCCCAGGTGATCGTGGGGGCGTCGGCCGCCCTGGAGGAGGCCGACCTGCACCTGATGCTGTGCCTGGCCGCTTCCGACCGGGGCCGCAAGAGGGTCGAGGAGCTCCTTCGGTCCAGGGGCGCGGACGGGGTCATGCTGATGGCGCTGCGCGAGGACGATCCGCTGACCCGCATGGCCGACGAGGCGCAGATGCCCGTGGTGTTCGGCGGCCGCCCGGTCGGCCCGGCCCCCCGGTGGTACGTGGACGTCGACAACGTCGGCGGAGCACGCCAGGCGACCGAGCACCTGGTCGCGCGCGGCCGCAGACGCGTGGCCGCGATCTGCGGCCGCCTGGACACCGAGGCCGGGCGTGCCCGGTACCGCGGCTACCGGGACGCCCTGCTGGGCGCCGGACTCGATCCGCTCCCTCCGCGGGAGGGCGACTTCACCGAGCCCAGCGGAGCCGCCGCCATGGCCGCCCTGCTGGCGGACCGTCCCGAGGTGGACGGGGTGTTCGCCGCCAACGACAACATGGCGGCGGGAGCGCTGCGCACGTTGCGCGAGGCCGGCCGACGGGTTCCCGCCGACGTCGCCGTGGTCGGCTTCGACGACCTGACGGTCGCCCGGATCGCCGATCCGCCGCTCACCACGGTCCATCAGCCCGTACAGGCTTTCGGACGGGAGATGGCCCGCATGCTCGTCGCGCTCGTCAACGGGCAGGACCCCACCCCGCTGATCCTTCCGACCCGCCTGGTCGTCCGCTCCAGCACCTGACGGCCACGCCCCGGGCCCGGAGCAGGATTCCGGACGCCGCCCCACGTCCGAGTCGGGTTCTCCCGCAACGTGTTCCACGGCGTCCCCGAAGAGTTTCCCCTCCGGGCCCCTCCTGTTGGCCGTGCCCGGCTACCTTCGCCTCGCCCGGTCCGGCAGCAGGAGAGGCACGTCCATGAGCACCCCGGTCCACCGCACCTCGACACGGCAGTCCGCAGCCGTCCTGTCGTCGGCCCGGCAGCGCCGGGAAGGGAGCCGGACCGGGAGTCCGTCCGGGAACTCGGTGGAGCACGCCCTCCTCCGGATGCAGTCCAGCGCCGGCAACCGGGCCACGACCGCGGCGGTGCAGCGTGCCAGGGGCGCGGACAAGGGGAAGGCGCCGGAGAACGGCGGCGCGTCCGCCGGAACGAAGAAGAACTACCGCGACCGGATCGCCGGGCTCCTGGACAGGTTCAAGAAGAACCTCGAGCCCATCGACACCTTCATCAAGGGTGTCCAGACCCCCACCAACGCGGGCTTCACCCAGCAGGCCGCCGCCGCGGCCAACGAGGGCCTCAAGCACTCCGCCGCCGCCTCGGGGACCTCCGCCGCGTCGGGGAACCTCCTCACGGAGGCCGCCGGCACCGTGGTCAGCGGCATGGACGCGTACAAGAACATGAAGGACGTCAAGAAGCACCAGACCGGGGCCGGTCACCACACGGCGAAGAAGAAGGCCAAGACCAAGGGGACCGACACGGTCGTCGGCGCCGCCAGTTCGGGAAGCTACAGCGCCGCCGTCGCCAAGGAGGCCACCAAGGTCCAGAAGGCGGCGGACGCCGCGGTGGCGTCCGAGGCGAGCGGTATCGCCAGCGCTTCCATCGGCGCGATCAAGGGCGCGCGGGCGGCTTTCCGCGTCGGGGGAGCGGCCCGCAAGTACAAGAAGATCAAGGAGCTCGGAGATCCCCACCTCGTCCATGCGGGATCACTGGCCCGGCTGAACGAGTCGCGGGAGCAGGCCAACTGGGCCGCGGCGGAGGCGTACGTCGCGCTGGACGCCTACTGGAAGCACGAGGGCGAGGGGCGGCTGGAACTCGTTTCCGAGGCCGTCGACGCCGCCTGGGAGGCGATGGGGGAAGCCCGTGACGCCGCCGAGAGTCTCCAGCGCGCGGAGAAAGACGTGGAAAAGCTGAGCACGGTGCAGGGGTACGCGAAGAAGAAGCAGCTCACCAAGATCGGCAAGGAGACGGTCGGCGGCGCGGTGGGCGAGTCCACCAAGGCCGCGGCCGGCGTCGTGACGGCGGTCGCGGCAGGAACGGCCGGGCTGGCGAGCAACCCGGTCGGATGGGGCCTCGCCGGGGCCGGCGCCGGCCTCGTCTTCGGCGTCACCATGTACAAGGCGCTCCGCGCCGCCACGAAGCGCTACGAAGAGGCCCGCCACCCCGAGCGCTGGGCACCGGAGGGCGAGACCGCGGCGGAGGCCGCATCCCGCGGCGAATCGCTGAAGCACGCCCTGAAGTTCTGGAAGAAGGTGTCGCAGGGCGAACGCCAGGCCATGGCGCGCGAGATCTACGCCCTGGCGGCGGGCCCCGACATCCCCGGCAGCGGCAACGCAACGGCCGAGATGAGGGAATCCGCAAGGGCCCTCCTCATCGCTCTCAAATCAGGCCCCACCAACCACAAGCTGGAGCCGGAGGCGTGGGCCGACACCCTCAACGACCCGGCGAAGAGCGCCGGTTGGATCAAGGAGATAACGGAGCAGCTGGCCTCGGGGTGACCGGGAGGCAGGGAACGGGACACGCGCCGCGCGTCCGCCGACCGATGAGCCGCTGCTCGGCGCCTGCTCCCACGAGGACGACCTGCCGCTCGCCGCAGTCGACCCCCCTGCCTCGGCCCGGACCCTGCTGCCGGAGCCCGGAGCCCGGAGCCCGGAGCCCGGAGCCCGGAGCCCGGTGCCCATGACCGGACCGACGACGGTGACGTCCTCGCTTCCGTAGCCGTCCTCCTGGCCGAGCCGGTCACGCAGCACCTCGTCGGTGAAGCCGACCATGAAGCGGAACGACCTCACCAGCCGTGTAGTGAGTACCCGTCCGCCGTCGCAGTTCCGCGTGGCGGGAGATCATCAAAGCCGCCACCGAGGTCGGCCGGGACGTCACCCCGCACCTGCAGAACCAGCCGCGCTGTGCAGACCCGATACTCACTCCCACACGTGCCGCGACCACTCGAACGCTCAGCTTCGCCGCCATGTCTTCGGCGACCATCTCAGCTGCTGCCTGCAAGATCCTCTCGCGCGTTCCCTTGCCCCGCTCTTCTCCTGCTCCTCGGCCCCTTACGAGAACACTAGTACAGTGTGTTAGCGTCTTACTAGTACGGTGTACTAGTGGCATCGCGGCCGACGGCTGAAAGGTGCGGGCAAATGTCATTGAAGCGACGGGTGGCGTCGAAACGTTTCATGCCAGGAGACGGAAGGAAACTGCGGCCGTTCCGCTGGTGGCAACTACCCCTGCGCTCGCTGTTCTGGCTGCATCCGGACACTGCCGACGGCCACACCCGGACGTACGCCGTCGACGTGCGGCACCGGGCGCGGCTGGGGCGTGTTTCGAAAGTCCCGTCTGCCCTGCGGGCAGACGACGCTACTTTCGAAACACGCCCTGGACGACAGCAAGATCCGAGCGCGCCTGTTCCAGGACGCAAGACATGTGGCCGAGTCGAAGCTGCCTGCGGTCTTCCCGGTCGAAGGCGGCGTCATCGAGGTGGCGATGAGCAACTTCGGGATCAAGCGCTGCCACTACTGCCCTACGGCCGGACAACCGCATCGGCTCACTCCCGTCCCGCCTCGGCCGAGGGACGGCGAGCCCGCTTCGGCGCCGACCACCCGACGCTGAGCAGGGGATCAGCATCGTCTCGGTGCTGTTGCTTCTGATCGGCGTGGGCCTGAACCTGCTGCAGTTCGCCGAACCCCGCTCAGAAATACCGCAGGCCGCGGAGAGGGGCGGGACGTTCGAAGCGCCCGTCGACCTGCCGCTGTGACTGAACGTCACCCTGGGCGCCGGAGCCGTCCTGGCAAGCATGGAACGCGCCCTCCGGCTGCCGTACTCCTCCCTGCTCGACGCCGCTGGCCGCAGATCCGTCCAAGAGAAAGGCACATGAACACGATGACCACACCCAGCTGGCTCCTCATGCCCGCCCCGCCGCGCAACGACCGCGCCGTACCCGGCGCAGTGGCCTACCACCGCGTTCTCGCCGGCGAGAAGCGCCGCATCGGACGCGGCATTCTGGCGATCGTCCTGCTGCTGGCCGGATTCGTCATATTCCCCACCGCCGTCGGCAGGGCGCTCGCCCCCATCGACCAGCGGATGGGCGACACCCCGCCCATCATCGGCGGCGACGACTACACCCCGCTCTTCCACGCCGGCTCGATGATTTCACTCGCCCTGCTCGTCCCGTGGAGCATGCTCATCCAGCGCTGGCTCTACGGCGTGCCCGGCGCCACACTGCACTCGGTGACCTCCCGGTTCCGGTTCGACCTGTTCGGCAAGGCCCTTCTCGTGTTCGGCCCCGCCTGGGCCGCCGTGAACCTGATCGGTCTGCTGGCCCCGAGTACCGAGGTGGCCTGGTCTCACTCCGACCTCGTCGGCATGTTCGTCGCCACCCTCCTCCTCACCCCACTGCAGACAACGGGGGAGGAATACGGTGTCCGCGGGTTGATCTTCCGCGTCATCGGCAGCTGGACCCGCAGCTCACGAGCGGGAGTCGTCGCCGGGGTACTCGTGTCGAGTGTGCTGTTCACGGGTGTGCACGGTTCCACCGACCTCTACATCAACATCTGGTACTTCGTACTGTGGACCTGCCTGGCGATCATCACCTGGCGCACCGGGGGCCTGGAGATCGCGATCGTCCTCCACGCCATTCTCAACACGGGCGCCCTGCTCGGCGCGTCGCTGCTGCGCGTCGACCTGGGCGGGCAACTCTCCGACCGGTCTTCCGGAGTCGGTTCCCCCACCCTGCTCGTTCCGGCCCTCGCCGTCATCGTGATCACCGCGATCATCTGGTGGTGCACTCGCAAAACGGGGCCCGTGCTGAGCCCGCCGTCTTCCTCCGGAGCACGCCGTGAACCGTTCCTGGTTCGGTAGAGATCCCAAATGTTGGGTGTGAGCCGGGGTTTCGTGGTTGCGAGGTAGTGGTTGTTCTCGTATTCGACCGGCGGGACGTGGCCCATACCACCGTGGAGTCGTCGGGGGCTGTACCGGTCCACGTACTCGGCGGTGGCGAGCTCGACGCCGGACAGCCTCCTCCATGGCCGCCGGGGCTCGTTCAGTGGTCTTTGACAGGCCGATCGTGCTCTCCATGAGGACGTTGTCGCAGGCGTGGCCCACCGATCCGATGGAGGCGGCGATGCCGGCGGCCTCCAGGTGGTCGGCGAGCGTGCACATCGAAGAACCCGTACGTGGACCCGTGAGGGTCTCGGCAGCGCCGGGCATGCCGCGCCGCGAGGGTCACGAGCCGCCGGGTTCACCTGGCCGTGTGAGATTTCGTGAGACGTGAGAGGGTCTGGGGCGTGAGCGAGACACCACCCAACACCCTGCAATACCGCTTTGACGGGCCGGAAGACGCTCCGGTCCTGATCCTGGGTCCCTCACTGGGCACCACATGGCACATGTGGGACCGCCAGGTTCCCGAACTGGCCCAGCAGTGGCGGATCTTCCGCTTCGACCTGCCCGGTCACGGCGGGGCGCCGGCCTATCCGGCGGGTTCCGTCAGCGACCTCGCCGAGCGGCTGCTCGCCACGCTCGACGCGCTCGGCGTGCAGCGCTTCGGCTACGCGGGCTGTGCGCTCGGAGGCGCGGTCGGTGTGGAGCTGGCGCTGCGTCACCCCGAGCGGGTCGCCTCGCTCGCGCTGATCGCGGCCTCGCCGCGGTTCGGCACGGCGGACGAGTTCCGGCAGCGAGGGGTGATCGTGCGGACCAACGGCCTCGACCCCATCGCCCGCACCTCGCCCGACCGCTGGTTCACCAGCGGCTTCGCCGCCGCGCAGCCCGCGATCACCGAATGGGCCGTGCAGATGGTGCGTACCACCGACCCCGGCTGTTACATCGCGGCCTGCGAGGCGCTCGCCTCGTTCGACGTACGGGCCGAACTCGGCATGATCGGCGTGCCGACGCTGGTCCTCGTCGGCTCGGACGACCAGGTCACCGGTCCCGCCGAGGCCCGCACACTCGTCGCGGGCATCCCGGACGCCCGTCTCGCCGTCGTCCCCGGCGCCTCCCATCTGGTGCCGGTCGAGCAGCCCGCCGCCGTCACCGACCTGCTGGTCCGGCACTTCTCCACCGCCTGGCAGCCGGCGTACGAGCACAGCACGGGCCAGACCGCCGTGCCCGGCGTCTCCCTCAGGCCGATGCAGGCCGCGCCGCCGCAGGCCGCGCCGATCGCCGAGATCGCGCCCGCCCCCGTGGTCGTGCCCCCGCAGGTCATGGGCCGTCCCGACCCGTACGACGCCGGGCTGAAGGTGCGGCGCGAGGTCCTCGGCGACGCCCATGTGGACCGGGCGCTGGCGCAGGCCGACGACTTCTCGGGTGACTTCCAGGAGCTGATCACCCGTTACTCCTGGGGCGAGATCTGGGACCGCCCCGGCCTCGACCGGCGCTCGCGCTCCTGTGTCACCCTGACCGCGCTGGTGGCCGGCGGGCACCTCGACGAGCTGGCGGCCCACACCCGTGCCGCCCTGCGCAACGGCCTCACCCCGGACGAGATCAAGGAGGTGCTGCTCCAGACGGCGGTCTACTGCGGCGTACCCGCCGCGAACAGCGCGTTCCGCGTGGCGCAGCAGGTCATCCGGGAGGAGACGACGCCCACCGAGTGAGCCGGCCGCCCGGCGGAGGCAGGATGGACCCATGACGCCCACCACCCCCGACAGGCCCAGGACCCCCGAGACCCCCATGACGCCCCCGGCTCCCATGAAGCTCACGAAGAAGTCGCACGCCTGCGTCCGTCTGGAGAAGGACGGCCGCACCCTCGTCATCGACCCGGGCGGGTTCACCGAGGCGGACGCCGCGCTCGGCGCGGACGCGATCCTCGTCACGCACGAGCACCCCGACCACTTCAGCGAGGAGCGGCTGCGGGCGGCCCTGGAGGCCGACCCGGCCGCCGAGATCTGGACCCTCGAGGCGGTCGCGGAGAAGCTCGCGGGCGCCTTCCCGGGACGCGTGCGCACCATCGGTCACGGGGACGCCTTCACCGCGGCCGGCTTCGACGTCCAGGTCCACGGCGAACTGCACGCCGTGATCCACCCGGACCTGCCGCGCGTCACCAACGTCGGCTTCCTGATCGACGGCGGCCGCGTCTTCCACCCCGGCGACGCCCTCACCGTCCCCGACCACCCGGTGGAGACCCTCCTCGCCCCGGTCATGGCCCCCTGGAACAAGATCGCCGAGGTCATCGAGTACGTCAGGGAGGTGAGGCCGCGGCGGGTCTACGACATCCACGACGCCCTCCTCACCGACCTCGCCCGCCCGATCTACGACACCCACCTGGGCAATCTCGGCGGCGCGGACCACCAGCGGCTGGCGTCGGGAGCGTCGGCGCAGATCTGAGCGACGGCGTTGTCGGAGCCTGCGGGTAAGTTGTCGGTCATGCGCATCGCGACCTGGAACGTGAACTCGATCACCGCCCGCCTGCCGAGGCTCCTGGCCTGGCTGGAGAGCAGCGGCACCGACGTGCTCTGCCTCCAGGAGGCCAAGGTCGCCGAGGCGCAGTTCCCGTTCGACCAGCTGCGCGAGCTGGGCTACGAGGCGGCGGTCAACGCCACCGGACGGTGGAACGGCGTGGCGGTGGTCTCCCGGGTCGGCATCGAGGACGTGGTCAAGGGCCTGCCCGGCGATCCGGGGTACGAGGGCGCCTTCGAGCCCCGCGCGATCTCCGCGACCTGCGGTCCGGTCCGCCTCTGGTCGGTCTACGTCCCCAACGGCCGGGAGGTGGACCACCCGCACTACGCCTACAAGCTGCGGTGGTTCGAGGCCCTCCGGGCCGCCGTCGCCGGTGACGCGGGAGGCAGCCGCCCCTTCGCCGTGCTGGGCGACTACAACGTGGCCCCGACCGACGACGACGTGTTCGACGTGGCCGTCTTCGAGGGCTCCACCCACGTCACCCCCGCCGAGCGCGCGGCCCTCGCCGCCCTGCGCGAGACGGGCCTCTCCGACGTCGTCCCGCGCCCCCTGAAGTACGACCACCCGTTCACCTACTGGGACTACCGCCAGCTCGGCTTCCCCAAGAACCGCGGCATGCGCATCGACCTGGTCTACGGCAACGCGCCCTTCGCCAAGGCCGTGGAGGACTCCTACGTCGACCGCGAGGAGCGCAAGGGCAAGGGCGCCTCGGACCACGCGCCGGTCGTCGTCGACCTCGACGTGTAGGCCCGCGCGACAGCCGCCGCACGTACCGGCCCCGTCCGGAGGTGGCGACCCCCTCCGCCCGTACTGCCTTTGCCTGTACTGCCTCTGCCCGTACGTCCGGTCGGCCGTGCGGGCGCCGTGACGGTCGTCGGAGCGCCGCGTGCCTGCCGGTCCACCGCGTGGGCGGGGGAGGGGGATCCGGCCGCCCGCGGCTGTCCGCGCGCCTGTGGTGCGCATGCCGGTGTGAATGTCACGCTGGGCGTATGAACATCCCTTTCCTGGGCAGCAGGCGCAAAAAGCACGCCGGGGCGACGCTGACGGCCTCGGACCCCGAAGGGGTCGCCGAACTCCTCTCCGAGTGCGAGCTGCTGCGCACCCTGGCGGAGCAGGAGGGTATCCGGCTCGACGACACACCGGACTCGTTGGAGGCGCTCGACCAGCTGCTGCCGCGCTGGCGCGACGACGAGGAGATCCTGCCGTGGCTGGGCAACGACGCGGGCCTCTACCTCGGCACGGTCATCGTGCGCACCGTGTCCGGCGCTGCCTGGGAGGTGTGGCCCGGCGGCCGGCCCGTCGTGCGGCTCGCGTCGGGCCGGGAGTTCGACGTGGTGACGGCCGGACAGGAGTGGGCAGTGAACGGCGTCCCGGAGCTGTCCCAGCACTACGGCGAGGTGGCGGAGGTCTGAGGTACGAGGCGGAGGCGTGCGGCGGGGCTGCGGAGTGGGGGGTGCGGCGGGGCTGTGGGGCGGGGCTGTGAGGCGGGGGTGCGGTGCGACGGCCCGCGGCGGGGCGTAAATACGGCTAATGCCCGAAAGGTGCGTGTCGTGCCTTTGGGTGCGTTTTGTCTGGATAGTTTGCGGCAGCACGGGACAGCCGAGAGTGAGTAGGGCTGCGCATGGCCGTCGATCCGTTGATCGAGCTGCGTGACGTCAACAAGTACTTCGGGGAGCTGCATGTCCTCCAGGACATCGACCTCACGGTCGGCAGGGGGGAGGTGGTCGTGGTCATCGGCCCGTCGGGGTCGGGCAAGTCGACGCTCTGCCGGGCGATCAACCGGCTGGAGCCCATCCGGTCCGGCACGATCCTGCTGGACGGCAGACCGTTGCCGCAGGAGGGCAGGGAACTGGCGCGGCTGCGTGCCGACGTCGGCATGGTCTTCCAGTCGTTCAACCTGTTCGCGCACAAGACCGTGCTCCAGAACGTGACATTGGGCCAGATCAAGGTCCGCAAGGCCGACAAGGCGAAGGCCGAGGAGAAAGCCCGTGCCCTGCTCGACCGGGTCGGTGTGGCCAGTCAGGCCGACAAGTACCCCGCCCAGCTCTCCGGCGGCCAGCAGCAGCGCGTGGCCATCGCCCGGGCCCTCGCCATGGAGCCCAAGGCGCTGCTGTTCGACGAGCCGACCTCCGCCCTGGACCCGGAGATGATCAACGAGGTGCTGGAGGTCATGCGGCAGCTCGCCCGGGACGGCATGACGATGGTCGTCGTCACCCACGAGATGGGGTTCGCGCGCTCGGCCGCGAACCGCGTGGTGTTCATGGCCGACGGCCGCATCGTCGAGGACCGCAGCCCGGACGGGTTCTTCACCGATCCGCGCAGCGACCGGGCCAAGGACTTCCTCTCCAAGATCCTCAAGCACTAGAGCCGTGCACGCCCGCCATGACCCCCCGGCGGCCCTCGTCTAGGATGGGTCGTTCATCCGGGCCGCAGGGGCAGCACTCAAGGAGCCATACCCGCCCGGCGCCGGCCGGAGATCACTGCTCGCACAGTGCGAACGACACGTACGACGGGTCGTTCGCGGGCGAGGAGAAGGTCAGCCGCGCGCCGGACGGGTTGCGCTCGTCGGGGACCGGGTCGACCGCGTCGACGCCCATGGCCGGCCGGTGCCCCGCCGGGACGCCCTGCGCCGTGGACAACGGCTCCCGGTCCGCGCCGAACGCTTGCCGGCGGCGGGGCTCAGGACGCGCGGTGCGAGGTGCGGGGGGAGACGGGCTGCGCGGGCAGCGGCGTCTGGGCCGCCCGCGTCACGTCGGCGACCAGTTCCACCATGTCGGGTCCGTACGCCTGGGAGTTGACGACCTTCAGCAGCAGCACGAAGGAGTCGTTCCCGTGCTTGCGGTGCAGGCGCTCGTGGTTGCGGGCCAGGTAGCGGGTGGCGGCCTGGTTGGTGATCGCGCGTTGGCCGCAGAAGAGGAACACCGGCCGTGCATCCGGGCGTTGGCCGGCGGTGAGCCGGGCCAGCAGGACGAATTCGGTGACCCCCGCCTCCATGCGGTAGCGCTCGGTGCCTATCTGGAACGCGCCCCGGTCCGGGCCCGGTTTGGCGTCGACGTTGACCCGTACACCGGGCAGCATGGCCGACATGTGCGCCATCATCCGCTGGTTGGAGGCGGGGCCGCCGACGCAGAACTCGGTGCGCTCGCCGAAGCCCTGCTGGGCCGTGTCCTGGGTGACCACCTGGACGTTGGCGCCGCAGTCCTTGATCAGTGCGGACAGTTCCAGGAGCGCGAAGACGTCGATGCGGTGGACCGCCGGTTCCGAGGCCGCCGGGTCGCGGTTGACGACGAGCAGGCACTCCGAGTTGTCCGGCAGCCCGAAGAAGGCCTGCCTGCGCCGCAGTTTGCGTCGCCAGAGGTAGGTGCGGGCGACCCAGCCGAGCGCGGCACTGATGCCGGCCGCGACCACACCCAGAACGATGTTGCGCACGTCGTCATTCATGGGCGCGCATATTACTGGCCAACCATGGCCGGAACGCACCCGTGTTCGATGTGTGGCAGTCGGTGGCAGGCGGTGGCAGTCGTACGACACTGCCCGGAAGGGGGCTG
Source organism: Streptomyces sp. NPDC088766 (assembly GCF_044750845.1). Lineage (NCBI taxonomy): Bacteria > Bacillati > Actinomycetota > Actinomycetes > Kitasatosporales > Streptomycetaceae > Streptomyces > Streptomyces sp. NPDC088766. The sequence continues at coordinate 273,010 of NZ_JBIVKQ010000004.1, read as the reverse complement.
TCGGGGCACCGGTGTTGTGGTTACGCTGCGCGGACGTTCCCGGACTGGAGGTACGGATGCGTCGCTCTGTCGCGCGGAAACTGTCGGCCGCGCGGAAGCTGTCGGTCCTGGCGGTTTCGGCCGCCGTGGTCTCGGTGGGAGCGGCGGCGCCACCCGCCGCCGCCGGGAAGCCGGCCGTCGAGAAGGTACCCGTCGAGAAGGTACCCGTCGCCGTGGGCTACGGCGGCGCCGTGGCCAGCGTCGACGCGGACGCCTCCGCGGCCGGCATCGAGGTGCTGCGCAAGGGCGGCAACGCGGTCGACGCGGCCGTCGCCACCGCCGCCGCCCTCGGTGTCACCGAGCCCTACTCCTCCGGTATCGGCGGAGGCGGCTACTTCGTCTACTACGACGCCAAGTCCCGCACCGTGCGCACGATCGACGGCCGGGAGACCGCGCCGCTGACCGCAGACGCGGACCTCTTCGTCGAGAACGGCAAGCCCCTCGCCTTCACCGACGCCGTCAGCAGCGGCCTCGCCGTCGGCACCCCTGGCACGCCCGCCACCTGGGCGACGGCCCTCGACCGGTGGGGCAGCAGGAAGCTCGGCACGGTGCTCAAGCCCGCCGAGCGGCTCGCCCGCGACGGCTTCACCGTCGACGCCACCTTCCGCAGCCAGACCGCCGCCAACGAGACCCGCTTCCGCTACTTCCCCGACACCGCCGAGCTGTTCCTGCCCGGCGGGCAGCTCCCGGCCGTCGGCTCCACCTTCAAGAACCCCGACCTCGCCCGCACCTACGCCGAGCTGGGGCGCAAGGGAGTCGGCGCGCTCTACCGGGGCGACATCGCCGAGGACATCGTCGACACCGTCAACAAGCCGCCCGTGGACCCGGCTTCGGGCTGGAACGCCCGGCCCGGCGAGCTGTCCGCGAAGGACCTCGCCGCCTACCGCGCCAAGCTCCAGGCGCCCACCGAGACCACCTACCGCGGCCTGGGCGTGTACTCCGTCGCCCCCTCCTCCTCCGGCGGCACGACCGTCGGCGAGGCCCTCAACATCCTGGAGCGGACCGACCTGTCCAAGGCGAGCCGGGCCCAGTACCTGCACCGGTTCATCGAGGCCAGCCGCATCGCCTTCGCCGACCGCGGGCGCTGGGTCGGCGACCCCGCCTTCGAGGACGTACCGGCAAAGGAGCTGCTGTCGCAACGGTACGCCGACTCGCGGGAGTGCCTGATCAGGGACGACGCGGTGCTGACCAGCCCCCTCGCACCGGGTGACCCGCGCCACCCGGCGGCCTGCGCAGGCGGCGGCACGGCGGCCCCGACGACGTACGAGGGCGAGAACACCACCCACCTGACGGTCGCCGACAAGTGGGGGAACGTCGTTTCCTACACGCTCACCATCGAGCAGACCGGCGGCAGCGGCATCACCGTCCCCGGCCGCGGCTTCATCCTCAACAACGAGCTGACGGACTTCTCCTTCGCCCCGGCCAACCCGGCCGTGCACGACCCGAACCTGCCCGGTCCGGGCAAGCGGCCGCGCTCGTCGATCTCGCCGACCATCGTCCTCGACCGCCACCACCGGCCGGTGGTGGCCCTCGGTTCACCCGGCGGCGCCACCATCATCACCACCGTGCTCCAGACCCTCACCGGGTTCCTCGACCGCGGGCTCCCGCTCGTGGACGCCATCGCGGCACCCCGTGCCAGCCAGCGCAACGCCGCCCAGACGGAACTCGAACCCGGTCTCTACGGCAGCGACCTCGCCGGACAACTGACGTCCCTCGGGCACTCGTTCAAGCTGAACCCGGAGATCGGCGCCACGACCGGCGTGCAGCGGCTGCCGAACGGCAAGTGGCTGGCGGCGGCCGAGACCGTGCGCCGGGGCGGCGGTTCGGCGCAGGTGGTGCTGCCGGCGCCGTAGGACACCGGCGGCACCGCGCCGCACGCCGACCTTCTCAGACCGGAGGCCTCACAGTTCGGGAGCGGGCGGCTCGTCACGGCTCGTGCGGAACGCGAGCCGCCCGTCCTCGACGTCCACCGTCACGGCGGCGCCCTCCTGGACCCGCCCGTCGAGCAGCAGCCGCGACAACCGGTTGTCGACCTCGCGCTGGATGGTGCGGCGCAGCGGGCGGGCGCCGTACTCGGGCTGGTACCCGCGCTCGGCGAGCCAGTCGACGGCGGCGTCGGAGAACTCCACGGTGATGCCCTGCGAGTGCACCAGCCGACGGGTCCCCTCCAGCAACAGGTCGGTGATCCGCCGCAGTTGATCGGTACTGAGCTGCCGGAAGACGACGATCTCGTCGATGCGGTTGAGGAACTCCGGCCGGAAGTGCTCGCGCAGCGGGCGCATGACCTGCTCCCGGCGCGCCTCCTCGTCGGCCTCCGCACCGCCGGCCCCGAAACCGATGCCGGCACCGCGCCGCGTGATCGCCTCCGAACCCAGGTTGCTGGTCATGACGATCACCGTGTTGGTGAAGTCGACCGTGCGGCCCTGCGCGTCGGTCAGCCGCCCGTCGTCGAGGACCTGGAGGAGGATGTTGAAGACGTCCGGGTGGGCCTTCTCCACCTCGTCGAGCAGCAGCAGCGAGTACGGGTGCCGGCGCACCGCCTCGGTCAGCTGGCCCGCCTCCTCGTGGCCGACGTAACCGGGCGGGGCGCCCACCAGGCGGCTCACGGTGTGCCGCTCCTGGTACTCGCTCATGTCCAGGCGGACCATCCGCTCCTCGCTGCCGAACAGCGCCTCGGCGAGCGTGCGGGCCAGTTCGGTCTTGCCGACGCCGGTCGGGCCGAGGAACAGGAAACTGCCGATCGGCCGGTCCGGGCTCGACAGCCCGGCACGCGAGCGCAGCACCGCGTCCGAGACGACCCGTACGGCCTCGTCCTGGCCGATGACCCGCTCGTGCAGATGCTGCTCCAGACCGAGCAGCCGGTCCTTCTCCTCCTGGGTGAGGCTGGCGACGGGGATGCCGGTCTGCCGGGAGACGACCTCGGCGACGGCCTCGGTGGTGACCTCCAGGTGCTGGCCCTCGTCGACCTCGCCGCCCCCGGCCGCGTCCGCCATCCGCTGCTTCAACTCGACGATGCGGTCCCGCAGCTGGGTGGCCTGCTCGTACTGCTCGTCGGCCGCCGCCTGATCCTTGTCACGGGTGAGCTGTTCGACCTCGCGCTCCATGGCGCGCACGTCCGTGCCCTTCCTGCGGGCCCCGAGGCGCACCCGGGCGCCCGCCTGGTCGATGAGGTCGATGGCCTTGTCGGGCAGCCGCCGGTCGGTGAGGTAGCGGTCGGACAGCTCCACGGCCGCCACCAGCGCCTCGTCGGTGTAGCGGACCTGGTGGTGGGCCTCGTACCGGTCGCGCAGGCCGCGCAGGATCTCGATCGCGTCCGCGGCCGACGGCTCCGGCACCAGGATCGGCTGGAACCGGCGGGCCAGCGCCGCGTCCTTCTCGATCCGCCGGTACTCCTCCAGCGTCGTCGCGCCCACGACGTGCAGTTCGCCGCGGGCCAGGGCGGGCTTGAGGATGTTGCCCGCGTCCATCGAGCCGGACTCGCCGCCGCCACCCGCACCCACGACCGTGTGCAACTCGTCGATGAACACGATGAGCTCGTCGGAGTGCTCGCGGATCTCGGTCACGATGGAGTTGAGGCGCTCCTCGAAGTCGCCCCGGTAACGGGTACCGGCCACCACACCGGTCAGGTCCAGGGCGACGACCCGGCGGTCGGCCAGCACGTCCGGCACGTCACCGTCCGCGATGCGCTGGGCGAGCCCCTCCACGATGGCGGTCTTGCCGACCCCCGCGTCACCGATCAGCACGGGGTTGTTCTTGCCGCGCCGGGACAGCACCTCGATCGTCTGCTCGATCTCGTCGTCCCGGCCGATCACCGGGTCGATACGGCCCTGGCGCGCCAGTTCGGTGAGATCCCGGCCGTACTTGTCCAGGGTGGGCGTGGACGTGGGCCGCTGCCGTTCCTGGCGGGACTGCGGGGGCATGGCGTCCGAGGACTCGGACGGGCCGGCGGACGGCGCGAAGCGGGCGGCGTTGAGGATGTGCCCGGCCGCGGAGTCCGGGTTCGCGGCGAGCGCGCTCAGCACGTGCTCGGGGCCGATGTAGCCGGCGCCGCGCGAGCGCGCCAGGTCGTGGGCGTCCAGCAGGGCCCGCTTGGCGGCCGGCGTCAGCGACAGCGAGGTCGGCGGCGGCACCTCGCCCGGCGGGTGCTGCACGGGGCCCGAGCGCTCGTCGATCTCCGTCGCGAGGGAGTCGGGGTCCGCCCCGGCGCGGCTGAGCAGACTGCGCGTCGGCTCCGCCGAGAGGGCGGCGCGCAACAGGTGCTCGGTGTCCAGATCGCGGCTGCCGTGCTCGGCGGCGTACTGGGCCGCGCCGCGGACCAGTTCCCTGGCCGGCTGGCTGAGGAGCTGGCCGATGTTGATCTGGCGGGGGCCGGGGCGGGGCCCGCCGAAGAAGCGGGCCAGGAATTCACCGAAGGGATCCCCCTCCGGGCCGATGTAGCCGCTGGTCATGGCGTTCCGTTTCCATCGACTGCGTTGCCGGTGCCGACGAGTTTCCTGTCCGTGCCGGGCTACACCACGATGACACGTTCCTTTTGAGGCGGCATTTCCGGAATTCGCCCTTCGCCCGTTCCGAGGGCCCCCGAGCGGCTTCGGGGCGGGTCCGGGACGGGTTCGGGACGGCTTCGGCGGGCGCCGGGGCGGGTCCGGTCGCCGTTCGGCCGGGGCGCGCGGCCCCGTCTCCGTGATCGCCGCCGTGTGTTCCGCGTGGGCGGCCCGGGAGTCGTCACCGGTGCGCAGGGTCCGGCCGTCGGGGGCGGCGGGGTGGTCGTTCCCGCCGCCCGCTATCAGCATCGGCCCGATGGTCAGGACCGTGCCGTGCGGTGGGGCAGGCGCTGGCGCAGGCGCACGGGACGACCCGGCCCGCCTCGCGCATGGCGTCGATCGATGCGTCCGTCTTCGGTTCCACCGTTCCAATTACTATACCGGCATTAGAATGGGCGCATGGTACGCACCCCGCTGACCCCCGAAGAGCGCGAACGCGGCGAGCGGCTCGGCGCACTGCTCCGCGAGGCCCGAGGCGGTCGCAGCATGGCCGTGATCGCCGCGGCCGCCGGCATCTCCGCCGAGACGCTCCGCAAGATCGAGACCGGCCGGGCGCCGACTCCGGCCTTCTTCACCGTCGCAGCCCTCGCCCGCGCGCTCGGCCTGTCCATGGACGAACTGGCGGTGCGGTGCGCGCTGGTGGCGGTCCCGCAGGGGGGCCCGGCCGGCGTGGGGGGCGTGACGGACGCGGTCGGCAGGGTCGGCCGGGTCGGCCGGGTCGCCTGAGCGGTTGCCCGCCGTACGGGAAGCCGCCCCGCCGGCCGTCGACCGGCAGCCGCCGGCCGTCGGCGCGGTGGGAGATCGCCGCGTCTTCTCCGAAAACTCCCCGTAGCCGCGCTGTAACACGCATGGTGTTCCCTACGGAGCCGGAGTGTTCCGGTCGGGCGGGAGCTGGGCGATGGCTTTGGATCAACTCCCAGGGCAACTGAGGGAGTTCGCGAACTACCTGGACGGACTGCTGGCGCGCCTGGATCAGGGCTCCGGCTGGTGCGCGGTCTTCTGGCAGCGTGACCCGGACGGTATGCGCGCCTGCCTCGACGGCCGTGAGGTGCCGCCCTGGGACGTCGTGGAGGCCCTCCTCCAGGACCTCGCCGCGCACTACGGCAACCCCGCCGCCGCCCAGGAGGCGGAACGGGCCCGGCCCCTGCACATCGCCGCCCTCGCCGCCCAGGACGCCCGCCCCGGCGCCCGCGACGCCCTCCGGGACCGGCTCGACGTCATGCTCCGCGAGCAGCGTCACGCCGCCGACCGGCAGGCCGAACTGGGCCGCCTCCTCGCCGCCGCGACCACCCGTGAGGAGGCCGATGCCGTCCGCCTCGACCTCGCCTGGGCCCACGACGACCACGAACGGGCCACCGCCCGCTGCACCGAACTCCGCCGCCGCATGGCCGACGTCGACCGACGCGGTGGTAGCGGTGCCGGTGGGGGCGGTGCCCGCGGTGGCGGCCGGGCCGAGGGCACCCGGCTCCCGCACTCCCCGGCACCCCCGTATCCCGAGCCGGCCCCGGCCGCCTTCGCCGCCCACGGCCCGGAGGACGCCGGTGCCGCCCCCCACGGGGCACCGTCCGGCCACGAGCGGGCACGCGCCGAACCCGCCGCCCCCGAGCCCGCCCCGGACGACGCCGCCCCCGCCTCCGTCCCCCGCCGGAGCAAGCGCCGCCGGGGCGGTGCGCGGTTCGCCGGGATGGCCGAGGAGGAGGCCGCTCCCGTCGCCGTACCGCCCGCCGCCGGGGCGCCGTCGCCGGTGCCCGCGCCCCGCACCCGCCGCACCCCGCGCGGTGCCCGGTTCGCCGGGGCCGCCGCCGAGGAGCCGCAGCACCGGCCCGAGCCGTCGGCCGGGCCGGTGGACGCGACGGCCCGGAAGGAGACCGCCGAGGCGGTGGAACGGCTGATCCGGCTCCGCGCCGAGGGCCGCAGCGGTGAGGCGCACGTGCTGCTCGTCGAGCTGGCGTACTGGCCCGCCGCCCGCATCCCGCTGCTCGCCGAGGGCCTCCAGCGGTCCGGGCTCACCGCCGACTGGACGACCCTGCTGTGGGAGGCGGCCTCGCTGCCCGCCGACCGGCTCGTCGCCGCGGCGGACGCCCTGGTCGAGGCGGGCCGCACGGCCGACGGTGAGCAGATCCTGCGGCAGGGAGTCGCCCGGCCGGCCGGCGAGATCGGAGAGGCCGTCGGCGCCCTGGCGGTCGAGGGCCGCCGCCGCGAGGTGGACGTGCTGCTGGACGCCTACGTCCGCGTCCGCACCCCCGAGGAGGCGGCCCGCAGCGCCGCCTTCGACCCGCCGCTCCTGGTTCCGCTGCTGCTGGAGGCGGCCCGCGGCGTGTCGGACGAGCGGCACTGGGACCTGGTGCACGCCCTGCGGGTCGCCGGTTTCACGACCTGAGCCGCGACCCCGCCGGTACGCCGTACGCCCACGACTCACCCACCTGAGTGTGAAACGCGATCGACTCCGCGGGTTAACGACGATGGTCTTGGCAAGCCCGTCCCGGAGGCTTACGTTCGTCCCTCTACGGCCCGCGTCTACGGGCGTAGAGGGCTCTGACGTCTTCCGTCGAAGGAGCAGCTCATGGCCAACGTCGTACGTGCCGCTCTGGTCCAGGCCACCTGGACCGGCGACACCGAGTCCATGGTGGCGAAACACGAGGAGCACGCCCGCGAGGCGGCCCGGCAGGGCGCGCGGATCATCGGTTTCCAGGAAGTCTTCAACGCCCCCTACTTCTGCCAGGTCCAGGAGCCGGAGCACTACCGCTGGGCCGAGCCGGTCCCCGACGGGCCGACCGTGCGCCGTATGCAGGAGCTGGCCCGCGAGACGGGCATGGTGATCGTCGTCCCGGTCTTCGAGATCGAGCAGTCCGGCTTCTACTACAACACCGCGGCCGTGATCGACGCCGACGGCACCTACCTCGGCAAGTACCGCAAGCACCACATCCCGCAGGTCAAGGGCTTCTGGGAGAAGTACTACTTCAGGCCGGGCAACCTCGGCTGGCCGGTCTTCGACACCGCCGTCGGCAAGGTCGGCGTCTACATCTGCTACGACCGCCACTTCCCCGAGGGCTGGCGCCAGCTCGGCCTGGGCGGCGCCCAGCTGGTCTACAACCCGTCCGCCACCCACCGGGGGCTCTCCGCCCACCTCTGGCAGCTCGAACAGCCCGCGGCCGCCGTGGCCAACGAGTACTTCGTCGCCGCCATCAACCGCGTCGGCGTCGAGGAGTACGGCGACAACGACTTCTACGGCACGTCCTACTTCGTCGACCCGCGCGGACAGTTCGTCGGCAAGACCGCCGGCGACAAGGACGAGGAACTCCTCGTCCGCGACCTCGACTTCGACCTGATCGAGGAGGTGCGGCAGACCTGGGCCTTCTACCGCGACCGCCGCCCCGACGCCTACGAAGGGCTGGTGCAGCCGTGAACGACCTCCACGCCCGCCACCGCCGGGTCCTGCCGGACTGGCTCGCGCTCTACTACGACCGGCCCCTGGAGATCACCCACGGCGAGGGCCGCCACGTGTGGGACGCCGAGGGGAACAGGTACCTCGACTTCTTCGGCGGCATCCTCACGACCATGACCGCGCACGCGCTGCCCGAGGTCACCAAGGCGGTGAGCGAGCAGGCCGGACGGATCATCCACTCCTCCACGCTCTACCTCAACCGCCCGATGGTCGAACTCGCCGAGCGCATCGCCCGGCTGAGCGGCATCCCGGACGCCCGCGTCTTCTTCACCACCTCCGGCACCGAGGCCAACGACACCGCCCTGCTGCTCGCCACCGCCCACCGGCGCAGCAACACGATCCTGGCGATGCGCAACAGCTACCACGGCCGTTCCTTCAGCGCCGTCGGCATCACCGGCAACCGCGGCTGGTCGCCCACCTCGCTGTCCCCGCTCCAGACGCTGTACGTCCACGGAGGCGTGCGCACCCGCGGCCCGTACGCCGCGCTCGACGACAGCGCCTTCATCGCGGCCTGCGTCGAGGACCTGAAGGACCTGCTCGGCCACACCCGCCCGCCCGCCGCCCTGATCGCCGAGCCGGTCCAGGGCGTCGGCGGCTTCACCTCCCCGCCCGACGGACTGTACGCGGCATTCCGGGAAGTGCTGGACGCGTACGGCATCCTGTGGATCGCCGACGAGGTGCAGACCGGCTGGGGCCGCACCGGCGACCACTTCTGGGGCTGGCAGGCACACGACCGCAACGGCCCGCCCGACATCGTGACCTTCGCCAAGGGCATCGGCAACGGCATGTCCGTCGGCGGGGTGATCGCCCGCTCCGAGATCATGAACTGCCTCGACGCCAACAGCATCTCCACCTTCGGCGGCACCCAGGTCACGATGGCCGCCGGCCTCGCCAACCTCACCCACCTGCTGGAGCACGACCTCCAGGGCAACGCCCGCCGGGTCGGCGGGCTGCTCATCGAACGGCTGCGGGCCGCCACCGCCCAGGACCCCGGCGTACGGGAGGTACGCGGCCGCGGGCTGATGATCGGGATCGAGCTGACCCGGCCCGGCACCGACCGGGCCGACCCCGACCGGGCCGCCGCCGTCCTGGAGGCCGCCCGCGCCGGTGGCCTGCTGATCGGCAAGGGCGGCGGCCACAGCACCAGCGCCCTGCGCATCGCCCCGCCCCTGTCCCTGACCGTCGCGGAGGCCGAGGAGGGCGCCACGATCCTCGACAGCGCGCTGAGAAGCACGCGGTAGCGCCCGAGTGGTCGCACCGCAGCGTCCGAGCGCACCCGGCAGTGCCCGGCGCACCGGCACTGCCTGAGCGCACACAGCGGCGCCTGAGCCAAGGGAACCACGCCATGACCACCACCATCCGGGAGCACCCGGGGCCCGTCGAGCCCCTGGAACCCGCCCTGTCGGTCCGTCAGGTCCTCGCGCTGGAACGCGTGCTGGCCGGGGAGCCCGAGGTGGTGGCCGGCGCGGCCCAGCTCGACCGGCCCGTGCGCTGGGTGCACGTCGCCGAGGCCGCCGACGTCGGCGTGATGCTCAGCGGCGGCGAGATGGTCCTCACCACCGGAGTGCTGCTCGCCGGTGACGAGAACGCGCAGGCCGAGTACATCCGTTCGCTGCACCGGGCGGAGGCCGCCGCCGTCGTGCTCGGTCTCGGGCGGGCCTTCCCCGCCGCGCCGGACATGATGCGGCGCGCCGCCGAACGGTGCGGACTGCCCATGGTCGTCCTGCACCGGCCCTTCCCCTTCGCGGAACTCACCGAGGAGGTCCAGGCGCGCCTGGTACGGCGGAAGTTCGCCGCCGTCAGCCTCTCCGAGGCCGTACGCACCGCGCTCACCGGCCTCATCACCGCCGGTGCGCCGCTGCAACACCTGCTCGACGAGATCGCCCACCACACCGGCTGTCCCGTCGTCGTCACCAACCTCGCCCACCGGGTCCTCGCCACCGCGGGGGAGCGGTCCGCGGTCGACGACGTGCTGCGCGACTGGGAACGCATCGCCCGGCAGGCCGGCGGCACCGAGGGCGACGGCTGGATCCGCGCCGAACTGGGCGGACGCGGCGAACGCTGGGGCCAGATCATGCTCTGCGGCTACCGCGGCGACACCGCCGGCGGGCGGCTGCTCGCCGACCGGGCCGCCGAGGCCCTCGTCCTGCACCGCATGCTCGGCGGCACCTCCGCCCACTCCTGGGAGGAGCAGTCCGCCCAGGGCCTCCTCACCGACCTGGTCTCCGGCGTCGTGGCGGCCCGCCACCTGCTGCCCCGGGCGCGGGCCGCCGGACTGCCGGTCAACCGGCGCACCTTCGTCCCGCTGGTCGTCCGCGACGGCGACCGCGCCCAACTCGAGCGGCTGCTGCGCCTGCTGGGCATGGCCGGACTGGTCGCCGAACTCGCCGACGGGGCCACCGCCGTCCTGCTCAGCCTGGCCCGGGACCAGGACGCGGAGGCGCTCACCGCGCACTTCGCGGCCCGGCTGCGCACCGAGTCGGGGGAGAGCGGCACCGTCGTGGCCGCCGCGGCCCCCCGCACCGCCTGGGACGACGTACCCGCCGGGCTGCGCGAGGCCCGGCACGTCGCCGACGCCGTCGCCGACTCCTCCGCCGTCCTCGACCTGCCGGCCGTCGTCCGCCTCAAGGACGTCCATCTGCGCGGCCTGATACGGCTGTTGCGGGACGACCCGCACGTGCAGGCCTTCGCCGAACGGGAACTGGACGGGCTGCTGTGCGCGGCCGGCGACGATCTGCTCGCCGTCCTGCGCACCTACCTCGCCACCGGCCGCAACAAGTCCCGCACCGCCCAGCTCCACCACGTGTCACGGCCCGCGCTGTACCGGCGGCTGGAGGCGATCCAGGCACGGCTCGGTGTGGACCTCGACGACTTCGAGCAGGCCGCGTCGGTGCACATCGCCCTCCTCGCGCACGACGCGCAACAGGCATGAGCGGAGCCGGAGCGGCCGGCCCGCCGCGGTCCGCGCACGGGCCGGACGGCGCGGCGCACCACAGAGGGGAAAAAGCCGGCCCGTCCGGCGCGCAACAGGAGTGAAACATGCGACGACCTGGGAAAACGGTGGTGAAACATGTGTCGACGAGGTCGTGACACCGTGGCACGCCGGACGCCCCCGGACGTGACACGGTGCACCTCAAAGCCCGCTTTCGGACTTCCTAGGCTCCTCGCACACCGAGCGACCGGAGGTCCCGATGAGCAGAGTGGTCCGAGCCGCCGTCTTCCAGACCGCGTGGACCGGCGACAAGGAGTCGATGATCCGGGTGCACGAGCAGGCGGTGCGCGACGCGGCCGCCCAGGGCGCCCAAGTCCTGTGCTTCCAGGAGCTGTTCTACGGGCCGTACTTCTGTCAGGTCCAGGACCCGGCGTTCTACGAGTACGCCGAGCGGATCCCCGACGGGCCGATCGTCGAGCGGTTCCGGGCCCTCGCCCGCGAGCACGGCATCGTCCTGGTACTGCCGATGTACGAGGAGGAGCAGCCCGGCGTCCTCTACAACACCGCCGCGGTGATCGACGCCGACGGCACCTACCTCGGCAAGTACCGCAAGCACCACATCCCGCAGGTGAAGGGCTTCTGGGAGAAGTTCTACTTCCGCCCCGGCAACGCCGGCTGGCCGGTCTTCGACACCGCCGTGGGCAGGATCGGCGTGTACATCTGCTACGACCGCCACTTCCCCGAGGGCTGGCGCGCCCTGGGTCTGGCGGGCGCCGAGATCGTCTTCAACCCGTCCGCCACCTCGCGCGGCCTGTCCGCCTACCTGTGGCAGCTGGAGCAGCCGGCGGCGGCCGTCGCCAACGAGTACTTCGTCGGCGCGATCAACCGGGTCGGCGTCGAGGAACTCGGCGACAACGACTTCTACGGGACCTCGTACTTCGTGGACCCGGAGGCGCAGTTCGTCGGCGAGGTGGCGAGCGACAAGGAGAGCGAACTCGTCGTCCGCGACCTGGACATGGCCAAGCTGCGCGAGGTCCGCGACCGCTGGCAGTTCTACCGGGACCGCCGTCCGGAGGCGTACGGCCCGCTGACCGCCCCGTGAGACAGGCGGTTCCCCGCGCCCCGCCGGCCAAGGGGCGCGGGGAACCGCGTAATCCACCACAGGCGACCCGCAGGCAACCAACACGCAACCCGCAGACGACCAACTACCGCTCCGGAGACGGAATATGAGCAGCCGGAAAATCATCCGCGGCGGTCTCGTCATCACCGCGTCCGACGAGATCCACGCCGACGTTCTGATCGAGGACGGCCGTATCGCCGCCCTCGCCTCCTCCGGCACCCCGGCCGCCGAGGCCTGGACGGCCGAGCAGGTCATCGACGCCACCGGGAAGTACGTCATCCCGGGCGGGGTCGACGCCCACACCCACATGGAGCTGCCGTTCGGCGGCACCTTCGCCTCCGACACCTTCGAGACCGGCACCCGCGCGGCAGCCTGGGGCGGCACCACGACGATCGTCGACTTCGCCGTGCAGAGCGTCGGCCGCACCCTGCGCGAGGGCCTGGACGCCTGGCACGCCAAGGCCGAGGGCAACTGCGCGATCGACTACGCCTTCCACATGATCGTCTCCGACGTGAACCAGGAGACGCTCAAGGAGATGGACCTGCTGGTGCAGGAGGGCGTGACCTCCTTCAAGCAGTTCATGGCGTATCCGGGCGTCTTCTACAGCGACGACGGCCAGATCCTGCGCGCCATGCAGCGCTCCGCCGAGAACGGCGGCCTGATCATGATGCACGCGGAGAACGGCATCGCCATCGACGTCCTGGTCGAGCAGGCACTCGCACGCGGCGAGACCGACCCCCGCCACCACGGTGAGGTGCGCAAGGCGCTGCTGGAGGCCGAGGCGACCCACCGGGCCATCAAACTCGCGCAGGTCGCCGGCGCCCCCCTCTACGTGGTGCACGTGTCGGCGATGGAAGCGGTCGCGGAACTGGCCCGGGCGCGCGACGAGGGGCTGAACGTCTTCGGCGAGACCTGCCCGCAGTACCTGTTCCTGTCCACCGACAACCTCGCCGAGCCCGACTTCGAGGGCGCCAAGTACGTGTGCAGCACGCCCCTGCGCCCCAGGGAGCACCAGGCCAAGCTGTGGCAGGGACTGCGTACCAACGACCTCCAGGTGGTGTCGACGGACCACTGCCCCTTCTGCTTCGTGGGCCAGAAGGAGCTGGGCCGGGGCGACTTCTCCAAGATCCCCAACGGTCTGCCCGGCGTCGAGAACCGCATGGACCTGCTTCACCAGGCCGTCGTGGACGGACACATCTCGCGGCGCCGCTGGATCGAGATCGCCTGCGCCACCCCGGCGCGCATGTTCGGCATGTACCCCAAGAAGGGCACCATCGCCCCGGGCGCCGACGCGGACGTCGTCGTCTACGACCCGCACGCGGAGCAGACCGTCTCCGCCGAGACCCACCACATGAACGTCGACTACTCGGCGTACGAGGGCAAGCGGATCACCGGCCGCGTCGAGACGGTCCTCTCGCGGGGCGAGCCCGTCATCACCGGGCGGGAGTACACCGGTCGCGCCGGTCACGGCGCCTACACCCCGCGCTCCACCTGTCAGTACCTCAACTAGGAGTGGTGCCATGGACTTCGGACTCGTCCTGCAGACCGACCCGCCCGCCTCGAAGGTCATCAGCCTGATGCAGCGGGCCGAGCGCAACGGCTTCACCCACGGGTGGACCTTCGACTCGGCCGTGCTCTGGCAGGAGCCGTTCGTGATCTACAGTCAGATCCTGGCCAACACCAGCAGGCTGACGGTCGGTCCGATGGTCACCAACCCGGGCACCCGCACCTGGGAGGTCACCGCCTCCACCTTCGCCACCCTCAACGACATGTTCGGCAACCGCACGGTGTGCGGCATCGGCCGCGGTGACTCCGCGATGCGCGTCGCGGGCCGCAAGCCCAACACCCTCGCCCGCATCAGCGAGGCCATGAAGGTCATCCGCGCCCTCGGCCGCGGCGACGAGGCCGACCTCGGCGGCACCGTGATCAGGTTCCCGTGGATCAAGCCCGGCGCCGAACTCCCCGTCTGGATGGCCGCCTACGGTCCCAAGGCGCTGAAGATGACCGGCGAGGAGGCCGACGGCTTCATCCTCCAGCTCGCCGACCTGTACCTCACCGAGTACATGGTCAAGGCGGTGAAGGACGCCGCCGTCGCCGCCGGCCGCGACCCCGCCGAGGTGAAGATCTGCGTCGCCGCCCCGGCGTACGTCACCGAGGACGACTCGCCCGAGGCACTCGCCCACGCCCGCGAGCAGTGCCGCTGGTTCGGCGGGATGGTCGGCAACCACGTGGCCGACCTGGTCTCCAAGTACGGCGAGCACTCCGCCGCCGTACCCGACGAACTCACCGACTACATCAAGGCCCGGGAGGGCTACGACTACTCGCACCACGGCCGCGCCGACAACCCCGACACCCGGTTCGTGCCCGACGAGATCGTCGACCGCTTCTGCATCGTCGGCCCGGTGGACAAGCACGTCGAGAAGCTGAACGCGCTGCGGGAGCTGGGTGTCGACCAGTTCGCCGTCTACGACATGCACGACGCGCAGGAGGCCACCATCGACGCCTACGGCTCCCGGGTGATCCCCGCCGTCAACGGCTGAACGGACGCCGGACCGGTCGCCGGCCCGCCGACCCCCTCAGGAACTCCCCCTTCCCGCCGTCCAGGGGAGGGGGCCCAGGGCGCCTTCCCGCGCACCCCCCTCGGTACCGCCCGCACGGCCTCTCCCGTCCCACCTCGTTCGATTGGCCTGCTCATGACCGACACCGCTCCCACGGCCATACCGCCGACCTCCCAAGTCACCCTCGCCGACGGCCGGGTGGAGATCGCCCCTGGTTCGCCGCCGCCCAGCGGCCCCTACGCCAACGAGGACCTGCTCCCGGTCCCCGTCGAGAAGCGCACCTGGACCACGTACAACTTCTCCGCGCTGTGGATCGGCATGGCCCACAACACGGCCTCGTGGACCCTCGCCTCCGGTCTGATCGCCGTCGGCATGGACTGGAAACAGGCGGTGCTCACCATCGCCCTCGCCAACCTGATCGTGCTGGTGCCGATGCTGCTCACCGGGCACGCGGGACCGAAGTACGGCATCCCCTTCCCGGTCTTCGCCCGCGCCTCCTTCGGCATCCGCGGCGCCAACCTCCCCGCCGTCGTAAGGGCGTTGGTGGCGTGCGGCTGGTT
The DNA here is from genome assembly GCF_044750845.1 of Streptomyces sp. NPDC088766. NCBI lineage: Bacteria > Bacillati > Actinomycetota > Actinomycetes > Kitasatosporales > Streptomycetaceae > Streptomyces > Streptomyces sp. NPDC088766. The sequence continues at coordinate 257,815 of NZ_JBIVKQ010000004.1, read as the reverse complement.
CGGCATCCAGACCTGGATCGGCGGCGAGGCGATCTACTTCCTGGCCGGAAAACTGATCGGCAACGGCTGGAGCGAGGCCGGGGCGTTCGGCGGCCACCCCTGGACGATGTGGCTGTCGTTCGCGATCTTCTGGGCACTCCAGGTCGCGATCATCTACCGGGGCATGGAGACGATCCGCCGCTTCGAGAACTGGGCCGCGCCCTTCGTCCTCGTCGGCGCGCTCGTGATGCTGATCTGGATGAGCGACAAGGCCGGCGGTTTCGGCCCGCTGCTCGACCAGCCCTCCAAGCTCGGCTGGGGCGGCGACTTCTGGAAGCTCTTCTGGCCGTCCCTCATGGGCATGATCGGCTTCTGGTCGACGCTGTCGCTGAACATCCCCGACTTCACCCGCTACGGGAAGTCGCAGAAGGCGCAGACCTGGGGGCAGGCCCTCGGCCTGCCCACGACCATGACCCTCTTCGCCCTGCTGTCGGTGATGGTCACCTCCGGCTCGCAGGCCGTGTACGGCGAGACGATCTGGGACCCGGTACAGCTCGCCGCCAGGACGGACAACGCCGTGGGCCTGCTGTTCGCGCTGGTGACCGTGCTGGTGGCGACGCTGTCCGTGAACATCGCGGCCAACCTGGTCTCGCCGGCCTTCGACTTCTCCAACATCGCGCCCCGCAGGATCAGTTTCCGCACCGGCGCGCTCGCCACCTGCGTGCTCGGTGTGCTGATCTTCCCGTGGAAGCTGTACTCCGACCCGCAGGGCTACATCTTCACCTGGCTCGGCCTGGTCGGCGGGCTGCTCGGCACGGTCGCCGGCATCCTCATCGCCGACTACTGGATCCTGCGCCGCGGCAGGCTCGACCTGACCGACCTCTACCGCACCGGAGGCCGGTACTGGTACGACGCCGGCTGGAACTGGCGGGCCGTCGTGGCCTTCGCGGTGGGCGGTGTCCTCGCCGTCGGCGGTGCGAGCTTCGAGCCGCTCGTCGACGGGCGGCCCGTCCCGGCGCTGGAACCTCTGGCCGACTACGGCTGGGCCGTGGGCCTGGGCACCTCGATGGCGCTCTACGTGGTGCTGATGCTGTCGAGGGGACGGGAGGAGACCACCGCGTGACGCGTGACGGGTGACGCAGAACGCGTGAGGAACGACGGGCGGGGCGGCCGGCGGGTGGGAGAACCCTCCGGGCGCCCTGTTCCGGCCAGTGCCCTGTTCCGGCCGGCGCTCAGTTCACCGCGGCGGCCTTCAGTGAGGCGACCGCTTCCTTCGCCGCCTTGATGGCGCCCTTGTTGATCTCGTCCGTGCTCGGAGCCTTCTTCGACTCGAAGTCGCTGCCGTTGTAGGTGACGACGACGAGCGCGTTCGCCACCCGCGCGATGACGGTGCCCTCACGGGTCTGCTGCTTGTCCTCCGTGGTCAGGTTCACCACCGAGTAGCCCTCGTCCCCGAGCCCCGGAACGGCCCCGCCGCCGCTCTTCTCGGTGGTGCGCTCCGCGTACGACGTCGCGGCGGACCCGTCGGACTCCAGCAACTCGAAGGAGACGTCCAGCCAGCGGTAGTCGTAGCCCTTGAGCGCGTTCCAGGAGCAGGTGCGGCGCAGGGAGGTGTCCGTCGACGGGATCTCCTTGCCCGCCGTCTTGGCGCCCGGCACCAGCGAACCCACCGTCTTCGCGGCCACACTCGTGCAGGGTGCGGGAGCGGCACCGTACGTCTTCGTGACCGCCGTCGAGGACGGCGCGGACGACTCGGAGCGGGGCTTCTGCGTGTCCTTGGCCGCGGTCTCCTTCCCGGAGTCGGGCGGACCGGACGACAGCGCCCAGCCCGCGCAGGCGAGCACGATCACCGGGGTCAGTCGCGCGGTGAGGGCGAGCGGCAGGGGGAGAGAACGCACGGCGCACTTTCGTGGGGGACGGTGCGGACGAGGTCCACGATGCGGACGGGGACGTCAGTTTCACACGACTCCCTGTGGGGCGGAAGTGCGAACTCGCTCCGTGGCGGCGCGGTGACAGCGGAGGGGGGAATTTCCGCCACGGCGGGCGGTACGGCCCCGCCGGGTGAGCCGCCACTCGGTGAGCGGAGACCGGCCCTGCCCCTGACCGGGGCGACTCCGTGCGAGTGTCCGCCGGTGGCGCCTGACCTGTCCTGGAAGTCGCGGCCCTTCTCATTGCGGTATGACCCTCGACCGGCCGGTGTACTACGTCAAGAGACGCCTCCTGGGCAAGCCGCTCACCACCGAGCACATCAGCAAGGAGAAACTGGACAACCGAACGGCGCTCGGGGTGCTCGCCTCCGACTGCATCAGCTCGTCGGCGTACGGCTCCGAGGAGATGCTCCGCGTCCTCGTACCCGTCGTCGGGGCAGCCGCCTTCACCATGATCATGCCGGTGACCGGTGCGATCCTCCTGGTCCTGCTGCTCCTGACGCTCTGTTACAGCGATGTCGTCACCATTTACACGCGGGCCGGCGGCTCCTACGTGGTCGCCCGGGAGAACTTCGGGCCGGACGTCGCCCAGATCGCCGCCGTGGCCCTCCTCGTCGACTACATCGTCACCGTCGCCGTCCAGGTCTCGGCCGGGACCAACGCCCTGATCTCGCTGGCCCACCTGGTCGGCAACGGCTGGACGGGCCTGGACCACCTGCAGCTACCGGTCTCCGTGACGGTGATCCTCCTGCTCGCGTACGGGAACCTGCGCGGAGTCCGTGAGGCGGGCCGGATGTTCGCGCTGCCCGCCTATCTCTTCATGACCGCCATGGGGCTTGTTTTCCTCTTCGCGGTCGTACGCGGACTCACGGGCGAGCTGCCGCACGCCGACCTGCAGGCCGCCGGTGTCGTCCCGCTGGGCACTCCCGGGGACGGATGGCTCTACGGCGCCTCGCTCTTCATCGTGCTGCGTTCCTTCGCCAACGGCGGCTCGTCCCTCACCGGACTCGAAGCGATCTCGAACGGCATCTCCGCCTTCCGCGAACCGCAGGGCCGCAACGCCCGGCGCACCCTCATCACCATGAGCTGTGTCCTCGCCGTGCTGGTCCTGGGCGTCTCGACCCTGGCGCACTACACCCACGCCGTCCCGTACGTCGACGGCACCCCGACCGTCATCGCGCAGGAGGCACGGCTCGTGTTCGGGAACGGGACACCGGGGACGGCCGGACTGGTCTTCGTCCAGCTGGCCACCGCGCTGATCCTCTACGCCGGTGCCAATACCCCCTTCACCGGGTTCCCGTTCCTGGCCAGCTTCGTCGCGGAGGACCGGTTTCTGCCGCGGCCGCTGGTCCGGCGCGGACACCGGCTCGCCTTCTCCAACGGCATCATCGCGCTCACCGTCCTCTCCCTGGCGCTGCTGCTCGGCACGGGCGCCAGCGTGGACAGACTGGTGGCGCTGTACGCGATCGGCGTGTTCACCGCCTTCACCATGGCCGGCGCCGGTCTCACCGCCTACCACGTGCGTCGACGCGAGCCGCTGCGCCGGACGAAGATCGCGGTCAACGCGCTGGCGGCGGTCGTCTCCGCGGCCGTGGTGCTGATCTTCGCGGTCACCAAGTTCACCGAGGGCGCCTGGCTGGTCGTGGTGATCTTCCCGCTCGGGGTCTGGGCGCTGGTACGGATCAACCGCGAGTACCGGCACGAGGCCGCCGCTCTGCAACGGCTGCCCCCGGGCGGGGACCGGCCGCTCATGCGCCGCCATCAGGTGATCGTCCTCGTCGAAACGCTGGACCTGGCCACGGTGAACGCCCTGCGGTACGCCCACGAGCTGCGGCCCGACAGGATCCGGGCGGTGCACTTCGCGATCGACGAGCCGCACGCGCGCCGGCTGTCCGCGGCGTGGGAGTCGACATCGGCCACCTCGGTGGCGCTGGAACTGGTGGCGTGCCCGGACCGGCGGTTGCGCCACGCGATGCGGGAGCTGGCCATCCGCACCACGCGGGACGGTGAGACATCGCTGACGGTGCTCGTGCCACGGCGGATGTACTCCAACTTCCTCGGCAAACTGCTGCACCGCGGCACCGGTGACGCGATGGCCAGGACGCTGGGGCAGCTGCCGCACGTCGCGGTGACCATCCTGCCGTTCGACGTGTCGCCCGTTCTGCGGACACCGGAGCCGGCCGACGAGCCCCGGCAGGACTGAGGAGGCGTCCGACGAAGCGTTTGTCCTCGCGTCTTCGCGGACGGACTCGGCTCCTGGGCGTCCCCCCGTGCAGGTGCGCGTGCAGGTGCGCCGAGGAGTGCGGGGCATGCCGTGGCATCGGTGGGGCGGTGCCCCCGCCGCCTCAGTGGTCCGTGCCGTCCGTGACCTTCTCCACCCGGTAGTAGAGAGCCACGCAGGAGGCGGGCCACTGGTGCTTGCCGCCGCCGCCGAACGGTTCCAGCATGCCGCTGACCACGAGCCGCTCGTAGGGCAGCACCGTCGCCCCCGCGGCGGCCTGCCGGCGCAGCAGCAGGTCCTGTCTGTCCCAGGCCGTGGCCCGCACCCGCATGTCCGAACCCAGGTCGCGCAGGGACACGGCCAGGACGGCGGTGACGCACACGCACAGGAGCACGGCCCCCGCGGCCACCGCCTTCCTGCCACGACGCCACCGCCGTACCGTCAGGTTCCCCAGGAGGCCGCCCACACCGACGAGAAGGAGGAGCAGCGGGAACAGGTAGTCGTTCCACAGCCGGTTGGCGGTCGCCACCGAGGGGCCGAACGCCGGGTAGGCGATCACCGTGCAGACGTACCCGGAGAACAGCAGCGCAGCCGCGCCGGCCCCGAAAAGCAGGGGTGTCCTGCGGTCGGGCCGCGGAAGGCCGCCGTCCGCGCGGCGGACGAGTACGCCGATGAGCACGCCCACGGCGATCGCGCCGAGGTACTGCCAGTGCGTCGCCAGGGTGTGGAGGACGTGCGCGTACGCCCGCAACGAAGCGTGGAGCGAGTGGGGCGCGAACATGGCGTCGGTGGGATGACGTGTGCGCCGGTTCTGCGAGCCGGGCGAGGTGAGGAGCACGGCGGTGCCGGCGAGAATGCCCGCTGCGGCGGCGACGCACCAGGCACGTACGAAGGCGAGCCGTCCGGCGGGGAAGAGGCGGCGGCTCAGCAGCAGCGCCGGAACGAGGAGGATCAGGGCGATGACGGAGGTTTCCTCCGACAACGTGCCCATGACCGCTGCGACGACGCCCGCGAACACGATCGCGAAGGCCTTCCCCCGCCGAGAGGTCGCGAGCAGGGCCGGGATCGTGGCGGCGGCCGCGAGCACGGGCGGGAAGGTGTGGGAAACCGACGAAGCCGGCCAGAAGAAGGTCTTGTACGTGTTGGTGGAGGCGAAGCAGAAGAGCGCCAGGACCATGGCCGCCGAGAACAGCGGGACGCCCCGGAGCACCCGCCACCGCGCGCGCCGCACAAGCGCCACCGCCCAGGCCCACAGCAGGAGCAGCATCACGATCGCGCTGATGGTCGCGTATCCCTGATGGCCCGCCACGCCGAACCTGGCGTAGGCGGCCACCAGGACCCCGTTCGCGATCCGGCCGTTGTCCGTGGAGTAGAACCGCTCCACCAGGGCCATGAAGCCCTCGTCCCGTACGAGAGGCAGGAAGCACCACTCGTCGGCACTGGGGCGTACCCACGTGGCGAACCACGCGGCTCCGCCGAACAGCGAGAGCGGAAGCAGGGGCAGCAGGGCCGCACCCGCCGTGGTGAGACGTGGGGAGGCCGGGGCCGGGTTCCCCGTGTCGCGGCGCACGCCGGTCGTCGTAGCGGTCTCCTCGACGGGATCCGCCGGGGCCCGGCCCTTCTCGCCGCCCGGACGAACGGTGCTAGCCCGGGGTGGGATCGTCCTGTCCTGCTTCGACAGGGCCGTTCGCCACCATGGCGGCGGTGCCGGACGGCCGACGGCCGGAGTCGATGGCCCACCGGGCGAGGAGGAAGGAGACCGGGGTGGCCAGGATTCCGGCGGCAAGTGCGGCAAGGTTCTTGTCCATTCCGAGTCGGCTGACGGCCACGTAAAGAAGCGCTCCGGAGGCAACCAGGTTGAATCCGCTGGACAGCGGATAGCGCACAAACGCGCGCCAGGTCGGACGGGTCCGGCAGGTGAAGCGGGAATTGAGGAAGAAGGAACCGACGACACCGACCGCGTATCCGAGGACATGCGCCGAGAGATACGGGATCCATGGATTCAGGGCGGCGTAGAGGGCCAGGTACACGGCGGTGTTGACACAGCCGATCGCGACGAAGGTCACGAACTGCCGTGTCGTCCCGGGGCGGGCTGTCGCACGATCCCCCGGCTCGCGCCGCCGCGCACTGGGTCTCGGGGCACCCGTGCCCAGGGCACGGGGCCTCGGCGGGCCGGGTCTCGCAGCGGGACGCTCGTCCGTCTCCCGGACCACGAAGGAAGGGCGGCGTTTCACCTCGTGATAGATGCGGCCGACGTATTCACCGATGATCCCCAGGGTGATCAGCTGTATTCCGCCCAGTCCCACCACCGCCATCAGAAGGGTGGCGTAGCCGGGGACCGACGCCCCGTGGAGGGCCACGTCGAGGATGACCCACACCGCGTAGACGAGTGCGGCGAGGAAGCACCAGAAGCCGGCGTAGATGGCGAGCCGCAGGGGGCGGTTGTTGAAGGACAGCAGCCCGTCGATGCCGTAGTTGAGCAGGTGGCGGCCACCCCACTTCGAGCAGCCGGCGAGCCGCTGGGCATTCCGGTAGGTGAACGTGGTCGTCGTGAAGCCGATCCAGGAGAAGATGCCCTTGGAGAACCGGTTGGTCTCCGGCAACGACAGCACCGCGTCCACCGCCTGTCGCGACAGCAGCCTGAAATCCCCGGCACCGTCGAGTACCTCCACATCCATGAGGTGGCGCACCAGCGCGTAGTAGCTGCGGCTCAGTACGGTGCGTGCCGTGCCGTCCCCCTCCCGGGTCCGGCGGGGAACCACCTGGTCGTACCCACGTCCGTGGAGCTCCAGCATCCGGGGGATGAGCTCCGGTGGATGCTGGAGGTCCGCGTCCATGAGGACCACCGCCTGTCCCCGGGACATGCGCAGGCCGGCGAGCATCGCGGCCTCCTTGCCGAAGTTCCTGCTGAGCACCGCGTACCTGACGCGCCGGTCACCGGCACCGAGGCCGCCGATGATCTCCCGCGTGCAGTCGGTACTGCCGTCGTCCACGTAGCAGATCTCGTAGTCGAGCCCGGTCCGGCCGAGGACTTCCCCGACAGCGCGGTGGAACCTCTCGATGACGGCAGCCTCGTTGAAGCACGGTACGACCACGGAAAGCTGAGGAGTCGTCAAACCAGTCTCCCGACCGAGTACGCCAGGGCGGTGCTGTCCGCCGCACGGTGAGGGGGCCCTGGCACGGGTGGGCCCGAACCCCAACGGCATTCGACCCGTATCCACCGGCCCAGTGGTGGAATCACACGGCCACGCGCCCGCGGATGACTCGTTCGGCCTTGTCCGGCGGGGCCCGCCGCACGTCGCGTCACCGCCCGTGGTCCCTGCTCCTCATGCGCTGCCGGTTGAGCCATTTCGGCAGACCCGGTGCTCCCAGGAAACCCTCGGCGCGGGCGCTCGCCACGGTGATGCGCAGCAGGTCCGCGCTCTTCTCGAAGAGCAGGTACCGCGGTTCCCAGACGGGCCGGTACTTGGCGTTGGCGCGATACAGCGACTCGATCTGCCACCAGCGGGAGAAGAAGCTGAGCAGCGAGCGCCACAGGCGCAGCACCGGGCCGGCGCCGAGCCGCGAGCCACGCTCGAAGACGGAGCGGAACATCGCGAAGTTCAGGGAGATCTGCCGGATCCCGAACGTTCTCCGCCTGCCGACCCGACCGCGCATGCCCCATGGACGTGACGATAGGAGCTGACAGAATCTGATGGCTGCTCCGCAGCACTCTCGGTGAGTTGCGGCTCTTCGATCCCCCCGGACCCCCGGCTCCTCCCCAGCACCCGTCCCGAGCGCCCCTCATCCGGGCCGATACACGTAAACAGCGAGGTGAGAGGCCCTGTGTTCACGACCCGACCGACCCTCCAGGGAACCTTCGGCATGGTGTCCTCCACCCACTGGCTGGCCTCCCAGTCGGCGATGGCCGTCCTGGAGGACGGCGGCAACGCCTACGACGCCGCCGTGGCCGGTGCCTTCGTGCTGCACGTCGTCGAACCCCACCTCAACGGCCCCGCCGGAGAGGTACCGGTCCTGCTCGCCCCCGCGGGCGGCGAGGTGCGGGTGCTGTGCGGGCAGGGCGTCGCCCCGGCCGGCGCGACCGTCGCCCACTACCGCGGCCTCGGGCTGGACCTCGTCCCCGGCACGGGTCCTCTCGCGGCGTCCGTGCCCGGCGCCTTCGACGCCTGGATGCTCCTGCTCCGCGACCACGGCACCAAGTCCCTCGACGACGTCCTGAAGTACGCCATCGGCTACGCCGAACACGGGCACGCGCCCGTGGAGAACGTCGGAACGACCGTCGAGACCGTACGCGAACTGTTCGAGACCGAGTGGACGTCCTCCGCGGAGGTCTACCTGCCCGGCGGCCGGCCGCCCCGCCCCGGCCGGCTGCTGCGCAACCCCGCGCTCGCCGCCACCTGGAAGCGGCTGCTCGCCGAGACGGCCGGCGCCGGGGAGCGGACGGCCCGCATCGACGCCGCGCGGGAGGTCTGGCGGAGCGGATTCATCGCCGAGGCCCTCGTCCGGCAGGCCGGGCGCCCCACCCTGGACACCAGCGGCGAGCACCACGCCGGCACGCTCACCGCCGCCGACCTCGCCGGCTGGTCCGCGGCCTACGAGGCACCGGCGACGTACGACTGGAACGGCTGGACCGTCTGCAAGGCGGGCCCCTGGAGCCAGGGCCCGGCCTTCCTCCAGCAACTCGCCCTCCTCCCACCGGAGCTGCCCGCCCACGGCTCCGCCGACTACGTCCACCTCCTCGTGGAGGGCTGCAAACTCGCCATGGCCGACCGCGAGGCCTGGTACGGCGACGCGGCCGAGGTCCCGCTGCACGAGCTGCTCTCGGCCCCCTACAACGCCGGCCGGCGCGCGCTGATCGGCGACAAGGCGTCGTACGAGCTGCGGCCGGGCAGTCCCGGCGGACGCGAGCCCCGGCTGAGCGCCCACGCGCGCGTGGTGACCACGGACGAGCCCGGGTTCAGCCCCATGGGTGCCGGCGAGCCGACCGTCGCCGAGCGTTTGGCCTCGCCGGTGCCGGGGGAGCCCGGGACGGCCGCGGACGGGGCCACCCGCGGCGACACCTGCCACCTCGACGTCGTCGACCGCTGGGGCAACATGGTCGCCGCCACGCCCAGCGGGGGCTGGCTCCAGTCCAATCCGGTCGTGCCCGAACTGGGCTTCCCGCTCGGCACCCGGCTGCAGATGACCTGGCTGGAGGAGGGCCTGCCGAACTCCCTCACCCCCGGCCGCCGCCCCCGCACCACCCTCACGCCCTCGGTCGCGCTGCGCGACGGCGTCCCGGTCCTGGCCTTCGGCACCCCCGGCGGTGACCAGCAGGACCAGTGGCAGCTGCACTTCTTCCTGGCCGTCGCCCTGCGCGCGCGGGTCCGCGGCGGCCTGGACCTCCAGGGCGCGATCGACGCCCCGAACTGGCACACCGACGCCTTCCCCGGCTCCTTCTACCCCCGCGGCATGCGGCCGGGCAGCCTGACCGTGGAGTCCCGCATGCCGGGGACCGTCGTCGAGGACCTCCGCCGCCGCGGCCACGACGTGACCGTCGCCGACCCGTGGTCCGAGGGCCGGCTGTGCGCCGTCGCCCGGGACCCGGAGACCGGAATCCTGTCGGCGGCGGCGAACCCACGGGGCATGCAGGGGTATGCGGTGGGGCGCTGAGGCGAGGACCGTCCCCTCTTACTCCCTCTTCTCCCGCTTCCTCCTCTTCCTCTCCTTGCTCGTCTTCATCCTGATTCCATCGGGTGTGCACCGGCGCGGCGGGGAATGTCAGTGGGGCGTGTTCTCATGGAGGCATGATCCAAGACACGGAAACCATCGACGAGTTTCTCGCCCGCCACGCCGGTGACGTGGCGGACGCGGTCCGCAAGGCCGCCGCCGCGGAGATCATGCCGCGCTTCCGGCAGCTCGCCGCGCACGAGGTGGACCAGAAGACCGGGCCGCACGACCTGGTCACGGACGCCGACCGCAATGCCGAGCTGTATCTCACCGAGGCCCTCGGAGCCCTGCTGCCCGGCTCGGTCGTCGTCGGCGAGGAGGCGGTGCACGCCGACCCGGCCGTCTACGAGGCGATACGGGGCGACGCCCCGGTGTGGATCGTCGACCCGGTCGACGGCACCCGGCAGTTCGTGCACGGCGACGACGGTTTCTGCACCCTGGTCGCACTCGCCCGGCACGGCGTCGTGCACGCCTCCTGGACGTACGCCGCCGCCCGCGACCAGCTGGCCACCGCGGTGCGCGGCGGCGGCGCCTTCCTGGACGGTGAACGGCTGTTCGCCGGCCCGCCCGCACCCGGCCGCGACCTCACGGTGGCGACCTCGCACCCCGACTACACCACCGACGACCAGAAGCGCGCCCTGCTCGGCCTGTGGACGGACGGCGTCGCCCCGCGCCCCTGCGGCTCGGCGGGCCTGGAGTATCTCGCCGTGGCCCGCGGTGAGTTGGACGCCACGGCCTTCTCCTGGGAAGCGGCCTGGGACCACGCGGCCGGGCTGCTGCTGGTCGAGGAGGCGGGCGGTGCCCATCTCACCCTCGGCGGCGGGCCGTTCAGGATCACGGGCGGCAACTCCCTGCCCTTCACGGCCGCCCGCGACGCGGCGACGGCCCGGCGGGTGACCGGCCTGCTGTCCGGGACCCGCCCCTGACCCCCGCCCCTGCCCCAGGCCTCCGACTCCCGCCCCTGACTCGCGGCCCCGCCCCCTGACCTTGGGCTCCGGCCGTGACGGCGTCCGCGTCGGCGGCGGCTCACACCCATGTCCCACCGCGCCGCCGACGCCGTCGTACCCCCGGCATATCCTGATCCCGGAGACCGCCGGCTGACGAAGGGGTCCAGGTGTCGTCGATGCTCGATGTCGTCGTGGTGGGAGCGGGGCCGAACGGCCTCACGGCCGCCGTGGAGCTGGCCCGCCGCGGCTTCTCCGTGGCCCTCTTCGAGGCGAAGGACACGGTGGGCGGCGGCGCCCGCACCGAGGAACTCACCCTCCCCGGCTTCCGCCACGACCCGTGCTCCGCCGCACACCCCCTCGGTATCAACTCGCCCGCGTTCCGCGCCCTGCCCCTGGAGCGGTACGGCCTCGAATGGCTCCACTCCGAGCTGGCCATGGCGCACCCCTTCCCCGACGGCAGCGCGGCCGTGCTGTCCCGCTCGGTCGCCGAGACGGCCGCCTCCTTCGGCCCCCGCGACGCGGGCGCGTACCGCAGGCTGGTCGAGCCCTTCCTGCCCAAGTGGGACGCCCTGGTCCGGGACTTCATGTCGCTGCCGCTGACGGCACTGCCCCGCGACCCCGTCACCCTCGCCCGTTTCGGACTCGTCGGCCTGGCCCCGTCCACCTGGCTGACCCGCCGCTTCCACGACGAGAAGGCCAGGACCCTCTTCGCCGGACTCGTCGCCCACGTCATGGCCCCCCTCGGCGGCTTCGCCACCGGCGCGGTCGGCCTGGTCTTCGCGCTCGCCGCGCACGCCCGCGGCTGGCCGGTGGCCCGCGGCGGTTCCCAGGCCGTCTCGGACGCCCTGGCCGCCTACCTGGAGGACCTCGGCGGCACCATCCACACCGACTACGAGGTCAAGCGCCTCGACGACCTGCCCCCGGCCCGCGCCTACGTCTTCGACACCTCGCCCACCGCCCTGGCCCGCATCGCCGGCCTCGGCCGCTTCTACGAGCACTACAAGTACGGCGCCGGCGTCTACAAGATCGACTACGCGCTCGACGGCCCGGTCCCCTGGACCGCCGACGAGGCCCACCGCGCCACCACGGTGCAGATCGGCGCGGACAGCGCGGAGATCGGCGCCGCCCTGCGCGCCGCCTCCCGGGAGGGCCGCCCCCCGCGGAAGCCCTTCATGATCACGGTGCAGCCCGGTGTCGTGGACCCCACCCGGGCCCCGGCCGGCAAGCAGGTCTTCTGGGCCTACGCCCATGTGCCCAACGGCTGGACCGGCGACCTCACCGACACGATGGAACGCCAACTGGAGCGCTTCGCGCCGGGGTTCCGCGACCGCGTCCTGGCCCGAGCGATCGCCGGCCCCGCCGAACTCGCCGCCCGCAACGCCAACTACGTCGGCGGCGACATCGGCACCGGCGCGGCGTCCGGCCTCCAGCTCCTGCTGCGCCCCAGACTCTCCCTGTTCCCGTACTCCACCCCGCACCCGGCCGTCTTCATCTGCTCCTCGGCCACCCCGCCCGGCCCCGGCGTCCACGGCATGTCGGGCCACAACGCGGCCAAGGCGGTCTGGCGCAGGCTGCGGCAACAGCCGTAGCGCCGCCGTCACCGCGGCGCCGTCACCGCGCCGCCGTCACCGCGGCGCGGCCCCGCACCGCAGACCCCGCCTTCGCGGGAGGAGGCCGATCCGCCATGACCGCCGTCACCTTCGTCCAGGGCGACATCACCACCCAGTCCGTGGACGCCGTCGTCAACGCCGCCAACTCCTCGCTGCTGGGCGGCGGCGGGGTCGACGGCGCCATCCACCGCCGCGGCGGGCCCGCCGTCCTGGAGGAGTGCCGCAAGCTCCGCGCCGGACACCTGGGCAAGGGCCTGCCCACCGGCCAGGCGGTCGCCACCACCGCCGGCCGGCTTCCCGCCCGCTGGGTGATCCATACCGTGGGCCCGCGGTTCACCCTGGAGGAGGACCGCTCCGAGCTGCTGGCTTCGTGCTACCGGGAGTCGTTGCGGGTGGCGGACGAACTGGGCGCGCGTACGGTCGCCTTCCCGGCGGTCTCCGCCGGCATCTACGGGTGGCCCGTGCAGCACGCGGCGCGGATCGCGGTGGAGACGGTGCGGGCGGCCCGGACGTCGGTCGAGGAGATCCGTTTCGTGCTCCTCGACGAGCGGGCGTACGAGGCGTTCGCCGCGCAGCTGCGCTGACGGAACCGCGGTTCGTGGACCCGGACGGGTGCGGCCCGTCCGGGGAGCCCCGGTGCGTCCTACTCGCCGATCCGGGTCCGGACCCACGTCAGCAGCTCGCCGTCGGCCAGGCTCGCGACCCACAGATCGGCCTTCTCCGCCTCCGGTCCCGGCGGGCACGCTCCGACGCCGAGGACGCGAAGGCCCGCCCGACGGGCCGACTCCATGCCGGTGAGCGAGTCCTCCACGGCCAGGGCTTCCCCGGGAGGTACGGCGCACAGCCGCGCGGCCACCCGGTACACGTCGGGTTCCGGCTTCGGCCGCAGGTCCCCCTCGGCGACCACGACGTGACCGAAGCAACCGAGGAGGCCGGCCCGGTCGAGGCACGATTCCACCACCTCCCGGGGGCAGTTGCTGGCCACCGCGAGGGGGAGGTGGCGAGCGGCCAGCCGGACCAGCGCGGCGGCCCCCGGCATGGTGGCGGGATCCTGGTCGACGAGGGCGCCGAAGGTGTCGAGGAGCGTGCCGGTCAGGTCCTCCACGAGGTCCGGTTTCCCGGTTTCCCGGGCCATGAGGGCGCCGCACTCGGTGTAGTGCATGCCCTTGGCGCGGTCGGCGAACCCGGCCGGCGGTGTGAGGCTGAACGCCCGGAAGGTGGCGCTCCGAGCCTCCTGCCAGTGCCGTTCCGTGTCCATCAGGGTTCCGTCGCAGTCGAAGACGATGGCGGAGGGGGACCAGGAGAGGATGCGATGAGCTGTCATGCGGGTGCCGTTCTGGGAGGCCGCGCCGGCCGGTTCGGTGCACGGGCGCAGGCGGGTGCCGGGACAGGGGTGGTCCACTCGCGGACATGAGTGGAAACGGGTGATGCCGTACGGCCGCTCGTGGCCGCGTGGCCGTGGCTGAGCGCTCCGTGGGTGCCTCGTGGCGGGCGCGGTGCGTCGATTCCGACCGCGCCGAAAACATCGTGGTCATTACGTTAATTTCGCTTCTGCGATTTCCACAATCACCGATTCGAGTGCATGTGAATTCCCCGGCCGCATCCGGTGGACCCCTGGATGCGGAGGAGAGGGGGAGGCCGGAGCTTCCGCAATGACGTCAAGAGGCCTGCTGAAAGGCCCTTCGGGAGCCGGCGCGGCATCGGCCGGCGCGGTTCTCGCGTCCGTCCCCGACGAATCCGCCCGGCAGGGAGGCGCGTTGCGCGCAGTCACCCGTGCGGCGCACACGACCCATGAATAATAAGATCTTCGCGCGCTGCGACCCTTTCTCCGGGGTGCTTGAACTTTCCTGTCGTGGCGTTGGCACGTGTGAGCGAAGGTGGAACGGAAGTGCAGGAAAGGGCGCGGGAAACCCGCAAGGTGCTGCTGGAATCAGCGGCACACATGTTCGTCGAACGAGGTTATGCGGGAACAAGTGTCAACGGCATAAGCGATCACTCCGGAAGGACCAGTGGAGCGATCTATTTCCATTACTCCAGCAAGGAGAAACTGGCGTTGGCCGTGGTCCGCGAGCAGTTCGCCACCTGGCCCCAGCTGGCCGCCGCCTACACCGCGAGCGGTGTTCCTCCGCTGGAGAAACTGGTCGGCCTCAGCCTCCGTGTCGCGCAGTCCCTCAGCGAGGACGTCGTGGCGCGTGCCGGTGCCCGCCTGTGGGCGGAACGCCGCGCCATCGAGTCCGCCGTGCCCACGCCGTTCGACGCCTGGGCGGTGGCCGCCACCCGGCTCCTCGCCCAGGCCCGCGCCAGGGGCGAGCTCGCGGAAGGGGTCGAGCCGTCGGCCGCGGCCGTGGCGCTCGTCAGCGCGTTCTTCGGGTTCTGCACCCTGATCGACGAGATGCCGGGCGGGCGGGACTGGAGGGAGCGGCTGGAACAGTGGTGGACCTTGACGCTGCGGTCCCTCCAGGCCGACCCGGACCCGGCCGCACTCCTGGCCCGCGTGCGGGCGGGCATCCCCGCGCGGAGGGAGAGCGCGACCCCGTGCCCCGCCTGACGCGGCCCCTCCGCCCGACGGCGGTGGGCGGTGCGACGGGTGAGCCGACGAGACCGCGGAGGTCCCGCGTCCCCGGCGCCGCACCGTTGTCATCGCGGGTGCGGGGGTGCGGGGGTGCGGGGGTGCGGGGGTGCGGTCGCGGAGGGGGCGGGGGCGTGCGGCGCGTGAGGGAACACGTCCAGCAGGAAAGGCTGTACACCGGCGACGATGTGGCCGCCCGAGGTCCGCTCACATCCGGCCCCCCTCCGCTGTGCGCCGGGATTAACGCCCGGCAGCCGGTCCGGGAGACACCTGTGTAATGCACGGTTCGTACCGTCGCGGAAGGCTCGCGGTGGCTCTCACCAGGCCGATCGTCAGGAAGAAGGGGGCGCCCGTGGCCGTGCCGGACCCGCGGACCGACAGCACGACGAAGGTGCGCACGGTCTGCTCGTACTGCGGCGTCGGCTGCGGCCTGGTCCTCGACGTGGGCCGCGGCCCGGACGGACGCCGTACGGTCCTGAAGGCGTCCGGCGACAAGGAGCACCCGGCGAACCTCGGCCGGCTGTGCACCAAGGGCGCCACCACCGCGGACCTGCTCGCCGCACCGGGCCGGCTCACCACCGCCCTGGTCCGCCCGCACCGCGGCGAGGAACCCGAGCCGGCGCCCGTCGACGCGGCCGTCGCCGAGACGGCACGCCGGCTGCGCGCCGTCGTCGACGAGCACGGCCCCGACGCGGTCGCCCTCTACGTCTCCGGGCAGATGAGCCTCGAAGCGCAGTACCTCGCGAACAAGCTGGTCAAGGGCTACCTGCGCAGCAACCAGATCGAGTCCAACTCGCGGCTGTGCATGGCCAGCGCGGGAACCGGTTACAAGCTGTCCCTCGGGGCGGACGGCCCCCCGGGTTCCTACGAGGACCTCGACCGGGCGGACGTCTTCCTCGTCATCGGCTCCAACACGGCCGACTGCCACCCGATCCTCTTCCTGCGGATGATGGACCGGGTCAAGGCGGGCGCGAAACTGATCGTCGTCGACCCGCGCCGCACCGCCACCGCCGCCAAGGCCGACCTGTTCCTCCAGATCAGACCGGGCACCGACCTCGCCCTGCTCAACGGCCTCCTGCACCTCCTGCACGAGAACGGGCACACCGACCCCGCCTTCATGGCCGCGTACACCGAGGGCTGGGAGGCGATGCCGCAGTTCCTCGCCGACTACCCGCCCGCGACCGTCGCCGGCATCACCGGCATCCCCGAGGCCGGCCTGCGCGAGGCGGCCCGGCTGATCGGCGAGGCGGGGGAGTGGACCAGCTGCTGGACGATGGGACTCAACCAGTCCACGCACGGCACCTGGAACACCAACGCCCTGGTCAACCTCCACCTCGCCACCGGCAGGATCTGCCGTCCCGGCAGCGGCCCGTTCTCCCTCACCGGCCAGCCCAACGCCATGGGCGGCCGGGAGATGGGTTACATGGGCCCCGGCCTGCCCGGACAGCGGTCCGTGCTCGTCGACGCCGACCGGGCCTTCGCCGAGGACGTGTGGGGGCTGGAGCCCGGCACGATCCGCGCCGACGGCGTCGGCAAGGGCACCGTCGAGATGTTCCGCAAGATGGCCGCGGGCGACATCAAGGCCTGCTGGATCATCTGCACCAACCCCGTCGCCTCCGTCGCCAACCGCCGCACGGTCATCGAGGGCCTGGAGGCCGCCGAGTTCGTCGTCGCGCAGGACGTCTTCTCCGAGACGGAGACCAACGCCTACGCCGACGTCGTCCTGCCCGGCGCGCTGTGGACCGAGAGCGAGGGCGTCCTCGTCAACAGCGAACGCAACCTCACCCTCGCCCGCCCCGCCGCCGACCCGCCCGGCGAGGCCACGGCCGACTGGCGGCTGATCGCGGCCGTGGCCCGCGCGATGGGCTACGAGAGCGGGTTCTCCTACGACAGCGCGGAGCAGATCTTCGAGGAGATCAAGCGCTTCCACAACCCGCGGACCGGCTACGACCTGCGCGGCGTGACGTACGAGCGGCTGCGCGCCACCCCCGTGCAGTGGCCGGCCGCCACCGCCGACGGCCCCCACCGCAACCCCGTCCGCTACGTCGACGAGGACGGCTCGCTCACCTTTCCCACCCCCAGCGGCCGTGCGGTCTTCCACGCGCGCCCGCACGTCCCGCCCGCCGAGATGCCGGACGACGACTATCCGTTCGTCCTCAACACCGGTCGTCTCCAGCACCAGTGGCACACCCTGACCAAGACGGCGAAGGTGGCCAAGCTCAACAAGCTCGATCCGGGCCCGTTCGTCGAGGTGCACCCCGAGGACGCGGCCGGGCTCGGGATAGCCGACGGCGACTCGGTGGAGGTCGCCTCGCGGCGCGGCCGGGCCGTGCTGCCCGCCGTCGTCACCGACCGGGTGCTGCCCGGCTCCTGCTTCGCGCCCTTCCACTGGAACGACCTGTTCGGCGAGTACCTCAGCGTCAACGCCGTGACCGGAGACGCCGTCGACCCCCTGTCCTTCCAGCCGGAGCTGAAGGTGTGCGCGGTGTCGCTGAGCCGGGTGTCGACGCCGGTGAGCGTGCGGGCGCCCGGCAGCCTCCCGGCGCCGCCGCCGGCCGTCGGGCCGACCGCGGTCCGCCCCGCCGCCGTGGCCCCCGCCGCCGTGGCCCTCGCCGTGCCGGCCGTCTCCCCGTCCGGCTCCGCGGCCGCCGCGTTCGGTCTGGAGCCCGTCCCGCCGCCGGTCCTGACCGAGCCGGAACGGCGCTACCTGGTCGGGTTCCTCGCGGGGATCCCGGCCGGCGCCCCCGGCGTACCGGTGCTGCCGCCGGACGCGCCCTTCAGCCCGGACCACGCCCTCTGGGTCAACGGCACCCTGGCCGGGATGTACTCCCGCACCGGCGAGGGGCCCGGCGCCCACCCGGTCACCGGCACCGCGCCGCGGCGGCCCGCGGGGCGCCGGGTGGTGGTCCTGTGGGCCTCGCAGACCGGCAACGCCGAGGAGGTCGCCGCCGCCACCGCCGACCGGCTCGCCGCCGGCGGTCACACCCCCGCCCTCGTCGCCATGGACGAGGCCGACCCCGCCGCCCTGCCCTCCGACGCCGATCTCCTGCTGATCACCAGCACCTTCGGCGACGGCGACGCCCCCGACAACGGCGCCGGCTTCTGGGACGGCCTGGCCGGCCTGGACGCCGGACGCCTGACCGGCCGCCGCTACGCCGTCCTCGCCCTCGGGGACTCCTCCTACGACGACTTCTGCGGACACGGACGCCGGCTCGACCACCGTATGGACGAGCTGGGCGCCGTACGGCTGGCGCCCCGCACCGACTGCGAACCGGACTACGAGCCGCAGGCCGACGCCTGGCTGGAGCAGGTGCTCATCGCGCTCAAGGAGGCGGAACCCGGGGGAGCGGCGGGGGCCGGGGAGGCGGCACGTTCCGCACCGGCGGCCGGGCTCCCCACCCAGGTCCCACAGACCCCACCAGCCCCACCAGCCCCACCGGCCGCGCCGTCCCCGCCCGTCACCGCCGTCGCACGCCGCTCCGGGCGCCCCGCCCCGGTGACCGCCCGTCTGGTCGGCAACCGGTTGCTGAGCCGGCCGGGTTCCGGCAAGGAGGTGCGCCGCTTCACCTTCGACACCCGCGACAGCGAGACCCCCTTCGTCTACGAGGTCGGCGACGCCCTCGGCGTACGCCCCCTCAACTCGCCCGACCTGGTGACGGAATGGCTGTCCGTCACCGGTCTCGACGCGCACGCGCGGGTACGGCTGAACGGTGTGGGCGAGGTCGCCCTCGACGAGGCCCTGCTGCGCCACCTCGACATCACCCGGATCACCCCCGCCCTGCTGCGGTTCACCGCCGACCGCGTCCGCGACCCCCGCGAGCTGCGCAAGCTGCTGCGCCCGGACAACAAGGGCGAGCTGGCGAAGTGGTCCTGGGGGCGGCAGGCCGTCGACGTGGTCGCCGAGTTCGGGGTGCGGGCCGGGGCGCAGGACTGGGCCGAGGTGCTGGGACGGCTCCAGCCACGCCTGTACTCCATCTCGTCGAGCCCGCTCACCGACCCCCGCCTCGTCTCGCTCACCGTCTCCGTCGTGCGGTACGAGAACCTGGCCGGCCGCCCCCGGCAGGGTGTCTGTTCGCCCTTCCTGGCCGACGCCGTGCCGGGCACCGAGGTGTCGGTGCACGTGCAGCGCTCACCGCACTTCCGGCCGCCCGCCGATCCGGCGACCCCGATGGTGATGGTGGGGCCCGGCACCGGCGTGGCGCCGTTCGTCGGTTTCCTCGAGGAGCGCCGGGCGCGCGGCCACCGGGCGCCCAACTGGCTGTTCTTCGGCGAGCAGCGCCGGGCCACCGACTTCTCCTACGAGGAGGAACTGACCGCCCTGCTCGCCGACGGCACCCTGGAACGCCTGGACACCGCTTTCTCGCGCGACCAGCGTGCCAAGATCTACGTGCAGGACAGGATGCGCGAGCACGGCTCCCAACTGTGGTCCTGGCTGCGGGACGGCGCCCACTTCTACGTCTGCGGTGACGCCTCCCGCATGGCCAGGGACGTCGACCGGGCGCTGCGGGACATCGCCGTCGTCCACGGCGGTCTGGCGGAGCCGGAGGCGGCGGCGTACGTCAAGCAGCTGGCGGCCGACAAACGGTACGTACGCGACGTCTACTGACGGCTGGTCACCCAGGGTGATCTCCGTCAAGTCGCGTTGCGCCGAGTTGAGTTGATATTCAGCCAATATCGGCGCGTCTCTGTTCGGTTTATCAACAGTAACGGACAAGATCTGACGCACCCTCCGTCCCGTGCAGCCGCACGGTACGCCCCGAGGAAGGTCATGGTCATGTCGCACCCGCACGTGTCGTCCATGGACCGGCCGGACCGCCCCCAGCGGGTGGTCGTCAGCCGTCGTCGTCTCCTCGAGGGATCGGCCGCCGTACTCGGCGCGCTCGCCCTCTCCGCCCCCGTCGCCGGCCGCCGCGCCGCCGCCGCGGAGACGGCCCCCGAGTGGAACGGCCGGCTCGACGTCTTCCGGCTCGGCACCGAACCACCCCACACCACCCTCATGCCGTACGCGGACCTCGCCCAGGCCCTCGCCGCCGACCGCACCCGCTCCCCCTACCGGCTCAGCCTGGACGGGACCTGGAAGTTCGCGCACGCCGACCGCCCCGACGACCGCGACGCCGACTTCCACCGCACCGACCTCGACGACAGCGCCTGGGACACCATTCCCGTGCCGTCGGTCTGGCAGCTGCACGGGTACGACCGCCCGATCTACGTCAACATCACCTACCCCTACTGGGGCCCCAACGGCCACGGCGAGAACCCGCAGCCGCCCGCCGCACCCACCCGCCACAACCCCGTCGGCCAGTACCGGCGCACCTTCACCGTGCCCGCGAACTGGGCCGGACGAAGGACGTTCCTGCACTTCGAAGGGGTCAAGTCCGCGCACTACGTGTGGATCAACGGCCGTCTCGTCGGCTACCACGAGGACTCCTACACCCCCGCCGAGTACGACATCACCGACCACCTGAAGCCCGGCACCAACCAGATCGCCGTCGAGGTCTACCGCTACTCCGACGGCGACTGGCTGGAGGACCAGGACATGATCCGGCTCAGCGGCATCTTCCGCTCGGTCCACCTGTTCTCCACCCCGCCCGTCCACCTGCGCGACTTCAAGCTGGACACCCCGCTCGGCGCCGACCACACCACCGCGGAGCTGGCGGTGACGGCGAGCGTGCGGGACTACGCGGGCGGATCCGGTGGACGGTACACCGTCGACACCCTTCTGTACGACGCCGACGGGCACCCCGTCTGGCCCCGCCCGCTCCGGCAGACCGTCGACCTCGACTCCGGCGGCGAGGCGACCGTACGGGCCGCGAGGGCCGTCCCTTCTCCCCGACTCTGGTCCGCCGAGGACCCCTACCTCCACACCGCCGTCCTGCGCCTGCGCGACCCCGCCGGAAAGGTGATCGAGACCCTTTCCCACCGGGTCGGCCTGCGCGAGTTCGCCCTCAAGGACGGGCTGATGCGCATCAACGGCCGCCCCGTCTCCTTCCGCGGCACCAACCGGCACGAGATGCACCCCGCCCGCGGCACCGCCCTCACCCGCGCCGACATGATCCAGGACATCAGGATCATCAAGCGGCTGAACATGAACTCGGTCCGCACCTCGCACTACCCGAACAACCCGCAGTGGTACGAACTCGCCGACCAGTACGGCCTCTACCTCATCGACGAGACCAACCTCGAGACCCACGGCATCCGCGCCGAGTACCCCGGCGACCATCCCGACTGGACGGCCGCCTGCGTGGCCCGCGCCCAGAACATGGTCCACCGCGACAAGAACCATGCCTCGGTCGTCATCTGGTCCCTCGGTAACGAGGCCGGCGGCGGCAGCACCTTCACCGCCATGCACGACTGGATCCGCTCCTACGACCCCACCCGCGTCATCCAGTACGAGGGCGACGACCGCCCCGGCGTCAGCGACATCCGCTCCGAGATGTACGACAGCCCCCAACGCGTCGAACAGCGCGCGAAGGACACCGCCGACACCCGGCCGTACGTCATGATCGAGTACAGCCACTCGATGGGGAACTCCACCGGGAACTTCAAGAAGTACTGGGACCTCGTCCGCCGCCACGACGTCCTCCAGGGCGGCTGGATCTGGGACTTCGTCGACCAGTCCCTCAACTGGCCCACGCCGGCGCGCACGTTGTTCACCGAGACCGGCCCCGCCCGGCTCCGCGGTGAACTCATGGCGTCCAGCGGCACCTTCGACCGCGCCCGGGGCGTCTTCGGAGCCACCGTCTTCGCCCGCGACCCCGGCCTCGACCTCACCGGATCCCTCACCCTGGAGGCCTGGGTCACCCCCCGCTTCACCGGTTACCACCAGCCGATCATCGCCAAGGGCGACACCCAGTACGCCCTCAAGCAGAACGACCGGACCCTGGAGTTCTTCATCCACGGCGACGGCCAGTGGATCACCGCCAACTGGACCGTCCCCGAGGACTGGACCGGCCGCGAACACCACATCGCGGGCGTCTTCGACGCGGACGCCGGCACCCTCACCCTGTACGTCGACGGCGTGCCGCGGGCCACCCGCGCCACCACCCGCCGCCCGAGCGGCAACACCGCGCCCCTCGCCCTCGGCAACGACACCGACAACCACACCCGCGAGTTCAGCGGCAGCATCCGCCGCGCCCGCGTCTACGCCCGCGCGCTGACCGCGGCCGAACTCGCCGACGAGGACCGCGGTCCCGGCGACGACGGCGTGCGGTTCTGGTTCGACGCGGCGACCGTCGCCGTCGACGAGAAACAGCCGCGCGAGAAGACCTTCCTCGCCTACGGCGGCGACTGGGGCGACCTGCCCAACGACGGCGCCTTCGTCGCCGACGGCATCGTCACCGCCGACCGCGGCCACACCGGCAAGGCCGCCGAGGTCAGGCGCGTCCACCAGGCCGTCAACGCGGCAGCGGTGCCCGGCGGCGGCCCCGGCGCGGTCACGCTGACCAACGAGCACCTCTTCACCAACCTCCGTGCCTTCGACGCGAGCTGGTCGCTCGTCACCGACGGGAAGGTCACCCAGAAGGGCCGGCTGACCCGCGGCCAGCTCGACGTGCCGCCGCTGACCCGCAAGGACATCACCGTCCCCCTGAAGCTGCCCACCGCCCCGGCGCCCGGCAGCGAGTACTTCCTCGAACTGTCCTTCACCCTCCGGGAGTCCACCCCCTGGGCCGAGGCCGGCTTCGAGGTGGCGCGGCAGCAACTCCCCCTGGAGGCGGGCAGTCCGGCCGTCACCCCCGTCCCCCTCCGCAGCGTGCCCGCCCTCACCCACGAGGACGGCGACACGACGGTCACCGTCACCGGCCGGGACTTCTCCGTCACCGTCGACAAGCGCACCGGCGTCATCACCTCCTACGAGGCGGGCGGCGTCCCCCTCGTCACCTCGGGGCCGGCGCCCAACTTCTGGCGGGCGCCCACCGACAACGACCACGGGAACGGCCAGCACACCCGCAACCGCACCTGGCGCGACGCGGGCACCCTCCGCACGGTCACCGGGGTCGCCGTGCGGGCACTGCGCGACCGGGCCGTGGAGATCAAGGTCACCGGCACCCTGCCGACCACGACCCCGTCGACATACACCACCACCTACACCGTGTTCGGGAACGCCGAGATCAAGGTCGACCACACCCTGCATCCGGGTGCCGCGGACCTGCCGTACATCCCGGAGGTCGGGAGCATCCTGTTCCTGCCGGCCCGCCTGGAGCACGTGCACTACTACGGCCGCGGCCCCGAGGAGAACCACTGGGACCGCAACAACGGCACCGACGTGGGCCTGTACTCCGGGACGGTGACCGGCCAGTGGACGCCGTACATCCGCCCGCAGGAGAACGGCAACAGGACCGACGTGCGCTGGATCGCCCTCACCGACCGCGACGGCGCCGGCCTGCTCGCCACCGGCGAACCCCTGCTGGAGGTCAACGCCTCCCACTTCACCCCCGAGGACCTGTCGGTCGGCGCCCGCCACGACTACCAGCTCACCCCGCGCCCCGAGGTCGTACTGCGCCTGAGCCACCGGCAGATGGGCGTCGGCGGTGACAACAGCTGGGGCGCGCACACCCACGACGAGTACAAGCTGTTCGCCGACCGCGACTACGCGTACACCTACCGGCTGCGTCCGCTGAGCCGCGTCACGCGGGCCACGGCGGCGTCGCGCCGGCCGACGGCGACGGAGTAGACGCGGGCCCCCACCCACCGCCCGGAGGGCCCGCCGGCAGCCGTCGCCGACGGGCCCTTCCCGCCACGATCCCGGACACACCGCGACGATCTCTGTGGCGGTGGGCGCGGGGGAGCGGAACAATCCACCACGGAAGGGGTAACGCCGAGCAAGGAAGAGGAACGTCCCATGGTGGAGCAGGACGAGCACTTCGATGTCGTCGTACTCGGCGCCGGACCCGGCGGCTACGTCGCCGCGGTGCGCGCCGCCCAGCTGGGGAAACGCGTCGCCGTCGTGGAGGAGAAGTACTGGGGCGGCGTCTGCCTGAACGTGGGCTGCATCCCGACCAAGGCCCTCCTGCGCAACGCCGAACTCGCGCACATCTTCACCCGTGAGGCGAAGACGTTCGGGATCAAGGTCGACGGAGAGGTCTCCTTCGACTACGGCGAGGCCTACCGCCGCAGCCGCAAGGTCGCCGACGGCCGCGTCAAGGGCGTCCACTTCCTCATGAAGAAGAACAAGATCACCGAGTACGACGGCCGGGGCACCTTCCTCGACCCGCACACGCTCCAGGTGAGCGGTTACGACGGCGAGACCCGCACCATCGGGTTCACGCACTGCGTCATCGCCACCGGCGCCACCCCGAAGCTGCTGCCCGGCACCAAGCGCAGCGCCCGGGTGGTGACGTACGAGGAGCAGATCCTCACCGAGGACCTTCCGCAGTCGATCGTCATCGCGGGAGCCGGCGCCATCGGCATCGAGTTCGCCTACGTCCTGCACCACTACGGCGTGAAGGTCACGATCGTCGAGTTCCTGGACCGGATGGCGCCGCTGGAGGACGCCGAGGTCTCCGCCGAACTGGCCAAGCAGTACCGTCGGCTGGGCATCGACGTGCTCACCTCGACGCGCGTCGACGCGATCGACGAGTCCGGCCCGCAGGTCCGGGTCACCGTCACCGGCAAGGACGGCGCCCAGCGGGTCCTGGAGGCCGACAAGGTCCTCCAGGCCATCGGCTTCGCCCCGAACGTGACCGGTTACGGCCTGGAGAACACCGGTGTGACGGTCACCGAGCGCGGCGCCGTCGACGTGGACGGCCGCTGCCGCACCTCGGTCCCGCACATCTACGCCATCGGTGACGTCACCGCCAAACTGATGCTCGCGCACGCGGCCGAGGCGATGGGCGTCGTCGCCGCCGAGACCCTCGCCGACGCGGAGACCATGGAACTCGACTACGCGATGATCCCCCGCGCCACCTTCTGCCAGCCCCAGATCGCCAGCTTCGGCCACACCGAGGCCCAGGCCCGCGACCTCGGGTACGACGTCAAGGTCGCCAAGTTCCCCTTCACCGCCAACGGCAAGTCCCACGGGCTCGGCGACACCACCGGTTTCGTGAAACTGATCAGCGACGCCCAGTACGGCGAGCTGCTCGGCGGCCACCTCATCGGCCCCGACGTCACCGAGCTGCTGCCCGAGCTGACGCTGGCCCAGCAGTGGGACCTCACCGTCCACGAGGTCGCCCGCAACGTCCACGCCCACCCCACCCTGAGCGAGGCCGTCAAGGAGGCCGTGCACGGTCTGGCCGGACACATGATCAACATGTGAGAAGGGCGGCGGGCCCGTTCACCCGGACGGCCCCGCCGCGCTCGCCCTCGCCGTGGGCCCGCGGTGTCCTGGCAACCGGCGGAACGCGCCGACGGACTTCGACCGGCGCGAGCCTCCTCAGGGGCTCCTCCAGGGCCCGCGTCCCGGGCATCCTCCTCGCCTCGCTCAGCCTCGTCGCCCAGTTCCTCTTCCTGCCGTACGAGCCCGTGTGGTCGGTGGTGGTGATGGCGATCGACGTGCTCGTGATCCGGGCACTGGCGTCCTGGCGGACGAAGACCGGCTGACGGGAGAAGGGCGGCTTCCGTCGGCCCGGGGCCGGCGGCGAGGCGGGTTCCGGGTCACTCGGAGGTGTCGCTGATGCCCAGGCGCAGGTGCTCCACGTGGTAGACGGCCTGGTCGAGGAGTTCGGCGACGTGGTGGTCGTGGAGTGCGTAGACGACCGAACGGCCGCGCCGCTCGCCGACCACCAGGCCCAGGTTGCGCAGCAGCCGCAGCTGGTGTGAGCACGCGGACTGCTCCATGCCCACCGCGGCGGCCAACTCGGTGGCGGGGAGGGGGCCTTCGCGCAGGCGCGCGAGGATCAGCAGCCGGGAGGGGGTGGAGAGGGCCTGGAGGGTGGTGGCCACCTTCGCCACGTTGTCCGCGTCCAGGCGCACGCGCTCGGTGGCTGTGGTGGTGACGGCTCCATGACCCATGCCGGTATCTTACCCACGTGGCATGAACGAATGAATGAGTCTTCATGTGTTCCTGTATGGTGAGGCGGGTGTCCACCACCCTTGCCTCTCCCGCCACCGCCGCGGGTGCGGCGGCACCCCGCCGCCGCACCCGCCTCCTCGCCCTTCCGGAGGCCCGCTGGGCCCTGGCGGCCACGGTCGCCTTCCTGGCCGGCCTGGGGTTCGACGTCGGCGGCGCACCGTCGTGGGCGTACGGAATCCCGTATGCGGTCGCCTATGCGGCAGGCGGTTGGGAACCGGCCCTCGAAGGGCTGCGGGCCCTGCGTGAGAAGACCCTCGACGTCGACCTGCTGATGATCGTCGCCGCGCTCGGCGCGGCCGCGATCGGACAGGTCCTCGACGGAGCCCTCCTGATCGTCATCTTCGCCACCTCCGGCGCCCTGGAGGCGCTGGCCACCGCCCGCACCGCCGACTCCGTCCGCGGCCTCCTCGACCTGGCCCCGGACACCGCCACCCGCCTCACCGACGACGGGGAGGAAACCGTCCCGGCCGCCGAACTCCGCGTCGGTGACCTGCTGCTGGTCCGCCCCGGCGAACGCATCGGCGGCGACGGCCGCGTCGTCGACGGGGTCAGCGAGGCCGACCAGGCGACCGTCACCGGCGAACCCCTGCCGGTGCTCAAGCGTCCCGGCGACGACGTCTTCGCCGGCACCCTCAACGGCACCGGCGCCCTCCGCGTCCGCGTCGAGCGCGACCCCGCCGACTCCGTCGTCGCCCGCATCGTCACCCTCGTCGAGGAGGCCTCCCGCACCAAGGCGCCGACCCAGCTGTTCATCGAGAAGATCGAGCAGCGCTACGCCGTCGCCGTCGTGGCCGCCACCCTCACCGTCTTCGCCCTGCCGCTCGCCTTCGGCGCGGACCTCACGGACGCCCTGCTCCGCGCGATGACCTTCATGATCGTCGCGTCACCGTGCGCGGTCGTCCTCGCCACCATGCCGCCGCTGCTGTCCGCCATCGCCACCGCCGGCCGGCACGGCGTCCTGGTCAAGTCCGCCGTCGCCATGGAACGCCTCGGCGAGATCGACACCGCCGCCCTCGACAAGACGGGCACCCTCACCGAGGGCGCGCCCGAGGTCACCGACGTGCGCCCGCTGCCGGGCTCCGGCCTCGACGCCGACGCCCTCCTCGCCCTGGCCGCGGCCGCCGAGCACCCCAGCGAACACCCGCTGGCGCGGGCGGTCGTGGCAGCCGCACGCGCTCGCGGGCTGCGGATCGCCCCGGCGCGGGACTTCGTGGCGACTCCGGGACGCGGGGTCGGCGCGGTGGTGGACGGATGCGTGGTGGGGGTGGGCAGGGTGGGGGACTCCGGCGACGCTACGCGCAGGGCGGACGGCGTGCGGGATGCCGCCGGCCGTGTGCGGGATCCTGACGACCGTGTGCACGAGGCCGACCGTCTGCACGAGGCCGACCGTGTGCAGGATTCCGCCGCCCCGCTGTTCGTCGCCGCTCACCCCCACCCCTCGGCCGGTACCACCGTCCTCGTCACCCGCGACGCCACCCCCGTGGGCACCCTCGCCCTCACCGACCGCCTCCGCCCCGCCGCCCCGGCCGCCACCGCCGCCCTCGCCGGGCTCACCGGCACCACCCCGGTCCTCCTCACCGGCGACAACGCACCCGCCGCCGCCCGGGTCGCCGAGGCCACCGGCATCGCCGACGTCCGAGCGGACCTCCTCCCCGAGGACAAGGTGAACGTCGTCCGCAGCCTCCAACTCGCGGGCCGCAAGGTGCTGTTCGTCGGTGACGGGGTCAACGACGCGCCCGCGCTCGCCGCCGCCCACGCCGGTCTCGCGATGGGCCGGGCGGGCTCCGACCTCGCGCTGGAGACGGCCGACGCCGTCGTGGTCCGCGACGACCTCACGGCCGTACCGGCGGTCGTACGGCTCTCGCGGACCGCGCGCCGGCTGGTGCTGCAGAACCTGGTGATCGCCGGCACGTTCATCACCGGCCTCGTCCTGTGGGACCTCGTCGGCCACCTCCCGTTGCCGCTCGGGGTGGCCGGTCACGAGGGGTCCACCGTGCTGGTCGGGCTCAACGGACTGCGGCTGCTGCGGGAGCGCGCCTGGCAGGGGTGACCGGCGAGGGCGCAGCACACGCGAGGCTGATGTCGGATTCCCGCCAGCATGCGACAGGCCCGGTGGCCGATGCTGGACGCATGCTGAACGGGATGTACACCGACCGGGAGCGCTGTGTGCGCGCCGTGCAGTCCAAGGACGCGCGGTTCGACGGCTGGTTCTTCACAGCGGTCCTGACCACCGGCATCTACTGCCGGCCGAGCTGCCCGGTGGTGGCGCCGAAACCGGAGAACATGGTTTTCCACGCGAGCGCCGCGGCCTGTCAGCAGGCCGGGTTCCGGGCCTGCAAGCGCTGCCGGCCCGACACCAGCCCCGGCTCCCCGGAGTGGAACCGCCGCGCCGACCTCGTGGCCCGCGCCATGCGGCTGATCGCCGACGGTGTGGTCGACCGCGAGGGGGTGCCCGGCCTCGCCGGCCGCCTCGGCTACAGCACCCGCCAGGTCGAGCGCCAGCTCCTCGCGGAACTCGGCGCGGGCCCCCTCGCGCTGGCCCGCGCCCAGCGGGCCCAGACCGCCCGGTTGCTCGTCGAGTCCACCGAAATGCCCATGGCCGACGTGGCGTTCGCGGCGGGCTTCGCCTCCGTCCGCGCGTTCAACGACACCGTGCGCGAGGTCTTCGCCCTCTCCCCGACCGAGCTGCGCGCCCGCGTCCCGAAGCGGAACGCCGCCACCACGGCGGCCCTCCGCACCCCGACACCCCCCACCCCGACGTCCCGGCCCTCGACGGCCCAGCCCCCGACGTCCCTGAACCTGCCGACGCCGGGCACGCCGCCCGCCGGAACGTCCGCGACACCCACCGCCCCCGCCACCCTCCAGCTCCGCCTGCCGTTCCGCGCCCCCCTCCACCCCGACAACCTCTTCGGGCACCTCGCGGCGACCGCCGTGCCGGGCGTCGAGGAGTGGCGGGACGGGGCGTACCGGCGCACACTGCGGCTGCCGTACGGGCACGGGATCGTCGGGCTCACCCCGCGCCCCGACCACATCACCTGCCGGCTCACCCTCAGCGACCTGCGGGATCTCACCGTCGCCATCAGCCGCTGCCGGCGGTTGCTCGACCTGGACGCCGACCCCGTCGCCGTCGACGGGCAGTTGCGGACCGACCCGCTGCTCGCCCCGCTGGTGGACAAGGCGCCGGGCCGCCGCGTCCCGCGCACCGTGGACGAGGCGGAGCTCGCCGTGCGCGCGGTCCTCGGCCAGCAGGTGTCCACGGCGGCGGCCCGCACCCACGCGGCCCGTCTGGTCACCGCGCACGGGGACGCCGTCGACGACCCGGAGGGCGGCCTCACCCACCTCTTCCCGACGCCCGAGGCGCTCGCCGCCCTCGACCCCGCGTCCCTGGCGATGCCCCGCACCCGCCGTACGACGTTCACCACCCTCGTCGCCCAGCTCGCCGACGGCAGGCTGCGCCTGGGAGCGGAGTCCGACTGGTCCCAGGCCCGTGCCCGACTGCTGTCGCTGCCCGGTTTCGGCCCCTGGACGGTCGACGTCATCGCGATGCGCGCGCTCGGCGACCCCGACGCCTTCCTCCCCACCGATCTCGGAATCCGGCGCGCGGCCGAGGAGTTGGGCCTGCCGTCCACGCCGGCGGCGCTGACCGCCCGCGCGGCGGCGTGGCGCCCCTGGCGGGCGTACGCCGTCCAGTACCTGTGGGCGACCGGCAGCCACCCGGTCAACCAGCTGCCGGCCTGAGCGTGTTCACGAAGGGACGCATCATGAAGCAACACACCGTCATCGACAGCCCGTACGGACCTCTCACGCTCGTCGCCGACGACGGCGTCCTGTGCGGCCTCTACATGACCGAGCAGCGCCACCGCCCGGTGCAGGAGAGCTTCGGCTCCCGCGACGACACCGTCTTCGGCGCTGCCGAGGAACAGCTGGAGGCTTATTTCGCGGGCGAGCTGAAGGATTTCGCGCTCCCGCTGCGGCTGCACGGCACACCGTTCCAGCGCACGGTCTGGGAGGGGCTGCGGCAGATCCCCTACGGCGAGACCCGCACCTACGGTGAGCTGGCCGAGGTCCTCGGCCGGCCGACCGCCTCCCGCGCCGTGGGACTCGCCAACGGCCGGAACCCGATCGGCATCATCGTCCCCTGCCACCGTGTCGTCGGCGCGAACGGCAGCCTCACCGGTTACGGCGGCGGCCTGGAACGCAAGCGGCGGCTGCTGGACTTCGAGAGCGGAAGGGATGTGGCGGCGCTGTTCCAGCCGTTCCCGCGGTAGCACCCGCTGCACGGCTCCGGTCGGATCCCACGAGCCGACCCACCATCATTCATGTTCATGAGTCTGAACAACAATCACATGCACGGCCATTGACGCGCTCATGGCAAGCGCTTACTTTCCAGGTGTAAGCGCTTTCATCGCCTGTGCGCCGAGTCCGGTCGTCCGCCGTGTTCACCCCGTCGAACCAGCCGTATGGTCGCACCGGGCCCGCCGCAGGGCAAAGGGGTCAGCGAACCCTCGTCGGTAGAGCCGCAACCACCTGGAGAGAACGATGCAACGGAGACCCGTCATCGCGTGCGTCGGCCTGCTGGCCGGCACACTCGTCGCGTTGTCCGGCAACACGGCGCAGGCAGCGTCCACCCGCTACGAGGCAGAGACCTCGCCGGCGGTCTGCACCGGCACCATCGACTCCGACTGGGCCGGCTACTCCGGCAGCGGATTCTGCAACGCCACCAACGCGGTCGGCGCGTCGGCGCAGTTCACCGTGAACGCCTCCGCCGCCGGCACGGCGACACTGGGCGTCCGCTTCGCCAACGGGACCACCACCGCCCGGCCCGCCACCCTCACGGTGAACGGCTCGTCGGCCACCACGGTCTCCTTCGAGAGCACCGGCGCATGGGGCACATGGACGACGAAGACACTGTCGGTGCCGGTGACTTCGGGCAGCAACATCATCCGGCTCAGCCCCACCACGGCCGCCGGACTCCCCAACATCGACCACCTCGACGCCGAGGTCGGCACCACCACCCCGCCACCCTCGGCGAGCGCCCTCTACGTGGCGCCGAACGGCACCGACAGCGCCGCCGGCACCCAGGCGGCGCCCACCACGCTCACCTCGGCGATCAGCCGCATCACCCCCGGCGGCACCATCTACCTGCGCGGCGGAACGTACCGCCAGGCCCAGACGGTCACCATCCCGGCGGGCAACAACGGCACCGCCGCCGACCGCACGGAACTCCTCGCCTACCCCGGTGAGACGCCGGTCCTGAACTTCTCCGCCCAGACCGAGGACCCCGCCAACCGCGGCCTCGCCGTCAACGGGTCGTACTGGCACATCAAGGGGATCGTCGTCGAACGCGCCGGGGACAACGGCATCTTCGTCGGCGGCAGCAACAACGTCATCGAGCGCACGGTGACCCGCTTCAACCGCGACACGGGCCTGCAGCTCTCCCGGATGCTGTCCAGCACCCCCAGCAGCCAGTGGCCGTCGAACAACCTCATCCTGAGCGCGGAGTCGCACGACAACGCCGACTCCGACGGTGAGGACGCCGACGGCTTCGCCGCCAAGCTCACCACCGGTCCCGGAAACGTCTTCCGCTACGCCGTGTCCCACAACAACATCGACGACGGCTGGGACCTCTACACCAAGTCGGACACCGGCCCGATCGGCCCGGTGACCATCGAGGACTCCCTCGCCTACGACAACGGCACCCTCAGCGACGGCTCCCAGGCCGGCAACGGCGACCGCAACGGATACAAGCTCGGCGGCGAGGACATCGCGGTCGACCACGTCGTCCGGCGCAGCATCGCCTACCACAACGGCAAGCACGGCTTCACCTACAACAGCAACCCCGGCTCCATGACGGTGTCGGACAACATCAGCATCGACAACGCCCAGCGCAACTTCAACTTCGACGCCGGCACCTCGGTGTTCCGCAACAACACCTCCTGCCGCAGCGGCAGCGGCACCAACGACCGGATCATCGGCAGCGCCGACAGCACCAACCAGTTCTGGTCCGGCACGAACGGCTCCCGCTGCTCCTCCTACTCCGGGGCCCTGCACTGGTCCTACGCCCCGGACGGCCGACTGGTCGTCACCTTCGGCGCCGGCTAGGCCGTACGGGTACAAGCCGTACAGGTACAACAGGAAACCGGCCCGCACGTACGGCCCACTCCGACGCCCCGACGCCCCGACGCCCCGACGCCCCGACGCCCCGACGGCCTGCACCGGCCGCCGGGGCGTCACCGTCGGCCGGTGCAGGCCTTTCAGGAGCCGTCCCCGACGGCCAGTTCGCGCAGCACCTCGGGCAGGGCGGTGCCGATGGGCTCGCGGATCACCTCGTCGGCGATCTCGTCGTACGGGGTCGGCTCACCGTTGACGACGACCAGCCGGGCACCGTGGTCGACGGCGACCCCGGCCAGACCCGCCGCGGGGTGCACCAGGAGGCTGGTACCGACGGCGACGAAGACCTGGCAGGCCTTGGTGACGGCGAGGGCCTCGCCCAGCACCACCGGGTCGAGACGCTGGCCGAACATCACGGTCGCCGGCTTCAGGATGCCGCCGCACTCCAGGCACGGCGGATCGTCCTCGCCCGCCTCCACACGGGCCAGGGCGTCCTTCATCGGCCCGCGCACATGGCACCTGGTACACACGTAACTGCGTGCGCTGCCGTGCAGTTCGAGGACCTTGCGGGCGGGCAGCCCGGCGAGCTGGTGCAGGCCGTCCACGTTCTGGGTGATCACCCGCACCGGCACCCCGGAGCGCTCCAGCTCGACGACCGCGCGGTGGGCGGTGTTGGGTTCGGCCCGCAGCATCCGGTTCTCCCGCCGCATCCGCCAGGACCGCCGCCGGACGTCGGGATCGCCCATGTAGTGCTCGTAGGTGACCAGTTTCTCCGCCTGCGGATCCCGTCGCCACAGCCCGTCGGGGCCGCGGTAGTCGGGGATTCCCGAGTCCGTGGAGATACCGGCGCCGCTGAGGAGGGCGACGAGGGGCTTGGTCATGGTGCCGAGGGTAGGACGGGGGATCCGGGGCCCGCGAACGGATATCGGGCGGCCTCGTCCGGTGCCACCGTCCGGCCGTGGCCACGGCCGACATCTCCCTCCCCGCCGATCTCGTCGTCGAGGTCATGGTGCTCACCGGTGCGGGGAGCCCCCCGTGACGCCGTCGAACTCGTGGTGCGCGACCACCTCGAGCGCGGTCACCGCACCGGGGCGCGGACCGCCACCCGCGACGGGGCGCTGCGCGCGACGGGGCGCTGCGCGCGGTGGACGGCAAGCCGCGTGACCTGGCGGGCCGAGGCCCCCACGAGTACCCGGGCACTCCCCGAGAGGCACCCGGGGCACCCCGCGGCACCCGCGGGCCCGCCCGTCACGCCACCCGGTGGCCGTTCTCCAGCTCCGCCGTCCCCGAGCCGTCGGCCAGGACGTCCAGCGCGGCCAGCACCCGGTGGCCGAGCGTGCCCAGGAGGTGGTCGGTGATCTCCTCGCGCGGTACCAGCCGCCAGGACAGCAGCTCCTCCTCCTGGAGGCGGATCGCCTTGAGGTCCTCCTCGTCGAGGACTCCGCCGTCGTACACGTACGCCACCAGCGGTGGCCGGTCCCGGCCCTGCACCCAGTCCACGGCGAGCAGCCGTCCCGGTTCGCGGTCGAGGCCGATCTCCTCCAGCGTCTCGCGGCGCGCGCCCTGGCGCGGGGTCTCGCCGTCGCCGGACTCGATCGTGCCGCCCGGAAGCACCCACCCGGCGCGGTAGTTGGGCTCGACCAGCAGCACCCGCCCCCGCGCGTCCCGGAAGAGCGTGGCGGCGCCGGCCAGGACGCGGGGCAGCGAGGCGATGTACGCGGCGTAGTCAGTGGTGGTCACCCCCGAAGGGTATCCAGCGCCCGGCGCCGACCGGTGCCGCGCGCGGAGGCGGGCGACCGGCTCGGTCACGGGATGTCCGTCCCCACCAGCCGCAGTGTGCGCCCCGCGAGCTCGCTGATCCGCACCCCGTCGAAGCCGAACACGGCACTGCGCACGGTGTCCTCCAGCGGCTCCGTCCACTGGGCGGGGATCGCGGCCGCCCCGGTCAGCACCCCGGCCACGGACCCGGCCGTCGCCCCGTTCGAGTCGGTGTCCAGGCCGCCGCGCACGGTGAGGGCGATGGTGCGGGTGAAGTCCCCGTCGCCGTACAGCAGCCCGGCGGTGAGGACGGCGGCGTTCGGGACCGTGTGGATCCAGCCCAGGCCCGCCGTCTCCTCCGCCACCGTGCTGAGGGTGTCCTCCCAGCTCAGGCCGGTGCCGTGGAGGGAGGTGACCCGGCGCACGGTCCGGGCGAGGCGGCTGCTCGCCGGGATCACCGCCAGCGCCTCGTCCACGGCGTGCCGCACCGACGGCGCGGTGAACGCGGCCGACACCAGCGCCGCCGCCCACATCGCGCCGTAGACCCCGTTGCCGGTGTGCGACAGCACCGCGTCCCGGCGGGCCAACGCGGCGGCGCGGCGGGGCAGACCCGGGCTGGTCCACCCGTGGATGTCGGCGCGGATCAGGGCGCCGATCCATTCCTGGTACGGGTTGTCGTACGTCGCCGTCAGCGGCGGCTTCAGTCCGTTCGCGAGATTGCGGTAGGCCGCGCGCTCCGCGGTGAACGTCTGGAGGTACGGCAGCCGCAGCAGCCACAGATCGCCGACCTGCTCGGTGCTGAAGCCGAAGCCGTGGGTCTCCAGGAGGTCCAGGCCCAGGACGGCGTAGTCGACGTCGTCGTCGCGGCAGCTGCCGTGGACGCGGCCGCGGACGCACCGGCGCCACTCGGGGCGCAGCGGCGGCCCGTCGTGGCCGGGGGCCGGTTCGGGCAGGTAGTCGGTGAGCGGCAGGGCGTCCGCCCGCCGCAGGTAGCGGTCGATGCGCTCGCGCGTCCACAGGTCGCCCTGCTCGACCGGCTTGCCCAGCATGTTCCCGGCGATGCGGCCCAGCCAGCCCCCGAGGACGCGGTCGGCGAGTCCGGGCTCGTTGCCCACAGCGGTCATGCTTCCGGTCTACCCGATCCCGCGGCCTGCCGCGTCCCCGCGCGCTGCCCGTCCTGCCCGGCCCGGAGGGGGCCGGCGGCCGCGGGCGGTGGCGTCGTGGCCGTTCACGGCCCGGACAGGGCATGACGGCGGGGGCGCCCGCCGGTTAAGGTCGCAGCGGCGCGACTGGCCCCGATGCGCGTGGGCCCGGGAGAGCAAGGGGATGGAAGTGGCGGACGCTGGAGCGCGGGGCACTCGCAGGGTGCTCGTGGCCGCGGACAAGTTCAAGGGCTCGCTGACGGCCGTGGAGGTCGCCGAGCGGGTGACGGCCGGACTGCGCCGGGCCCTGCCGGAGGTCGAGGTCGAGGCCCTGCCGGTCGCCGACGGCGGCGACGGCACGGTCGCCGCCGCGGTCGCGGCCGGGTTCGAACGCCGGGAGGTACGGGTCGCGGGTCCCCTCGGGCAGGAGGTCACCGCCGCGTTCGCGCTGCGCGGCGACACCGCCGTGGTGGAGATGGCCGAGGCGAGCGGACTGCAACGGCTGCCGGCCGGTGTGTTCGCCCCGCTGACGGCCTCCACGTACGGCTCGGGCGAGCTGCTGCGGGCCGCGCTGGACGCGGGGGTGCGCACGATCGTGTTCGGGGTCGGCGGCAGCGCCACCACGGACGGCGGCGCGGGCATGCTGTCCGCGCTGGGCGCCCGCTTCCTGACCGCGGACGGCGAGCCCGTCCCACCGGGCGGCGGCGGCCTCGCGGACTTGGCGAGCGCGGACCTCTCCGGCCTCGACCCGCGCCTCGCCTCCGTGGAACTCGTCCTGGCCAGCGACGTCGACAATCCGCTGACCGGTCCGAAGGGCGCCCCGGCGGTCTACGGCCCGCAGAAGGGCGCCTCGCCGGACGACGTGGCGGCGCTGGACGCGGCGCTCGCGCACTACGCCGAGGTGCTGGAGACCTCGGTCGGGCCGCGCGCCGCCGAGTACGCCGCCGCGCCGGGGGCGGGCGCCGCGGGCGGCATCGGGTACGGCGCCCTGCTGCTCGGCGCCCGGTTCCGGGCCGGCATCGAGGTCATGCTCGACGTGCTGGGTTTCGCGCCGGCGCTGGAGCGGGCCGAGCTGGTGATCACCGGCGAGGGGTCCCTCGACGAGCAGACCCTGCACGGCAAGGCGCCCGCCGGGGTCGCCGCGGCGGCCCGCGCGGCCGGCAAGGAGGTCGTCGCGGTGTGCGGCCGCCTGGCGCTGCCGCCCGAGGTTCTGGGCCGGGCCGGCATCCGGCGGGCCTATCCGCTGACGGACGCCGAGCCGGACGTCGCCAGGTGCATCGCGGAGGCCGGCCCGATCCTGGAGCGGGTCGCCGAGCGGATCGGCCGGGACTTCCTGACCTGACCCGACCCGACCTGACTCGACCCGACCCGACCCGACCTGACTCGACCTGGCCCGACCGATCTGCCACGAGGTGGTGAGACCGGACGGGTCCGGGGCGTGGCGCGCGCCCCGGCACGCGAAACGGGTGTGGCCCGGACCTCGAGGGTCCGGGCCACACCCGTTGGCGGGGGATGAGGACTACGGCAGCTGTGCCGCCCGCGCCTCGCGCCGGTTGCCGCGGAAGTTGTTCACCCGGCGGGCCGTGGCGAACAGCGGGATGACCGCGCCCATGACCAGCTGGAGCGCGCAACCCGTCTGGAGAAGCAGCTGGCCACCGGGGGCGTCGAAGGCCCAGGCGGTCAGCAGACCCATCGACAGCACGATCCAGCCGAGCATCGCGCCGGCCAGGCGGCCCCGCGGCTTCGGGTACTCCACCCGGCTCACCATCAGCCAGGCGGTGCCCAGAATGGCGAGGAGCGTCGCCACGAAGGGCAGCTCAAGCAGCACGATCGAGACGACCGTCAGCGCTCCGAACGGTGACGGCATTCCCTGGAACATGCCGTTCGTCGGTGTCACGCAGGAGAAGCGCGCGAGTCTGAGCACCACCGCCAGCAGGACGACGATCGCCCCGACCGCGGCGACCCGCTGGTAGGCGTCGTCCGCCACCATGCCGTAGACGAGGACGAAGTACGCCGGTGCCAGGCCGAAGCTGATCAGGTCGGAGAGGTTGTCCAGCTCCGCGCCCATCGGCGACGAGCGCAGCTTGCGCGCGACCAGGCCGTCGAACAGGTCGAAGACCGCCGCGCACAGCATCAGGATGACCGCCGTGGCCGCGCTGTTGCGCGCCATGCCGGATTCCTGGCTGTCGGTGAGGTGCGGGATGAGGATGCCGGTGGTGGTGAAGTACACCGCCATGAATCCGCACGTGGCGTTGCCGAGGGTGAGGGTGTCGGCTATCGACAGGCGGAGGGAGAGGGGCATCTCCTCCTCTTCGTCCGCCTCGTCGGCCTCGGGCACCCAGCCCGCCTGGGTCTCTGGGTCAATCACGGTCAATGCGAGTCACCCCCGCCATGGTCTTCTGGCCCACCTCGACCGCGACGTCCACGCCCTCGGGCAGGTAGATGTCGACGCGGGAGCCGAAGCGGATCAGGCCGATCCGCTCGCCCTGCTCGACCTTCGTGCCCTCGGGGATGTAGGGGACGATGCGGCGGGCGACGGCTCCGGCGATCTGGATCATCTCGATGTCACCGAGCTCGGTGTCGAAGTGCCAGACGACGCGCTCGTTGTTCTCGCTCTCCTTGTTGAAGGCCGGCACGAACCCGCCCGGGATGTGCTCGACCGACGTCACCGTGCCGGCCAGCGGGGCGCGGTTGACGTGGACGTTGAGCGGGCTCATGAAGATCGCGACCCGGGTCCGTCCGTCCTTCCACGGCATGATGCTCTGCACCACACCGTCGGCGGGGGAGATGACCCTGCCGGACGCGATCTCGCGCTCGGGGTCGCGGAAGAACCACAGCATGCCCGCCGCGAGAGCGGTGGCGGGCACGGCGACGGCCTTGGCGACACCCGAGCGGCGGGCGCGGACCAGGCTGACGGCGGCGGTGGCGACGGTCGGGAGGAGCCACGGCGATGCTCCGCGCGCAAGGCGTACGCCGGCCAGGCTGTCGCGAGGTGCAGAGGTTTGGCTGTGGGGCATGGATGACCTTCGTAGCGAATGATGCCGCGCTTCGACAGGGGGACGGCGGCTTTCCCGCGATCGTAGCGGTTCGGGGCCGTAACTGGGTAAGCCAGGAAGCCGAGTCGACGGCGTGAGGTGGTTGACGGGGTGTGATCTTCTTCTCGAAGAAAACACCCCCAACCGGACATCTAGCCCTGGAATCGATACTCTTCGAGCAGCCTGCGCCCGATGATCATCTTCTGGATCTCGGCCGTACCTTCACCGATGAGCAGCATCGGGGCCTCCCGGTAGAGGCGCTCGATCTCGTACTCCTTGGAGAAGCCGTAGCCGCCGTGGATCCGGAAGGCGTCCTCCACGACCTCCTTGCAGTACTCGGAGGCGAGATACTTCGCCATCCCTGCCTCGAGGTCGTTTCGTTCTCCGGAGTCCTTTTTGCGTGCGGCGTTCACCATCATGGCATGGGCGGCCTCGACCTTGGTAGCCATCTCGGCCAGCTTGAACTGAATGGCCTGGTGCTGGGCGATCGCCTTGCCGAAGGTGTGCCGCTGCTGGGCGTAGCCCACACCCAGTTCGAAGGCACGCCGGGCGACGCCGCAGCCACGCGCGGCGACGTTGACGCGGCCGACCTCCACGCCGTCCATCATTTGGTAAAAACCGCGGCCGGTGACCCCGCCGAGCACCCGGTTCGCGGGAACGCGCAGGCCGTCCATGATCAGCTCGGTGGTGTCGACGCCCTTGTAGCCCATCTTGTCGATCTTGCCCGGGATGGTGAGGCCGGGGCGGACCTCGCCGAAGCCGGGCTCCTTCTCGATCAGGAAGGTGGTCATCGACTTGTGGGGCGCCGTGCCCTCGGGGTGTCCTTCGTCACTTCGCACCAGGACGGCCACGAGGGACGACGTGCCGCCGTTCGTCAGCCACATCTTCTGGCCGTTGAGGACGTACTCGTCACCGTCCTTCACCGCCTTGGAGGAGATGGCGGACACGTCCGAGCCGAGGGCCGGCTCCGACATGGAGAAGGCGCCCCGGACGTCGCCGGCCGCCATGCGCGGCAGGAAGTGGTCCTTCTGCTCCTGCGTGCCGTGCTGCTTGAGCATGTACGCCACGATGAAGTGCGTGTTGATGATGCCGGAGACCGACATCCAGCCGCGGGCGATCTCCTCGACGCACAGGGCGTACGTCAGGAGCGACTCGCCGAGGCCGCCGTACTCCTCGGGGATCATCAGGCCGAACAGGCCCAGCTCCTTGAGGCCGTCGACGATGGCCTGCGGGTACTCGTCGCGGTGCTCCAGCTCGGTCGCGACCGGGATGATCTCCTTGTCCACGAAGTCGCGGACGGTGGAGAGGATCTCCTGCTGGATGTCGGTCAGACCGGCGGTCTGGGCGAGTCGCGCCATGGCTACTTCTCCTGCTCCTCGAGCCGGGGGCGGCCGGGCTGCTCGCCGCCGCGCTCCTTGATGTACGTCTCGGTCGGCACCATCACCTTGCGGCGGAACACGCACACGAGCGTGCCGTCCTGCTTGTAGCCCTTGGTCTCGACGTGCACGATCCCG
Organism: Streptomyces sp. NPDC088766; assembly: GCF_044750845.1. Classification (NCBI taxonomy): domain Bacteria; kingdom Bacillati; phylum Actinomycetota; class Actinomycetes; order Kitasatosporales; family Streptomycetaceae; genus Streptomyces; species Streptomyces sp. NPDC088766. Next base: position 218,284 of record NZ_JBIVKQ010000004.1, on the reverse strand, counting down.
CGGTCGTTCTTCGACTTCGACGGCCACTTGTCGAGCACGGTCGTCTCGCCGTAGACCGTGTCGCCGTGGAAGGTCGGCGCCACGTGCCTCAGCGACTCGATCTCCAGGTTGGCGATCGCCTTGCCGGAGACGTCCGGCACGGACATGCCGAGCAGCAGGGAGTAGATGTAGTTCCCGACGACGACGTTCCTGCCGAAGTCCGTCGTCCTCTCCGCATAGTTCGCGTCCATGTGGAGCGGGTGGTGGTTCATGGTGAGGAGGCAGAACAGGTGGTCGTCGTACTCGGTGACCGTCTTTCCCGGCCAGTGCTTGTACGTCGCCCCGACCTCGAACTCCTCGTAGGTGCGTCCGAACTGCATCGCGCTCAGCGCCCTTCTAGTCGGTGGGGATCTCGAACTTGCTGGTGCGCTGCATGCCCGCCGCGCGCCCCTTGCCGGAGACGACCAGGGCCATCTTGCGGCTGGCCTCGTCGATCATCTCGTCGCCGAGCATCGCCGAGCCCTTCCTGCCGCCCGCCTCGGACGTGTAGTAGTCGTACGCGTCCAGGATCAGCTCGGCGTGGTCGTAGTCCTCCTGGGACGGCGAGAAGATCTCGTTGGACGCCTCGACCTGACCCGGGTGCAGCACCCACTTGCCGTCGAAGCCGAGCGCGGCGGCGCGCCGTGCGACCTCGCGGTAGCCGTCGACGTTGCGGATCTGGAGGTAGGGGCCGTCGATGGCCTGGAGGTCGTTGGCGCGGGCGGCCATCAGGATCTTCATCAGGATGTAGTGGTAGGCGTCCGCCGGGTAGCCGGGCGGCTGCTCGCCCACGACCAGCGACTTCATGTTGATCGACGCCATGAAGTCGGCGGGGCCGAAGATGATCGTCTCGATGCGCGGGGAGGCCTGCGCGATCTCGTTGACGTTGTTGAGGCCCTGGGCGTTCTCGATCTGCGCCTCGATGCCGATGCGGCCGGCCTCGAAGCCCATCGTCTTCTCGATCTGGGTCAGCAGCAGGTCGAGGGCGACGACCTGCTGGGCGTTCTGCACCTTCGGCAGCATGATGCAGTCGAGGTTCGGACCCGCGCCCTCGACGACCGTGACGACGTCGCGGTACGTCCACTCGGTCGTCCAGTCGTTGACGCGCACGACCCTCGTCTTCCCCGTCCAGTCGCCCTCGTTGAGGAACTTGACGATGGTGTGCCGCGCCTCGGGCTTGGCGAGCGGCGCGCACGCGTCCTCCAGGTCGAGGAAGACCTGGTCCGCCGGGAGGCCCTGCGCCTTCTCCAGGAAGCGGGGATTGCTGCCCGGAACCGCGAGGCACGAGCGGCGGGGACGCAGACGGTTGAAAGTGCGCGCGGCGGAGCCGCCCGCCGGAAGGGCGGTGGTGGGTGACGGGTGGGGGGTCATGCGGGGACCTCCAGGGGGTCGAGCTTGTTCGCTTTCCGGATCTCGTCGACGATGCGGCCGATGATTCCGGTGATGTCGAAGTCCTTCGGGGTGAAGACCGCGGCCACGCCGGCAGCCCTGAGCTGTTCGGCATCTCCATTCGGGATGATGCCACCGGCGATCACCGGGATGTCTGTGGCACCGGCCACACGCAGCCGTTCGAGGACGTCGGGCACCAGCTGGGCGTGCGATCCGGACAGGATCGACAGGCCGACCGCGTGCACGTCCTCGGCGACGGCCGCGTCCACGATCTGCTCGGGCGTCAGCCGGATGCCCTGGTAGACCACCTCGAAGCCGGCGTCACGCGCGCGTACGGCGATCTGCTCGGCGCCGTTGGAGTGCCCGTCCAGGCCCGGCTTGCCGACCAGGAAGCGCAGCTTGCCGACGCCCATGTCCTTCGCGGTCACGTCGACCCTGCGGCGGACGTCGGCCATGGCCGAGCCCTCTTCGGCCGGCACCGCCACCGGCGCCGACGACACACCGGTCGGGGCACGGAACTCGCCGAACACCTCGCGCAGCGCCCCGGCCCACTCACCGGTCGTGACCCCGGCGCGGGCGCACTCCAGGGTGGCCTCCATGAGGTTGGCGGTGCCCTTGGCGGCCTCCTTCAGCTTCTCCAGCGCCTTGCAGGGGCGCGGGTGGTTGAAGGGCGGCTGGTAGCGCGTGTCGCGCCAGTTCCGGAGGGAGGCGACGACCCGGGCCTCGACCGCCGGATCGACCGTCTGGACGGCCGTGCCGAGATCCGCGGTGAGCGGGTTGGGCTCCGTCGCCTGGAAGACGTTGACGCCGACGATCTTCTCCTGGCCCGACTCGATGCGGCCCCTGCGCTCGGCGTGCGAGGACACCAGCTGCGACTTGAGGTAGCCGGACTCGACGGCGGCCATCGCGCCGCCCATCTCCTGGATCCGCTCGATCTCCGTGAGCGACTCCTCGACCAGCTCGCCCACCTTCGCCTCGATCACCTTCGAGCCCTCGAAGATGTCGTCGTACTCCAGCAGGTCGCTCTCGTAGGCCAGCACCTGCTGCATGCGCAGCGACCACTGCTGGTCCCAGGGGCGGGGCAGGCCCAGGGCCTCGTTCCAGGCCGGAAGCTGCACGGCACGCGCGCGTGCGTCCTTGGACAGGGTCACGGCCAGCATCTCCAGCACGATCCGCTGGACGTTGTTCTCCGGCTGCGCCTCGGTCAGTCCGAGCGAGTTGACCTGGACGCCGTAGCGGAAGCGGCGGTGCTTGGGGTCCTCGATGCCGTACCGCTCGCGCGTGATGCGGTCCCAGATGCGGCCGAAGGCGCGCATCTTGCACATCTCCTCGACGAAGCGGACGCCCGCGTTGACGAAGAAGGAGATGCGGCCGACGACGTCGCCCATGCGCTCCTGCGGCACCTGGCCGCTGTCGCGGACCGCGTCCAGCACGGCGATCGCCGTCGACATCGCGTACGCGATCTCCTGGACCGGCGTGGCGCCCGCCTCCTGCAGGTGGTAGCTGCAGATGTTGATCGGGTTCCACTTCGGCAGGTGGGAGACCGTGTACGCGATCATGTCGGTCGTCAGGCGCAGGCTCGGCTCCGGCGGGAACACGTGCGTGCCGCGGGACAGGTACTCCTTGACGATGTCGTTCTGGGTCGTGCCCTGGAGCCGGGTGATGTCCGCACCCTGCTCCTCGGCGACGACCTGGTAGAGCGCCAGCAGCCACATGGCGGTGGCGTTGATGGTCATCGAGGTGTTCATCTGCTCCAGGGGGATGTCCTGGAACAGCCGGCGCATGTCACCGAGGTGGGCCACCGGCACGCCGACCCGGCCGACCTCGCCGCGGGCGAGGACGTGGTCGGAGTCGTAGCCGGTCTGCGTCGGCAGGTCGAACGCCACCGACAGGCCCGTCTGGCCCTTGGCGAGGTTGCGCCGGTACAGCTCGTTGGACGCCTCTGCCGTGGAGTGGCCGGCGTAGGTCCGCATCAACCACGGCCGGTCCTTCTGACGCTCGCTCATACGACGCCCCTCAGATGTTGCGGAAGCGGTTGATGGCGTCGATGTGCCGGGCGCGCTTCTCCTCGTCGCGCACACCCAGGCCCTCCTCGGGGGCCAGGCACAGCACGCCGACCTTGCCCTGGTGGAGGTTGCGGTGCACGTCGTGGGCGGCCTGGCCGGTCTCCTCCAGGGAGTAGACCTTCGACAGGGTCGGGTGGATCTTGCCCTTGGCGATGAGGCGGTTGGCCTCCCAGGCCTCGCGGTAGTTCGCGAAGTGCGAGCCGATGATCCGCTTCAGCGACATCCACAGGTAGCGGTTGTCGTACTCGTGCATGTAGCCCGAGGTCGAGGCGCAGGTGGTGATGGTGCCGCCCTTGCGGGTGACGTAGACGCTCGCGCCGAAGGTCTCGCGGCCCGGGTGCTCGAAGACGATGTCGATGTCCTCGCCGCCGGTGAGTTCGCGGATGCGCTTGCCGAAGCGCTTCCACTCCTTCGGGTCCTGGGTGTGCTCGTCCTTCCAGAACCTGTAGTCCTCGGCGTTGCGGTCGATGATCGCCTCGGCGCCCATCGCCCGGCAGATGTCCGCCTTCTGCGGCGAGGAGACGACACAGATCGGGTTGGCGCCGCCGGCCAGCGCGAACTGCGTGGCGTAGGAGCCGAGTCCGCCGCTGGCGCCCCAGATCAGGACGTTGTCGCCCTGCTTCATCCCGGCGCCGTTGCGCGAGACGAGCTGCCGGTAGGCGGTGGAGTTGACCAGGCCCGGGGCGGCGGCCTCCTCCCAGCTGAGGTGGTCCGGCTTGGGCATCAGCTGGTTGGACTTGACCAGCGCGATCTCGGCGAGGCCGCCGAAGTTGGTCTCGAAGCCCCAGATGCGCTGCTCGGGGTCGAGCATCGTGTCGTTGTGGCCGTCCGAGGACTCCAGCTCGACCGACAGGCAGTGCGCGACGACCTCGTCACCGGGCTTCCAGGAGTTGACGCCGGGGCCGGTGCGCAGGACGACGCCCGCGAGGTCGGAGCCGATGATGTGGTACGGCAGGTCGTGGCGCTTGGTCAGCTCGCTGAGCCGGCCGTAGCGCTCCAGGAAGCCGAACGTCGACAGCGGTTCGAAGATCGACGTCCACACGGAGTTGTAGTTGACCGAGGAGGCCATCACGGCCACCAAGGCCTCGCCCGGGCCGAGTTCCGGCACCGGCACGTCGTCCAGGTGGATCGACTTCCGGGGGTCCTTGTCGCGGGTGGCGAGCCCCGCGAACATCTCCGTCTCGTCCTTGTGCACGGTGATCGCGCGGTACGACTCGGGGAGCGGCAGAGCGGCGAAGTCGTCGGGGGTCGAGTCCGGCGACTGGATCGCGTCCAGGATGTCCTTCACGGTCACGGTGTTGCCTCCGGCGGTGAGCGCCCTGAGGGAGGGGCGCCGATGGTTGCGTCGGTGCTGCTGAGGGTGGGTAGGGGTGTGCCGTCGGTTCGGCGGGTGGTGCTGTGCGGCGGCGCTTTGTGGCGCGGGAGGTTGCCTGTGACGCAGGCGTCCGGGCGCGCGAGCCGGGGGTCCCCCCGGCCGGTGGGGCGCTGGGGGAGGGCTTGCGGGGACAGCCGACGTACGAAAGGTCTCTGCACGCCGGCCGCCCGGACACCTTCAACGTATGACACCGCGTGTCACCCTGCAAGGCACTGAGTGCCAGAACTTCGCCTCAGATGAAATCTTTACGTAACAAATGAGCGATGATCGATCGAACGGGCTCGGAAATCCACGTGAAAAGGGGCTCTGACATGCCAAAACGGCCACCCGGTGGGGTGGCCGTCGTCACAGCGTCATGGGCTCGCGCGGGGCGGTTCAGCGCTCCTTGAGGGCCTGCTCGATGGTCCGCATCACCTCGTGCAGCGGGGCGTCGGTGCGGGCGACCGTCACCAGGACCTCGCCCTGCTCGGAGACCGCCGCGGCGGCCGGACGCGCCCCGGCGGTGCTGCGTCCGGCGCCGATACCGGTGCCGAACGTCTTCCGCACGATCCCGAAGGCGTGGTCGAGCTGGGCCTCGACGTCGCCCTGGCCGCCGGCCCGCAGCCAGCGCCGCAGGACGTGGTTGTGGGCGGTGACCACCGCGGAGGCGGCGACCTCGGCCAGCAGCGGGTCGTCGTTGGCGTCGTCGTCGTGGGCGTGCTCGTCGAAGTGACCCAGCAGGTAACGGGTGAAGAGACGCTCGTAGCGCGCCACCGACGCGATCTCCGCCTCGCGCAGGGTGGGCACCTCACGGGTCAGCTTGTAGCGGGCGACCGAGATCTCCGGCCGGGCCGCGTACATCCTCATCACTTCCTTGATGCCGCGGCACACCGTGTCGAGCGGGTGCTCGTGCGCGGGAGCCGCGTTCAGCACCGCCTCGGCACGGATCAGGGTGTCGTCGTGATCGGGGAAGATCGCCTCTTCCTTGGAGCGGAAGTGACGGAAGAAGGTCCGGCGGGCGACCCCGGCCGCGGCCGCGATCTCGTCGACGGTGGTGGCCTCGTACCCCTTGGTCGCGAACAGCTCCATCGCGGCAGCCGCCAGTTCGCGGCGCATCTTGAGCCGCTGGGCCGCCGCGCGGGAGCCGGCGGCACTCTCCGGCGCGTCGGGCGTGGCTGGTGTACGTGAGGACTTGGCGGGCTGGGGCATGCCCTGAACGTACTGCATGTGCGCAGCTCGGTGCGCGTGTCCGGGGCCTCCCCCGCCCCACGCGGGCGGGGGAGGGGCCGCCGGTCCGAGCAGCCCGCCCCAGTCCTCACCGGCCCCGAACCGGTCGCCGACGCCGTCAGCGGCGGGCATGTTCGCGGAAGCCACGGCCCGTCTTGCGGCCGAGGCAGCCCGCGGCCACCAGGTGCTCCAGGAGCGGCGCCGGGGCCAGCCCCGGGTCGCGGAACTCACGGTGCAGGACCTTCTCGATCGCCAGCGAGACGTCCAGTCCGACGACGTCCAGCAGCTCGAAGGGGCCCATCGGATAGCCGCCGCCCAGCTTCATCGCCGCGTCGATGTCGTCGAGCGACGCGTAGTGCTCCTGCACCATCTTGATCGCGTTGTTGAGGTACGGGAACAGCAGGGCGTTCACGATGAAGCCCGCCCGGTCGCCGCAGTCCACGGCGTGCTTCCTCACCCTGCCGCAGACCTCGTGGACCGTTGCGTGGACGTCCTCGGCCGTCAGCACCGTGCGGACGACCTCGACCAGCTTCATCGCGGGCGCCGGGTTGAAGAAGTGCATGCCGATCACGTCCTGCGGACGCGAGGTGGCGCGGGCCAGCGCGACGACCGGCAGCGAGGAGGTGGTCGTGGCCAGCACCGCGCCCGGCCTGCACACCTTGTCCAGTGCCGCGAACAGCTGCCGCTTGACGTCCAGGTCCTCGGCGACCGCCTCGACGGCCAGGTCGACGTCGGCGAAGGCGTCGTAGGAGCCTGCCGGGGTGATCCGCTCCAGCGTCTGCGCAGCGGCCTCGGCGGTGAGCCGGCCCTTGTCCACGGAACGCGCGAGGGACTTGCCGATCCGGGCCCTGGCCGTCTGCGCCTTCTCCTCGCTGCGGGCGGCCAGGACGACGTCGTAGCCCGCCTTCGCGAACACCTCGGCGATGCCGGAGGCCATCGTGCCCGAGCCGGCGACGCCGACGGTGCGCACCGGACGGCCGGGGGTGCCGGACGCGCCGCCGGCGGGCGTCAGCGCGTCCGGCACGACCGTCGCGCTGCCGGGGGCGTCGTAGGTGTAGAAGCCGCGGCCCGACTTGCGGCCGGTCAGGCCCGCCTCGCCGAGCTGCTTGAGGATCGGCGCGGGGGCGTGCAGCCGGTCGTGGGACTCGGCGTACATGGCCTCCAGGACCGTCCGCGCGGTGTCGACGCCGATCAGGTCGAGCAGCGCGAGCGGGCCCATCGGCAGACCGCAGCCGAGCCGCATCGCGGCGTCGATGTCCTCACGGGAGGCGTACTTCGCCTCGTACATCGCGGCGGCCTGGTTGAGGTAGCCGAACAGCAGCCCGTCCGCGACGAAACCGGGGCGGTCCCCGACCGCCACCGGCTCCTTGCCCAGGTCGAGGGCGAGGTCGGTGACCGCGGCGACGGCGGCGGGGGCGGTCAGCACCGAGGAGACGACCTCGACCAGCTTCATCGCCGGCGCCGGGTTGAAGAAGTGCAGGCCGAGCACCCGCTCGGGGCGCGCCGAGTCGGCGGCGAGCCGGGTGACGGACAGCGCGTTGGTGCCGGTCGCCAGGATCGCCTCGGGCCGCACGATCCCGTCCAGCTCCCGGAAGATCTGCTGCTTGATCTCGTACGACTCCGGCGCCACCTCGATGACCAGGTCGGCGTCGGCCGCCGCCGCGAGGTCGGTGGAGGTACGGATCCGGGCGAGGGCGTCGGTGCGCTCCCGACCGGTGAGCCGGCCGCGCTCCACGGCGCGGGCGGTGGCGGCCTCCAGGGCGGCGAACGACCGCGCGGCCTGGGCCTCGCTGACGTCGATGCCGATCACGGTGCGGCCGGCCTTGGCCAGGACCTCGGCGATGCCGGTGCCCATGGTGCCGAGACCGACGACGGCGATCGTCCGCAGGTCGGAGAGGGGGGCGGGGGACAGGGGAGTGGCCATGGCGGGACTCCAGGAATGAGGGTGACGACTGGAAGCGGCCCCGGGTGCGCCCGGCGGCCCCGAAGGGCGGGCCGGACGCACCGGGGGTGCGTGAAGAGGAGTGCTCGGTGCGGGTGTTGCCGGGCTGCGAGCGCACACGCCCGGGGCCGTCACAGCGGACGTGCACACGTCCGGGGAACGGTGATGACGACCGGCCCTGTCCCGTGGCCGGGCGAAGCGGTACCTGGGGTACCGAACCGACTCCGTCGCGGCGGCTGCGTCACCAGGCCGTCACGAACGGGGGTGCGAGTGGGTAACTCGCTCGTATGAGCTTAACCGGTGGGTAACGAGCGCGCCAGCCCCCGTGTTTGTGATGTACGTCCCGACGCCGGTGCCACCGCTCTAGGCTCGGCTCCATGGACGAAGAGTTGCGAGCGCTCACGGAGCGCTTACGGCAGGAGTCGGGAGGGACCGCCGCCTTCGAGGAGTTGGCGGCGACCGGGGACCACGACGCGCTCGCGGAGGTGCTCACCGCCGCCGGACAGCCCCTGTGGGCAAGGGAACTGGCCGCGTTCCGCCTCGGGCTGGCCGGGGACCGGCGCGCCTTCGAGGCCCTCGTCCTCTTCCTCAACCACCGCGACCCGCCCCGCTGCGCCTGCGCCGCCCACGCCCTGGCCCGCCTGGGCGACCCGCGCACCGCCAGGGCGGCGGCCGCCCTCGCGACCAACGAACTGCGCGTCGCCTACGCCCTGCACCCCGTCCGGCTCCTGGTGGAGCTGCGCGCACCCGAGGCGGTGCCCGCGCTGATCACCACGCTGCGGCGGCGGCTGCGCCCGCACGACCCGTACCGGCGGGTCGCCCTCGCGTGCGTGGACGGCCTCGGCGACCTGGGCGACGACCGCGCCCGCCCCGTACTCGACGACGCCCTCGCCCACCCTGTCCTCGCGGAGGCGGCGGTACGCGCGCTGGCCCGCATCCCCCGGCAGCGGTGAGCGGAGGGGCGGGGCGGGACGGGGCGCCGGGCCGGAGCGTCGCGTCGGCCGGGCGCCAGGGCCTCGGCCGCGGGCTCGCGGAGGCTGTCCCGCGGCTCACCGGACCGACAGGACGGGAGGGGACCGCTGGGGCTGCCGGGCCGTCAGGCCGTCAGGCCGTCAGGCCGTCAAGGACCGGGTGTAGCGGACCTCCGGTACCCACGTGCCTGCCACCTCGAAGGGTTCCTCCGTGCCGTCCGCCCGAAAGCCCGCGCGTTCGTAGAAGCGGCGGGCCGGGGTGTTGTCCCTGAGTACCCAGAGGTGCATGCGGTGGTGGCCGGCGGCCGTGCTCCGCCGTACCGACTCGGCCAGGAGCGCCCCTCCGATGCCGCCGCCGACGCGGGCCGGGTCGACGTAGATCGCGTACAACTCGGCGTCTTCGGTGCGCACTTCACCCTCGCGGTAGGCGCCGTGCGCGGCCCAGCCCACCACTTCGCCGGCCCGCTCCGCGACCAGGTTCACCACGCTGCCGTCGCCGCTCGTGAACCAGCCGCGGCGCCGCTCGGCGTCCTCGGTCACGCTGAGGGCGTCGAGGTGGGACTGCGGCATCAGGCCCCGGTAGGCGCTCCGCCAGCCGCTGACGCGGATCTCCGAGACGCGGTCGCAGTCGCCGAGGGTCATCTCGCGCACCCGGAGGGCCGTCATGCGCCGACCACCGCGAACGCCTCGATCTCCATCAGGAACTCCGGCCGGACCAGCGCGGCCACCTGCACGGCCGAGGCGGCCGGCAGCCGGTCGTCGGGTATGTACGCGGCGCGGGCCTCGCGGATCGCCGGCATGTGCGCCATGTCGGTGACGAAGTAGGTGAGTTTGACGACGTCGTCGAAGCCCGCCCCGGCGGCGGCCAGACAGCGCCGCAGGTTCTCGAAGACCTGGCGGGCCTGGGCCCGCGGATCGCCCTCGCCGACCGTCCGGCCCCGCTCGTCCAGGGGCAGCTGGCCCGAGACGGCCACGAAACGGCCCGTGCCCAGCACGACGTGCGTGTACTGGGCGGCGGCGGCGACGCCGTCGGGGGCGGGAATCCTGGTCAGCTCACTCATGCGTCCATGGTGGACCACGGATGTGACAACGCCCCCGACGGGGTCGCGGCCGACGCTGCGTCAGCCGCGGAAGCCGAGCAGCCCGTGCAGCGTCGTACCGTGCGCCGTACCCGAGCCGACCTTCGCGCTCAGCGGCTTCGGGTCGGGCAGCGCCTCGCACACCGCGTCGGCCCGACCGGTCCCGCGCGGCACCGTGCCGTCGCCCAGGTAGGCCGCCAGATGCTTGTCCAGGCAGGTGTTCCCGCTCAGCGTGATGCCGTGGTTGCCGCCGCCCTCCTCGACGACGAGGCTGGATCCGCCGAGCAGGGCGTGCATCATCGCGCCCCCCTGGTACGGGGTGGCCGCGTCGTCCGTCGCCTGGAACAGCAGTGCCGGCGACAGCCGGCCGTTCGCGACGTCGACCGGCCCTCGCGAGCGGGTCGGCCAGAACGCGCACGGCGCGTTGTACCAGGCGTTGCTCCAGGTCATGAACGGCGCCTTCCGGTAGGCCGACCAGTTGTCGGAGCGCCACTCGTCCCAGTCGCGCGGCCAGTGGGCGTCGCGGCACTGCACCGCCGTGTAGACGCTGTAGCCGTTGCCCCCGGCGGCGTCGACGGCGCCGAAGTTCTCGTACGTCTCGATCAGCGGATCGTCGTCGCGGTCGTTGACGTACGCGGCGAACGCGTCGGCCAGGTAGGGCCAGTAGCCGTTGTAGTACCCGCCCGGCATGAAGGTGTCCTCCAGCTCGGCGGCCCCCACCTTGCCGCCCGCCGGTTCCTTCGCCAGCGCGGCCCGCATGGCGTACCACTTCGCCTCGACGCGTTCCGGGTCGGTGCCGAGCCGGTAGGTGGCGTCGTGCCGCGCGATCCACGCCATCAGGGCGCGGTGGCGGTCGTTGAAGGCCTGGTTCTGCGTCAGGTTGTTGTCGTACCAGACGCCGGTGGGGTCGACGATCGAGTCGAGCACCAGGCGCCGCACCCGCTCCGGGTACAGCTTGGCGTAGACCGCGCCGAGGTAGGTGCCGTACGAGTAACCGAAGTAGTTCAGTTCCGGCGCGCCGACGGCCCGGCGGATCGCGTCCATGTCCCGGACCGCGCTCAGGGTGTCGAGGTACGGCAGCACATGCGCGTACTTCTTCCCGCAGTCCTCGGCGAAGGCCTTCACCCGCGCGAGGTTGGCGCGCTCGATCTCACCGGTGGACGGGACGGAGTCCGGGCGGACCGGGGCGAAGTGGCCCGGCCGGCAGTTCAGGGCCGGGGTGCTCCGGCCCACCCCGCGCGGGTCGAAGCCGATGACGTCGTACTGCGCGGCCACCTTCTTCGGCAGCGACGACGCGACGAATCCGGCGAGCGTCAGTCCGCTGCCGCCGGGCCCGCCCGGGTTGACGAGCAGCGGCCCCTGGTACGCCTTGGCGGTGTGCGGCACCCGGGACAGCGCGAGCGTGATCTGCTTCCCGCCCGGGTCGGCGTGGTCGAGCGGCACGGCCAGGGACGCGCACTGGAGCGTCGGATGGTCGGTGGTGCCGCACTTCTTCCAGGAGAGTCCGGCCGTCGGCGCGGCCTGTGCGGCGGGCGACGGGCTCGCGCCGGCGGGCACGGCGGTCAACGCCCCGGCCACGACGGCGGCCGCACCGCACAGTGCTGCTGCGCGTTTCCTCATGGGGTCCTCCCAGGACGGAGGTCGACGGACCGCGTGGATCACGGTCCTCGGCGCATCGTCCCGGAATCGGCGCCCGGAAGAACCTGTTCTGCCGATACTTGACCCGATTGGGCCGCCGGTTGCCCACGAACGCGCTCAGAGCAGGCTGAGCCGGGCCGGTCCGGCCGCGCCGGGCTCAGCCGCCGGCCCGGGCGGCCGGATCCGGCGGGGCGTTCCCGCGCGCGTGGGGCCGATCCCGTACTCCTCGGCCAGGTCGTGGACCTGACGGGTGATCCGGCGCTGGTACCACTTCGGCGCGTAGGCGCCGTCCGCGTACAGCCGCTCGAAGCGGCGCACCAGATGCGGGTGGTGCTGTCCGAGCCAGGTCATGAACCACTCGCGGGCGCCGGGCCGCAGGTGCAGCACCAGCGGGGTGACGGAGGTGGCCCCGGCCGCCGCGATCGACCTCACGGTGGCCCGCAGTTGGTCCGGCCGGTCGCCGAGGAAGGGGATCACCGGCGCCATCAGCACCCCGCAGCCGATGCCGTGCGCCGTCAGCGTCCGGACCACGTCCAGGCGCCGCTGCGGGGCCGGGGCGCCCGGCTCGACGGTGCGCCACAGCTCCGTGTCGGTGAAGCCGACCGACACGGAGATGCCGACGTCGGTCACCTCGCAGGACTGCTTCAGCAGGTCGAGGTCGCGCAGGATCAGGGTGCCCTTGGTCAGGATCGAGAAGGGGTTCGCCCGGTCGCGCAGGGCGGTGAGGATGCCCGGCATCAGCCGGTAGCGGTCCTCGGCGCGCTGGTAGCAGTCCACGTCGGTGCCCATCGCGACGTGCTCGCCGTGCCAGCGCGGCGAGGCCAGCTGGCGGCGCAGCAGTTCCGGCGCGTTCACCTTCACCACGATCTGGGTGTCGAAGCCGACGCCGGTGTCCAGGTCGAGGTAGCCGTGCGTCCTGCGGGCGAAGCAGTACACGCACGCGTGCGTGCAGCCCCGGTAGGGGTTCACCGTCCACTCGAACGGCATCCGGGAGGCGCCCGGCACCCGGTTGAGGATCGTGCGGGCCCGGATCTCGTGGAACGTGATCCCGGCGAACTCCGGGCTGTCGAACGTCCTGGTGGTGACCGCGTCCGCGCCGAACAGCGCGGCGTCCGCCGGCCGGTCGTGGCGGGGTTCCGCGGTGAGGTTCTCCCGGCGCATGACGTCTCCTCGGTAGCACTGGACTCACAATAGAACACTTGTTCCCATGATCGTGCGAGGGTGTTTTCCGACCGGCCCGCGACCGCTTGCGCAACCCCGATTTGGGCGGCCGGGGACCGGGGTGGTTGGCTTGCCCCGATCCGAGGAACCACCGAGCAACAAGGACCTGGAGGAACCCCATGGCGCAGGTCGAGGCCACCACCGAGCGGGTCGTCGCGGCGGCCCCGGACACGGTGTTCGACGCGATCGCCGACTACAGCGGCACGCGCGCGAAGCTGCTGCCGGAGCAGTTCAGCGAGTACGAGGTGCGCGAGGGCGGCGACGGAGAGGGCACCCTCGTCCACTGGAAGCTCCAGGCCACCAGCAAGCGCGTCCGCGACTGTCTCCTGGAGGTCACCGAGCCCACCGACGGCGAGCTGGTCGAGAAGGACCGCAACTCCTCCATGGTCACCGTCTGGCGGGTCACCCCGGCCGGGGAGGGCAGGTCCCGCGTCGTCGTGACCACCACCTGGACCGGTGCGGGCGGCATCGGCGGCTTCTTCGAGCGGACCTTCGCCCCCAAGGGCCTCGGCCGGATCTACGACGCGATCCTCGCCAACCTCGCCACCGAGCTCGAGAAGTAGCTCACGGTCGACGAGCAGTTCACCGAACGTCAAGAGCCCGACGGCTCCTGACCGTTGCTCCACCTCACCGGTTCGAGTGGTTCTCCCTTCGGACCGGGTCGGCGCCGTAACTCGTCGCGCCTGCTCGGAGTTGTCGCTTCACGCGGGACTTGTGCGGCAGGTGCGACGAGGGGAGCGGTAGGTGGGTGGGACCACTCTGGTGCAGGCAGACCTGCACGACGGAGCGCGGAGCGCGCCGGCGGCAACACCTCCACCGCCCGCCGCGCCCGGGACCGCCCGCCGCGCCGGACCGAGCCCCCGCCAGGTGCGGTTGGTCTTCTTCGCGCTGATGCTCGCGCTGCTCCTCGCGGCGCTGGAGCAGATGATCGTCGCCACCGCGCTGCCGAAGATCGTCGGCGAACTGCACGGCCTGGACAAGATGTCCTGGGCGATCACCGCCTACCTGCTCACCGCCACCGTCGGACTGCCGGTCTACGGCAAGCTCGGCGACCTCCTCGGCCGCAAGGGCGTCTTCCAGTTCGCGATCGTCGTCTTCGTCGTCGGTTCCGCGCTGGCCGGACGGGCGCGGACCATGGAACAGCTGATCGCCTTCCGCGCCGTGCAGGGCGTCGGCGCCGGCGGGCTCATGATCGGCGTACAGGCGATCATCGCGGACATCGTGCCGCCCCGGCAGCGCGCCCGCTTCATGGGCCTCATCGGCGCCGCCTTCGGCCTCGCCTCCGTCGCGGGACCGCTGCTCGGCGGCTACTTCACCGACCACCTGTCCTGGCGCTGGTGCTTCTACATCAACGTCCCCTTCGGCATGCTCACCCTCGCCGTCGTCACCGTCGTCCTCGAGCTGCCCAAGCCCCGTACCAGGCCCCGCTTCGACGTGCTCGGCACCCTGCTGCTCGCCGCCGCCTCCACCTGCCTGGTCCTGCTGACCAGTTGGGGTGGCACCGAGCACGCCTGGGACTCGCGCCTCGTCCTGTCCCTCGGCGCGGGCGCCGCCCTGGCCACCGTCCTCTTCCTGGTCGCCGAGCGCTTCGCCGCCGAACCCCTCATCCCGCTGCGGCTGTTCCGCGACTCCGTCTTCACCCTGACCAGCCTCGTGGGGCTGGTGACCGGCGTCGCCCTCTTCGGCGCCGCCAGCTATCTGCCGACCTTCCTCCAGATGGTCGACGGCGCCTCCGCCACCGAGTCCGGGCTGCTCATGCTGCCCATGATGGGCGGCATCGTCGTCACCTCGGTCGTCTCCGGACAGCTCATCACCCACACCGGCCGCTACCGGATGTACCCCGTCCTCGGCGGCGGCCTCGCCGTGCTCGGCATGTGGCTGCTGTCCCGGCTCGAGGCCGACACGCCCCGGCTGCACTACAGCCTCTGGATGGCGGTCCTCGGCGCCGGCATCGGGCTGGTGATGCCCGTCCTCGTCCTCGCCGTGCAGAACTCCGTGCGCCCCGCCGACCTCGGCACCGCCACCAGCGCCCACAACTACTTCCGCCAGATCGGCGGCAGCGTCGGCGCCGCCGTCTTCGGCACGCTCTTCGCCGACCGACTCGCCGACTCCCTGCGCGAGCGCCTCCCCGGCGGCGCGGACGCCGGCCTCCCCGACCCCGAGTCGATCACCCCGCAGCTCGTCCACACCCTGCCCCCGGCGCTGCGCGACGCCTACATCGGCGCGTACGCCGACGCCATGCCGAGGATCTTCCTGTACCTGGTGCCGGTGCTCGTCCTCGGCCTCGTCCTCGCCTTCTTCCTCAAGGAGAAACCGCTGGTGTCCCACCACGCCACCGAAACGGAGCCCGCGCCCGTGACCACCCCCATCCCGCAGGCCCGTGCCGCGTACACCGCGGGCATCCCCGTCTGCGGCACGGTGCAGCATCCCGACGGAACCGCCGTGCCGCGCGCCGCGCTCACCCTCATCGACGTGGCCGGACAGCAGATCGGGCGTGGCGCCAGCGGCGAGGACGGACGGTACGCGCTGGCCACGCCCGGCTCCGGGTCGTACGTCCTGATCGCCGCCGCCGGCGGGCACCAGCCGCAGGCGGTCTCCGTGACCGTCGGTGAGCGCCCCGTCGAGCTGGACGTCGTCCTCGGCGGTGCCGGACGCCTCGCCGGTGCCGTCGTCAC
This sequence comes from Streptomyces sp. NPDC088766, assembly GCF_044750845.1. Classification (NCBI taxonomy): domain Bacteria; kingdom Bacillati; phylum Actinomycetota; class Actinomycetes; order Kitasatosporales; family Streptomycetaceae; genus Streptomyces; species Streptomyces sp. NPDC088766. The sequence continues at coordinate 202,704 of NZ_JBIVKQ010000004.1, read as the reverse complement.
CGCCGACGGCACCCCCGTGCGGGACGCCGCCGTCACCCTCACCAACGTCCACGGCGAGGTCGTCGCCAGTACCCGCAGCGGGCGGGAGGGCGGGTACGTCATCACCGAGCTGGTGGCCGGCGAGTACACCCTCGCCGCCAGCGCCCCCGCCTTCCGCCCCGCCGCGCTGCCGGTCACCGTGCAGGCCTCGCGGGAGACCCGCCAGGACGTCGAACTCGCCGGCGGCGCGGTGCTGCGCGGCACGGTCCGGGCCACCGGCGGGAGGCCCGTCGAGGACGCGCGCGTGACGCTCCTGGACGCCGCGGGCAACGTGGTGGACACCCTCACCACGGGCCCGGACGGCACCTTCCGCTTCGTCGACCTGTCCTCCGGCGAGTACACCGTCATCGCCGCGGGTTACCCGCCGGTCGCCACCGTGCTGCAAGTGGCGGGCGGCGGCCGCACGGAGCGTGATCTGCAACTGGGCCACGAGGACTGAGGGAACCCCGGGGGAGCCCGTTACCCAGCACTTCCCCGGTGAAACCAATTCCAGAATTATCGCACTCCCGAGCGGCGCGCGCCGTACGGTGGTGACTGCGGGGAAGATCATGTGCAGCTCTGGGGAGAGAGGGTCTGGGCCATGGACCGTGGCACCGAGAGGGACACACCTCCCAGCCGCGGAGCGGGCAGTGGTGCGCCACCCGGGGCCGCGGACACCGGACGCATCCCGCTCGCCGTGGTCGTCGTCGACCGGGCCGGCCTCGTCTCGCACTGGAGCAGCGGCGCCCGCCGACTGTTCGGCGTCTCCAGGGAAGAGGCGATCGGCGAGCCCGCCATCGACCTGCTGCCCGTCTCGGGCGCCCTCCCCGACATCGACGACCACCTGCCGTACGACGACCACCTGCCGTACGACGACCACGCGCCCTACGACGACCTCGGACCCGGGCTGGGGAACTCCCTCGACCGCGGGCTGGGTTACCCGGCCGCCGGGCGGGCCCGGCTGACCCTGCCCGAGCAGGGCGGGACGGAGCCCCGGCCCGCCGGGTGGGAAAGGCCCCGCGTCGACGTGCTGTGGTGGGCGTACCCCCTCGTCGGACCGGGCAGCGAGCGGCTGCTGGTGCTGGCCGCCGACGCCGAGGGCCTGCACCGGCCCGACCGGGACGACGGCCCGCGCGTCGAGCGCATCGCGCCCGGCTTCGCCCTGCACACCGACTTCCCCGGCGCCGAGGACCTGGCCCGCAGGCTCCCCGACATCCTGCCCAGCATGAGCGTCGAGGAGAGCGCCCGCATCGTCTCCCAGGTCCTCGAACTGGGCTATCCCATCCTGGAGTTCAGCCAGAACGACCGAGTGCCCGTCACCCCCGACTGGGGTGTCGCGCGGCGCGTCGAGCGCAGAGCCCGCCGTGAGCGGGCCGCCCGCGCCGCGGCCGCCGGTCGGTCCGCGCCCGAGGACGAGGGCGACGAGGGCAACGAGGGCGAGGACCTCGAGCACGCCGCCGTCCGCGAGCGCCTGGAGTTCCTCAACGAGGTCAGCGGGAGGATCGGCACCTCCCTCGACCTGTCCCGCACCATCGGCGAGGTCAGCAGGGCCGTCGTACCGCGCTTCACCGACGTCGCCTGCACCTATCTGCGCGAACAGGTCGTCGCCGGCGAGGGGTTCCCCGAGGGCGTGCCGGACACCAGGACCATGTGGCACCGGGTCGCCCTGGAGCACACCGACGAACCCGGCCGCTGGGACGACGTGGTGCCCGTCGGCGAGGCCATGCCCTTCCCGGAGCACACCCCGTTCTTCCAGTGCATGACCAGCGGCGAACCCGTCCTCGTCCCGCGCATCAGCGAGCAGCTGGGCCACGCCGTCGCCTCGCAGTTCGACAAGCGCGACCTCCGGCCCCTGATCACGGGCCGTTCGATGCTCGTCGTCCCGCTGAAGGCCCGCCACGTCGTCCTCGGCTTCATGGTCCTGCTGCGCCACCCCGAGCGTGCCGAGTTCAACGACATGGACCGGGTCACCGGCGCCGAACTCGCCGCCCGGGCGGGCCTGGTGCTGGACAACGCGCGCATGTACACCTACCAGGAGAGCGTCGCCGAGACCCTCCAGGACAGCATGCTGCCGCACATACCGCCGCGGATGGCGGGCTGCGACATCGCCACCCGCTATCTGCCCGGCACCCTGCTGGGGCGGGTCGGCGGCGACTGGTTCGACTCCGTGAAACTCCCCGGCGCCCGCACCGCGCTCGTCGTCGGCGACGTGATGGGTCACGGTCTCCACTCCGCCGCCAGGATGGGCCAGTTGCGGACCGCCGTGCAGACCATGGCGGCGCTCGACCTGCCGCCCGCGCAACTCCTGCGCAACCTCGACGACCTGGCCCAGCGCCTCGGCGACACCTACCTCGCCACCTGCCTGTACGCCGTCTACGACCCGATCGCGAGCGAGCTGCACCTCGCCAACGCGGGCCATGTCCCGCCCGTGCTGGTGCGCGCCGACGACGGCCGCAGCGAACTGCTCGACCTGCCCACCGGCGCCCCCATCGGCGTCGGCGGAGTGCCCTTCGAGGCGGTACGCGTGCGCGTGGCGCCCGGCGACCGGCTCGTGATGTGCACCGACGGACTCGTCGAGATGCGCGGCGAGGACATCGCCGTGGGCCTGGCGGCCCTGTGCGAGTCCGCCGCCCACCCGGCCGCCTCCATGGACGACGCCTGCGACACCATCGTCCGCGCCCTCGCCGATACGTTCTCGAAGGCGGGCCGGGGCAGCCGCAAGGACGACGTGGCACTCCTGATGGCCCGTCTCCACGGCATCGGACCCGGCGACGTCGCCGAGTGGACCCTCCCCCTCGACCCCGCCCAGGCCGGCCGGGCCCGCGCCGCGGTCCGCGAACAGCTCCACGACTGGCGGCTCGCGCAGCTGGCCGACCCGGCCGAGCTGTTGGTCAGCGAGGTGGTGACCAACGCCGTACGGCACGCGCACGGACGGCCGGTCACCCTGCGGCTGGTGCGCGGGGAGACGCTGCTGTGCGAGGTGGACGACGACGACCACGAGCTGCCGACCCTGCTGAGCGCCGGACCCGACGACGAGTCCGGGCGCGGGCTGCGGGTGGTGAGCACGCTGGCCAGGGAATGGGGCACCAGCCGGACCGCCGCGGGCAAGTCGGTCTGGTTCGAACTGGCCCTTCCCGGGCGCTGACCGGCGTTCCCGCGGTGCACGAGTTCGGTGGCCCGGCCGGTGCGGTGGGACGGGTGCCGCGCGGGACCCCTCGAGCGCGGAGGCGGGGCGGTGTCCGTACCCGGGGCCGAGGAGGGGGGCTCCGGGCCCGGGCGCTCTCCGTGTCGAACCCCGGCACATTCCCGCTTTCCGGTTCCCGGTATTCTCCGGCGAGGCGGCGAAAAGTGAGGTGGCCGGAAACGGCGCACCGAACATGCGCGTTTCGGGGACGAGCGGGCTGGGTATTACCTCGAGCTCCCGGCCCCGCCAAGTCCCCCAAGTCGAAGAACCGGTAAAATCTGGCGGACGACACGGGCATTTATCGCCATTTTTCACGAAGCGGCTCTCGTCGCACATCCGAGCGATCAGGTATCAATACCTCCACCTGCCTTTTGGATATGCGAGCTACGGGGGGCCCATGTTGTGCTGCCGCACGTCCGGAAAAACCGCCACCGGAAACGTCGCCTCTCCAGGTGCTCCGGTGCCGTTCCCGTCGGAACAGGTGTGATGCGGTGTTACAGCGAGACATAGAGGTGAAGCTCCTGCGCACCCTTCTGGCCGTGGTCAACGAAGACGGTTTCTCCCGTGCCGCGGAGTCGCTCCACGTGACCCAGCCGACCGTGAGCCAGCAGATGCAGCGGCTGGAATCCATCATCCAGGCGCCTTTGTTCCAACGTACCAAGCGTCCTTTACGGCTGACCCCGGCCGGCCGGGAACTCGTGGCGCACGCGCGACGCGTCATCCTGCTCAACAACGAGGTCCTCGACAAACTGTCGGCGATCCGCAGCCACGAGTCCTTCCGCATGGGCTGTTCGATCCACTTCGCCGAGGGACTACGCACCATGCTCACCCAACTCGCGGCCGAAAGACCGAACCTGCGATGTTGCATGGTCACCGGCGTCAGCGCCACGCTCGCCGACCAGGTCGCCGAAGGCGAACTGGAGGCGGCCCTGCTGCTGGGCACGGTGACCGACCGCCGCGAAACGCTGGGGCACCTGCGTCTGGGCTGGTACGGCCACGTCCCCGTCGCCCCCGGGGAGCGCGTCCCGATCGCGCTGACCGGCGACCGGTCGGCGCTGAGCATCCGCATCGTCGAGACGCTCGCCGAACACGGGATCGCCTGGCGCCCCGTCCCCTGGAACACCGACCCGCTGGCGGTCCGGGCGGCCGTACAGGCGGGGCTCGCCTACACCGCGCTGGACGAGAACGCCCACCACAACCACCCCGAACTGCGGCCCGCCCGGCCCGGGACACTCGGCCCGGCGCCGGCCCCGCTGCCCGTCTATCTGGCGCTCTCGCCCACGGTGAGCCCGTCCGTGGTCGACGCAGCCCGCTCCGCGGCCCGCGCCACACTCGAGGGCGCACCCCTGTCCCCGCCCTGAGCGGGCCCCCGGCGGCGACGCCCGCGGACCGTCCGGGGGAGAACCGGTCCGGCACGCCGCCGTCGGGGGCGGTTCCAGGAGGTGCGGGGACAGCGGGTCAGTACGAGCTGCGCGCGGCGCCGCGCGCGGCCAGCTTCGGCCCGTAGGGCGCGGAATCCAGCCACGCGCCCGCCCGGCGCCCCGCGGTGGCCACCGCCGCCGCGGCCCGCTGGCGCAGCCACAGCGAGGGACGGTGCGCGAGCATGTGCTCCAGGGCGGCGCTGGCGCAGGCGCGGTTGTAGTCCGCCGCCTCCTTGCGTTCCCGCGCGAACCGGGCGACCGCCGCCTCGGCGGCGGACGCCCCGTCGGCCTGCAGGGCCTCCACCACCGCGTCCACCGCCCGGACGGCGTCCGGGACGCTGGAGTTCATGCCGCGGGCCCCGAACGGTGCGAACAGGTGGGACGCCTCGCCGGTCAGCAGCACCCGGTGGTGGGCGTCGGTGAACCGGGCGGCCACCTGCTGGGCGAACCGGTACGTCGACACCCACCGCACCCGCTCGCCGTACGCCTCCGGCAGGATGCGGGGGATCCAGCGGCGCAGGCCCTCCGGGGAGACGTACCGCTCCGGGTCGTCGTGGACCAGGAGGTTCAGGTCGAGCCGCCAGCCGCCCGCGAAGGGCACGGTCAGCACGTTGCGTCCGCCGGCCCGGGGGTGGCGGTAGTGGAAGACCCGCTCGTTGGGCATCGGATGGTCGGGATCGTCCTCGAGGTCGACCACCACGAAGGTGTTCCGCGAGCGCGGCCCCTCCAGCGGGCTGCCGATGGCGGACCGCAGGACCGAGCGCGAGCCGTCGGCCGCGATCACGTAGTCCGCGAGCCACTCGCCGCCGCCGGAGTCCGTGAGCCGCACCCCGTCGGGCGTGGACTCGGCGGACGCCACCTCCACGCCCCAGTGGAACTCCACCCCGGCCTTGCGGCACGCGGCGGCCATCAGGTCCTCGGTGATCACCTGCGGCAGGCTCGTGAACGGCGGGAGCCCCTCGCGCGCCGGTACCGGATAGGTGTGGGTGTACACCTCCCGACCGGCCCAGTAGGACCGCTTGGTGGCCCACATCGTGCCGCGGCCGGCTATCTCGTGACCGAGGCCGGGGCTCAGCCGTTCCAGCTCACGCAGCGAGGCGCCGTGCAGATAGGCGGCCCGGCTGCCGGGCCGTACCGACTCCTCCGTACGGCGCTCCAGCACCACGGCGGGCACTCCGGCGGCGCGCAGGGCCAGGGCGGCGCTCAGGCCGGCCGGGCCCGCGCCCGCCACCAGGACCGGATGCCGGGGCGTCGTACCGGGGCGGGGCCGGGTGCTCATGCCTCCTCCTTGGCGAGGTGGAGCGTGTCGGAGGTGAAGGAGACGATGCGGCCGTCGAGGCCGCCGGTGAGGAAGGCGTGCCACAACGCGGTGCGGATCGTGTCCGGGTCGCGGTGCAGCACGATCTCCTCCTCGGCGGTGCTCAGCTCGAGGTAGTCGCCGGTGCGGCGGACAGCCATGCCGGCGGCCTCGGCGGTGCGGACCACGGGTTCGAACTCCGGGACGTCGAGCACGTAGAGGGCCAGCGTCACCGCGCCACCTCCGTCCGGGCGTCTTTGCGGACGAGCTCCGCCTTGCGCTGCCACAGCGCCTGGACCGTGGGCCGCGGGGACTCCGCGACGTCGGCGAGCGCGCGGACCGTGAGTTTCGCGTCCCGCGAGTCGACGCCGGACATCTCGCGCAGCGGGCGGGTGATCTCGAGCTGGATTCCGTTGGGGTCGTCGAAGTAGATCGACTCGATGAGTTCGTGGGCCAGCGGACGGGTGACCCGCACCCCGTGCGCCTTCAGGCGTTCACGCCAGGCGAGGAGCTCCTCCTCGGTGTCGACGTGGAAGGCGAGGTGCCGTGAGCGGTGCATGAGGTCGCTGGGGCCGTCCTCCTCCGGCAGGCCGAAGTAGTAGAAGAACGCGATGCGGTTGCCCGCGCCCATGTCGAAGAAGAAGTGGACGAAGTCCGGGTAGTCGTCGGTGACCCAGCCTGTCGCGGTGATCGCGTGCACCAGGGGCATGCCGAGGGCCTGCGTGTAGAACTCGACGGTCGCGCGCGGTTTCCATGTGACGAAGGCGAGGTGGTCGACCCCGTCGACGTGCAGGCCCGGTCGGCCGGCGCGGGGACGGGCGGACGGTGATGCGGTAGCCAATGCTCCTCCTGGGATGGCGGCAGGACAGCAGGGCGCTGCGCGTCGACGGGGCCGGTTCGGGTGCGTTCAGTTCGCGGAACGCCCCCGCAGTCCCGTGCCGGCGATGAGCGCCCCGAGCAGCAGGGTCGCTCCGCCGACGACCAGCGCCCAGCGCGTGCCGTCGGCGTTGGTCGAGGACAGGTTGAGGATCACGCCGAGGACGGCGACCCCGAGGGAGGCGCCGACCTGGCGGGCGGAGTTGAGCGCGCCGGCGCCGATGCCGGCCAGCTCGGTCGGGACGGAGCTCGCCATGCCGGCCACCAGGGCGGGCAGGGCGAAGGAGACGCCGAAGCCGAAGGCGAGCAGGCCCACCACGGTGGCCGCCAGCGCGAGGGCGGAGTCGTCGGTGAACGGCGCCTGGAGCAGTGCGCCGACGCCCATGAGGAGGAAGCCGGTGGTGGCGGGACGGCGCGGGCCGATCCGGCCGACCAAGCGCCCGGTGTAGATGGGGTTGAAGGCGGTGGGCAGGGTCAGCGGCAGGAAGGCCAGGCCGGCGCTGAAGGAGGAGTAGCCGCGGCTCTCCTGGAAGTACAGCGACAGCACGAACAGCAGGCCCGACAGGCCGAAGTTGGCGAGCAGACCGGCACCCAGCGCGGCGGAGAAGCCCTTGCTGCGGAACATGCGCAGCGGCAGCATCGCCGCGTCGCCGCCCCGCGCCTCGGCGGTGACGAACACGACGGCCGCGACCGCCGCCACCACGAAGGATCCCACCACCGGGCCGGTGCCCCAGCCCTTGTCCGGACCCTCGATCAGCGCGTACACCAGGGCGCCCAGGGCGACCACGGCGCTGAGCTGGCCGGTGACGTCGAGGCCGCTGCGCTGCTTGCGCGCGGTCTCCGGGGCCAGGCGGACGGTGATGACGAGGCTGACCAGCGCCAGCGGAACGTTGATCAGGAAGATGGCGCGCCAGCCGACGGTGTCGGTGAGCGCGCCGCCGACCAGCGGGCCCGCCGCGAGCGCCGCGCCGGTGATCGCCGCCCAGTTGCCGACGGCGCGGGCGCGGTCGGCGGGGTCGGAGTAGGCGTTGGTGATCACGGCGAGGGAGGCCGGCAGCAGCAGCGCGCCGGCGACGCCGAGCGCGAGCCGCAGCACGACCAGGGTCTCCAGGGTCGTCGCGGCGGCCGAGACGCCCGACAGCACCCCGAAGGTCACGAGCCCCCAGAGGAAGATCCGGCGGCCGCCGTAGCGGTCGGAGAGCCAGCCGGCGGTGAGCAGCAGGGCGGCGAAGGTGATGGTGTAGCCGTTGGTGACCCACTGCAGACCGCTGAGCCCTACGTGCAGGTCAGTGGAGATGGCGGGCAGCGCCACCGAAACGATCGTCATGTCCAGCAGGACCATGAAGTAGCCGAGCGAGAGGCCGGTCAGCAAGGTCCGGGAGGGCTTGTCGGTTCGTGCCGGTGCGACGGAAGCCCGTTGCGGTTCCGCCTGCGTCGACATGTTTTCTCCTTCGTTTCCGTTTCGATAAATCGCGTCCGCGCAAGAAGAGTTGGCGGCGGCACAAACCATTCAAGCCGACCGGAAAGGCGAATTGCCGCTGCTGACGCCGGGAATGCCCTATGGGTAACATCGGCTCAGCCGATCGTTCAGCCAAGGGGGACCCGGGGTCGTGGAGTTACGACATCTTCGGACGTTCGAAACCGTCGCCAGGACGCTCAGCGTCACCCGGGCGGCGAAGGAACTGCACTACGCGCAGTCCAGCGTCAGCGACCAGATCCAGGCGCTGGAGCGCGACCTGGGGGTGGAGCTGCTGGACCGCTCGCAGCGGCAGGTACGGCTGACACCGCAGGGAGTGGCGCTGTCGGAGTACACCGAGCGCATCCTGAAACTGCTGGAGGAGGCGCGCTGGGCAGTCGCCCGGCCCGGCTCGGAGGTTGCGGTCGGAGCGCTGGAGACGGTGGGGCTGAACCTGTTGCCCGGGGTGCTCTCGCGCTACCGCTCGCTGTACCCGGAGGCGCGGGTGCGGGTGACCCAGGGCAACCGGGGCGAGCTGTACAAGGCGGTGCGCCGGGGCGACCTGGACGTCTGCCTGACCTTCGGCGATCCGCCGCCGGACGCCGGTCTGCGGGCGGAGACCCTGGCGGAGGAACCGCTGGTGGTCATCGTGCCGCCGGAGCATCCGCTGGCCGGCCGCGGCAGGGCCGGCCTCGTGGAGCTGTCCGCGGAGCCCTTCCTGGCCACCGAACGGGGCTGCGGGTTCAGGGAGATGTACGACAACGCCTTCACGGGGTCCGCCGCGAAGGAGCCGGTCGCGGAGGTGTCCAGCATCGGCACGCTCGGGGCCTGCGTGGCGGCCGGCATGGGCTGCGCGCTGCTGCCGTCGCTCGCGGTGCGCGCCCAGGCCGAGAGGGGCGAGGTCGCGGTCGTCCAGGTCGACGACGCCGATCTGCGCACGCCGGTCACGATGACCTGGCTGGACCGCAACTCCACCAACCCCAACCTCATCGGACTGCAGACGGTGCTGCGCAAGCAGTTGGCTGCTTGAGGGCCGGGCCTCGCGGCGCGGGGCCCGGGACGCGAACGGACAGGCCGGCGGGGCGGAAAGGACGGCCCCGTGGCCCGGGGCCCGGGCGGCAGCCGTCGGCGGGCGGGACGGCGGGACGGGTCCTCGGGGCGTCACGTCCCGGGGCGTCACGTCGTCTCTCCGGCAGCCGGTGCGGCCACCGGCTCGGGCGCGCGGCGGGGCGTACGCGGGGCGAGCGGGGGCAGCGGGATCGTCTTCAGGCGGGCGCGGGCGATCTTGCCGGTGACCGTGGTCGGGAGGCGGTCGACGAGGACCAGCTGTTCCGGGAGCTTGTAGGTCGCGAGTCCCTTGCGGGAGAGGTGCTCGGTGACGTCCTCCAGGGTCAGCCGCGCGCCCTCGCGGAGGGCGCCGAGCAGGCAGGAGCGCTGGCCGAGCCGGGGGTCGGGCCGGCCCACCACGGCGTGCTGCGCCAACTGCGGGAGGTCGTCGAGGAGTTCCTCCACCTCCAGGGCGCTGAACTTCAGCCCGCCGCGGTTGATCAGCTCGTCCGAACGGCCCCGGTAGCTGACCGACCCGTCCGGGCCGAGCGCGGCGAGGTCTCCGGAGCGCAGCCAGCCGTCGGGGGTGAGGGCCGCGGCGGTCTGCTCCGGGGCGCGGAAGTAGCCGCTGAACATGTAGGGGCTGCGGTACTGGAGTTCGCCGGTCTCGCCGGGAGCGGCCGGATCGCCGTCCCCGTTCAGCACCCGGACCTGGGCGCCGGACGCCGGACGGCCGATGGTGAACGCGGCCTCGGGCGGGTCGCCGGGCCGGGTGTAGGTGCCGGCACCGACCTCCGTCATCCCCCACTGCACGACGAGCCGCGCGCCCAGCGTCCGCCGTACGCCGTCGGCCAGTTCGCGGGGCACGGGGGCGCCGCCGGTGCGAACCTCCCGCAGGGCGGGCAGGACCGGGCCTGCGGGGGCGCCGTCGGCGGCCGGCAGGCCGATCAGATCGCGCAGCTGGGCGGGGACCGCGAACGCCGCGGTCGCCGACGTGGCGGCCAGGGCGTCCGCGAAACGCCGGGCGTCCCATGCGCCGAAGAGTCCGACGGCACCGCCGGTCACCAGGGCGAGGTGCACCGACAGCAGGCCGAAGGCGTGGCTGAGGGGGCTCGCGGAGACGACGGTGTCGGCGGCACCGAGCCCGCCGTCCGCCGCGACGGCCGCGGCGTTGCCGAGCAGCCCGCCGTGGCTGTGGACGCAGAGTTTCGGCCGCTGCGAGGTCGTCCCGGAGGAGGCGAGCAGCACCAGCGGCGCGTGCGGGTCCCGGGGCGCCGGCGGTAGCTCCGAGGACGGCTCCGGCTCCTCGTCGAACAGCTCGGTGTGGTCGCGGAGCGCGGCGCCGGTCAAGGGCGCCCCCGTCGTGCGCACCCACACGTGCCGCAGCGAGGCGCACCGCTCGCGCAGGGTCAGGATCTCGCCGACGCGGTCGTGGCCGCGGCGGAAGGAGTCGGTGACCAGGCCGATCGCGCCGGACTGCTCGATGAGGACCCGTGCCTCGCGGGAGCCGTAGGCGCGGTGCAGAGGCAGCAGCAGGACGCCGAGGCGGGCCGTGGCGGCATGGAGCACCACCAGCTCCCACGAGTTGGGGAGTTGGGCCGCCAGTACGTCCCCGGCCGTGAACCCGCGCCGGTGCAGGGCGCCGGCGGTCCGTTCGGCCTGGCGCAGGCAGTCCTGCCAGGTCCGCCACCGGCCGCCGTCCCACAGGGCGGGCCCGGTGCGGCGCGCGGCGGCACGTCCCAGCGCGTCGGAGAACGTGGGGAACGCCGTCGGGGATTCCATGGGAAGTGCGGGAGCGTTCACGAGGAAACCTCCGTCTGCGGCAGAGAAACGGTCACTGCCTTGCGGCACGGATTCTGTGCGGCGGCCGAAGGGATCGTCCAGCGGCACCCGATAAGAAATCCTGATGGGCATTCGCCGCCACGCCCGGATAGAGAAGCCTTATCGAAGCGGTTCCGGTTGGGTGTGGGAACTGTTTTCGGGCGGCCCGCACCCTCTGTTCGGTTCCGCCGATGAGGTCCATCGGCGGAACCGAATGCAGCCCTGTCGCGGGATTCGCTGCGCGTGGGAAACCCGCGGCTCCCCGGACGGTAAGGAATCTCAATAGAGAAATAGCGAGTTCCGTTTGTGGAAGGGGTCGGAACGAGGGTCGGCGCGGTCGATCGGCTGGTCCGATGAGAGTCATCGAGAAGGGCGAACTATCTGCGTTTTTCCTGTTCAGCCGGGTGCGCTGGAGTCCCGTGCGCCCTTTTCCCCTCTCCGTGACCCGCACCCCGCAAAGTTGCTCTTGCCCGGCGGCCGAAGACCGACACAGAATTCCGTCGGCCCTGATGCAGGAGGTATCAATGACCTTCGTTCGTCCTTCTGGAAAAACCGAGGAAATGGCGCTGACGTCCGCGGGAAGGCGCGGGGGCGGCGCATTCTCCGGCGCCGATCTGCGCCGGCTGGACGAGACCATCCGGGACGCCCGCCTCGCTTCCACGGCACCGGTGTCCGACCTCCTCGCGCCGGTCCCGCCGCGGGGCGCGGCGGTGTCACTGGCGGAACGTGACTGCGTGTTCGACCACTGCGCGGTGCTGCTGTTCCCGGCCACCCTCGCAGCCGGGCTGCACGACCTGGAGCGGGCCGGGCTGGCTCCCTCGCCGACCGTGCCGAGCACGGTGGTCCGGGGGCGGCTGAGCGAACGTCACGGCCTCGACCCGGCCCGGAGCGAGGTCCACATCACGCGGTTGCGCCTCGATCTGCCGGACGGACGGCGGCACCCCGCGGTGGAGGTGTTCCTCTTCCCCCGCGACAGCCGCGCGTTCGACCGGCGGATCGAGGAGTCGGAGGCCGCGCACCGCTTCGAGGACCACACGGCGTTCGTGGTCCGCCGCCCGCAGGGGCCGCTGCTGCGGCGGCTCGTCACCGCCTGGCACGCCGAGGCCGGGCTGCTGTGGGAGGGCGGCGGCCACAACCCGCACGAGGGCACACCCGACGGCTCGACCGTCCTGTACTTCGTCCGTGATCCCGCGCGCCCCGCGGGCCGGCGCCGCTTCGAACTGCACTGCGCCGGCGATCTGCGCGAGGTCACCGCGGCCCTTCCCCGCCAGGACGACGCCGTCCGCCGGGCCTACGACAGGTGGCCGCCCCCCGTTCCCCGCCCGGCCGTCTGAGACGGGCGTGCCCCGTCCCTGCCCACCCCCGTCCCCACCCTGCGCACCCGTCCCTACGACCACCGGGAGTCACCCCGTGCTGCGGAACGAAACGCTCAGGAACATCGCGCTCACCCCCGACCTCCACGACTACCTGCTCACCGCCGGCCGGATGACCCCCGACCCGCTCCTGGTGGAGATGGCGGAGCGGACCAGGGCGGTCGTCCCCGACCAGGCACACATGGTCGTCGCGCCCGAGGAGGGCGCCCTGCTGACCTTCCTGGTGCGGCTGCTCGGCGCCCGCCGCATCGTCGAGGTGGGCACCTTCACCGGCACCTCCTCGCTCTGCCTGGCCCGCGGGCTGCCGCCGGGCGGTTCGCTGATCACCTGCGACGTCTCCGACGAATGGACGGCGACGGCCCGGGAGTTCTGGGCCCTCGGGGGCGTCGACGACCGCATCGAGCTGCGGCTCGGCCCGGCCGTGGAAACGCTGCGGGCCCTGCCCGCCGAACCGCACCTGGACCTCGCCTTCATCGACGCCGACAAGCCCGGCTACATCTCCTACTGGGAGGAACTGGTCCCCCGGATGAAGCCCGGCGCGCTCCTGCTCGTCGACAACACGCTCTTCAGCGGCGAGGTGATCGCCGACTTCCCCGGCGAGAAGGCGGCCGCCATCCGCAAGTTCAACGAGCACGCCCGCCGGGACGAGCGCGTCCAGCTCGTGATGCTGCCGGTCGCGGACGGTCTGACCATGGCACGGCGGCTGCCTGCCGGAGAGTCGCCGTTCTGATGGCGCCCGCCGGATCCCCGGCCCCGCCCCACCAGCCGCCCCGACCCACAGGAGGACGACCGTGACTGGGCCGCCCCGTCCCGGACACCCGCCGCACACGCTCACGACGGAGCACCCCCTCGACGGCCTCGACGAGGACTTCCCGCGCGATCTGGGCACCGCCGAACAGCAGCCGCACTGGGACGACCCCGTCCAGGTGGCGGCGGCCCGCGCCGAACTGGCCCGGCTGCCGGGCCTGGCCGGCTCGGAGGAGGTCCGCCTGCTGCGGACCCTGCTCGCCGAGGCCGCCGCCGGACACTACCTGGTGATCCAGGCCGGCGACTGTGCCGAGGACCCGGCGGAGTGCGAACCTCCGGCGGTCCTGCGCAAGGCCGGGCTGCTGGACGCGCTGGCCGGGATCATGGCCGCCGGCACGGGCAGGCCCGTGGTGCGCATCGGCCGGATCGCCGGCCAGTTCGCCAAGCCGCGCAGCGCGCCCACCGAGGTCGTGGACGGGGTGGAACTCCCCGTGTACCGGGGCCACCTGGTCAACGGTCCCGAGCCGACCCGGGCGGCCCGCCGCCCCGACCCCCGCCGGCTGCTGGACGGCTACCACGCGGCCCACCGCGCCGTTTCCTGCCTGCGGCAGCGCACCAGCGCCTGGGCGCTGCCCGCGGGAGCGCCGGTGTGGACCAGCCACGAGGCGCTCGTCTTCGACTACGAGCTGCCGCTGCTGCGGCGGACCGCCGCCGGGGACATCCTGCTGGCCTCCACGCACCTGCCCTGGATCGGCGAGCGCACCCGCCACCCGGAGGGGCCGCACGTCATGATGCTCGCTCAGGTGACCAACCCGGTCGCGTGCAAGGTCGGTCCGACGACCCGGCCGGAGGAACTGCTCGCGCTGTGCGCCCGCCTCGACCCGGCCCGCGAGCCGGGACGGCTCACGCTGATCGCCCGGATGGGCGCCGGGGCCGTCGGCGACGCGCTGGCACCGCTGGTCGCCGCCGTGCGCGAGGCCGGCCATCCGGTGGCGTGGCTGTGCGACCCGATGCACGGCAACACCGTCAGGTCGCCGTCGGGCGTCAAGGTCCGCTCGGTGCGCACGGTGATCGAGGAGGTGCGCACCTTCCTGCGGGTCGTCGCCGAGGCCGGCGGCACGCCCGCCGGACTGCATCTGGAGACCACGCCGTACGACGTCGCCGAGTGCGTCTGGGCGGACCCGGCGGAACTCGACACCGCGCCCGGCCGGACCGGCGGCCCGGCGTCCCACTGCGACCCCCGCCTCAACCCCGCCCAGGCGGTGGAGGTGGCCCGCGCGTGGGCGGACCCGCCCGCGTGAAGACCCCCGTCCCGACGGCACCTCGAGTCCGCCTCGAGGAGCCGGTGACCGCAGCCCCGTGAGCAAGCCCAGTGGAGAGGAAAGACACCATGTCCGAGACCGTCATCCGCACCGACGACGGAACCTTCGCGATGATCAACGTCTTCGAGGTGGAGCCGGAGAAGCAGACGGAGCTGGCCGAGGTGCTCAGCGAGGGCGCCGAGAAGTTCATCCGGCACCGTCCCGGCTGCATCTCGGTGAACATCATGACCAGCCTCGACGGCAAGCGTCTCGTCTACTACGCGCAGTGGGAGAGCAAGCGCGCCATCAAGGCCACCATGGACGACCCGGACGTCCAGGTCTACCGCGACCGCGCGGCCGCGCTGGCCAAGCCCGACCCGCACGCGTACACGGTCTTCGCCGTCCACCACCCGGAGGGCTGACGCCGTCCGCTCCGCACTCGTCCGGCACCGCACCGCGGCCTCGCGGTGCGGTGCCGCCCCCGCCCGCCGGTAAGGAGACGTCCCCGTCATGTCCCGTCGCCTGTTCACCTCGGAGTCCGTGACCGAGGGCCACCCCGACAAGATCGCCGACCAGATCAGCGACACGATCCTCGACGCTCTCCTGCGCGAGGACCCGGCCTCCCGGGTCGCAGTGGAGACCCTGATCACGACCGGCCTGGTGCACGTGGCCGGCGAGGTCACCACCAAGGCGTACGCGCCGATCCCGCAGCTGGTGCGCGACAAGATCCTGGAGATCGGCTACGACTCCTCCAGGAAGGGCTTCGACGGCGCCTCCTGCGGCGTCTCGGTGTCCATCGGCGCCCAGTCCCCCGACATCGCGCAGGGTGTGGACACCGGCGGCGCCGGCGATCAGGGCCTGATGTTCGGCTACGCGACCGACGAGACGCCCGAGCTGATGCCGCTCCCCATCCGGCTCGCCCACCGCCTCTCCCAGCGGCTGACGGCCGTCCGCAGGAACGGCGCGGTCCCCTACCTGCGCCCCGACGGCAAGACCCAGGTCACCGTCGAGTACGACGGCGAACGCGCCGCCCGCCTCGACACGGTCGTCGTCTCCTCCCAGCACGCCTCCGACATCGACCTGGAGTCCCTGCTGGCCCCGGACATCCGCGAGTTCGTGGTGGAGCCGGAGTTGAGGGCGCTGCTGGACGAGGGCATCAAACTGGACGTCGACGGCTACCGGCTGCTGGTGAACCCCACCGGCCGCTTCGAGGTCGGCGGTCCGATGGGAGACGCCGGCCTGACCGGCCGCAAGATCATCATCGACACGTACGGCGGCATGGCCCGGCACGGCGGCGGTGCCTTCTCGGGCAAGGACCCGTCGAAGGTGGACCGCTCGGCGGCGTACGCGATGCGCTGGGTAGCCAAGAACGTGGTCGCCGCAGGGCTGGCGTCCCGTTGCGAGGTCCAGGTGGCGTACGCGATCGGCAAGGCCGAGCCGGTCGGTCTGTTCCTGGAGACCTTCGGCACCGAGACCCTGCCGGTGGACCGCATCCAGGCCGCCGTCGTCGGCGTCTTCGACCTGCGTCCGGCCGCGATCATCCGTGATCTGGACCTGCTCCGCCCGATCTACGCGCAGACCGCCGCCTATGGTCACTTCGGCCGCGAGCTGCCCGACTTCACCTGGGAGCGCACCGACCGGGCGGCCGCGCTGCGGGCCGCGGCCGGGGTGTGAGATGAGGATCGCCGTCACCGGCTCCATCGCCACCGACCACCTCATGACCTTCCCCGCCCGGATCACCGACCAGTTGCTGGCCGACCGTCTCGACCGGATCTCCCTGTCGTTCCTGGTGGACACCCTGGAGATCCGGGAGGGCGGGGTCGCCGCCAACATCGCGTACGGGCTGGCCCGGCTCGGGCACCGCCCGATGCTGGTGGGGGCGGTGGGCGCCGACTTCGACGCGTACGGGATCCGGCTGGGCGGCCTGGGGGTGGACACGAGCGCCGTACGCGTCTCCGCCACCCGTCACACCGCCCGCTTCCTGTGCACCACCGACCCGGACGGCAACCAGCTCGCGTCGTTCTACCCGGGGGCGATGGCGGAGGCCTCCGCCATCGACCTCGCGCGGGTCCTGGGGGCGGGCGTCGACCTGGTGCTGATCGGGGCCGACGACCCGGCCGCGATGCTGCGGCACACCCGGGCCTGCCGGGCCGCCGGTGTCCGTTTCCTGGCCGAC
The DNA here is from genome assembly GCF_044750845.1 of Streptomyces sp. NPDC088766. Classification (NCBI taxonomy): domain Bacteria; kingdom Bacillati; phylum Actinomycetota; class Actinomycetes; order Kitasatosporales; family Streptomycetaceae; genus Streptomyces; species Streptomyces sp. NPDC088766. Next base: position 185,987 of record NZ_JBIVKQ010000004.1, on the reverse strand, counting down.
CCGTCCCAGCAGCTGGCCCGCCTGGACGGGGCCGAGATCCGCGAACTCGTCGAGGGCGCCGACCACCTGTTCACCAACGAGTACGAGCACGGGCTGCTGCTCGAGAAGACGGGCTGGTCCGACACCGACGTCCTGGCCGGGGTCGGCACCTGGGTGACGACGCTCGGCGAGAAGGGCAGCCGTGTCGAGCGGGCGGGCGAGCCGCCCGTGGACGTCCCGGCGGCCCCGGCGGCCGTCGTCGCCGACCCGACCGGGGTCGGCGACGCCTTTCGCGCCGGCTACCTCTCCTCCCTGGCGGCGGGCCTGGACGCGGTGCGCTGCGCGCGGACGGGCTCGGTCCTGGCGAGCCTCGCGCTGGCGGCCGTCGGCACCCAGTCCTACGACGTCGCCCCGGACGACCTTCCGACCCTGCTCACCGCGGCCTACGGGCCCGCGGGCATCGCCGGGAGCGCGTCCCGGTAACGGCCGGGCCGGCCGTTACCGCCGGGACCGGTCGCGGTCGTCCGGCCGGCACCCCGGGGGAACATCGCCGCGCCCCTGGTACCCGACGGCGGCGTCCGGCCGCGGCCCGGCGGGCCCTGCTCCCCCTCACCCACCTCCACGACGGACACACCCGTGCCCGGGGCGCGACAGGCTTCGGCGACGGACCGTTAAGCTCAGGGGGTTTTCCGGGAGAGGACGGACGCGCGCATGAAAATCCTGATCAGCGCCGACATGGAGGGCGCCACCGGCGTGACCTGGCCGGCCGACGTGCTGCCGGGGACGCCGCAGTGGGAGCGGTGCCGGGCGCTGTTCACCTCCGACGTCGACGCGGCCGTCCTCGGGTTCTTCGACGGCGGTGCCGACGAGGTCCTGATCAACGAGGCGCACTGGACGATGCGCAACCTGCTCCTGGAGCGGCTCGACGAGCGGGCGCAGATGCTCACCGGGCGGCACAAGTCGCTGTCGATGGTGGAGGGCGTCCAGCACGGCGACGTCGACGGCATCGCGTTCGTCGGCTATCACGCCGGCGCCGGCGCGGAGGGCGTCCTGGCCCACACCTACCTCGCCAACTCCATCACCGGGGTGTGGCTGAACGGCGTACGGGCCAGCGAGGGGCTGCTCAACGCGCGGGTCGTCGCCGAGTACGGGGTGCCGGTCGTGCTGGTCACCGGCGACGACGTGGCCTGCGAGGACGCGCTCGGGTACGCGCCCGAGGCGCTGAAGGTCGCCGTCAAGGACCACGTGTCGCGGTACGCGGCGGTGTGCCGGACCCCGGCCAGGACCGCCGCCGACATCCGGGCCGCGGCCAGGGAGGCCGCCCGGCTGGCGGTGCGCCGGGAGCCGGTGGACGCGGGGCCGTTCACCGTCGCCGTGGAGTTCGACGCCGAGCACCTGGCGATGGCCGCGACCGTGGTGCCGGGCGTGGCGCGGACCGGGGAGCGCAGGGTCGCCTACACCAGCGGCACCATGTACGAGGGCATTCGCACGTTCAAAGCGGTCACGACGGTCGTCTCGGCCGCGGTGGAGGAACAGTATGGCTGACGGGCAGGCGAGGGACGAGGTCGTCCGGTTCACCTCGGACCTCATCCGGATCGACACGACCAACCGGGGCGGCGGGGACTGCCGGGAGCGGCCCGCCGCCGAGTACGCGGCCGAACAGCTCGCCGCGGCGGGACTGGAGCCGACGCTGCTGGAGCGCACGCCGGGCCGCACCAACGTGGTCGCCCGCATCGAGGGCACCGACCCGTCCGCGGACGCCCTGCTCGTCCACGGGCACCTGGACGTGGTGCCGGCCGAGCCCGCGGACTGGAGCGTGCACCCCTTCTCCGGGGAGGTGCGCGACGGCGTCGTGTGGGGGCGCGGCGCCGTCGACATGAAGAACATGGACGCGATGATCCTCGCCGTCGTCCGGTCCTGGGCCCGCCGGGGCGTCCGGCCCCGGCGCGATCTCGTCGTCGCCTTCACCGCCGACGAGGAGGCCAGCGCCGAGGACGGTTCCGGGTTCCTCGCGGACCGCCACCCCCACCTCTTCGAAGGCTGCACGGAGGGCGTCAGCGAGTCGGGCGCGTTCACCTTCCACGACGGCACCGGACGCGAGATCTACCCCATCGCGGCCGGCGAACGCGGCACCGGCTGGCTGAAGCTGACCGCGCGCGGACGCGCGGGACACGGCTCCAAGGTCAACCGGGAGAACGCGGTGACCCGGCTGGCCGCCGCGATCACCCGCATCGGCGAGCACGAGTGGCCGCTGCGGCTCACCCCCACGGTGACGGCCGCGCTCACCGAACTCGCCGCCCTCTACGGCATCGAGGCCGACCTGGACGACGTGGACGGTCTGCTGGAGAAGCTCGGCCCGGCGGCCAAACTGGTCGAGGCGACCGTCCGCAACAGCGCCAACCCGACCATGCTGGACGCCGGTTACAAGATCAACGTGATTCCGGGGGAGGCGGTGGCGTACGTCGACGGACGGTATCTCGCGGGCTGCGAGGACGAGTTCCGCGCCACCCTAGACGCGCTCACCGGGCCCGACGTGAACTGGGAGTTCGAGCACCGCGAGGTCGCCCTCCAGGCGCCGGTGGACTCGCCGACGTACGCCAGGATGCGGGCGGCCGTCGAGGAGTTCGCACCGGAGGGGCACGTGGTGCCGTACTGCATGTCCGGCGGTACGGACGCCAAGCAGTTCTCGCGGCTCGGGATCACCGGCTACGGCTTCGCCCCGCTGAGGCTGCCGGAGGGCCTCGACTACCAGGCCCTCTTCCACGGTGTCGACGAACGGGTCCCCGTCGAGGCGCTGCACTTCGGCGTCGACGTCCTCGACCGTTTCCTGCGCACGGCCTAGAGGAGCGAGACGTGCAGAACCTGCCGTACGGCACCTGGCCCTCCCCCCTCGACGCGCGTCTCGCCGCCGCGCACGACGGGCGCCCCGAGTACGTCGGTTTCGTCGGCGACGAGGTGTGGTGGACGGCCCCCCGGCCCACCGAGGGCGGTCGGCGCACGCTGGTGCGACGGCGGGCCGACGGCACCGAGGAGTCGGTCCTGCCTGCGCCGTGGAACGTGCGCAGCAGGGTCCTCGAGTACGGCGGACAGCCCTGGGCGGGCCAGGTGCTGGGCGGCCGGGCCCTGGTGGTGTTCGTGCACTTCGCCGACCAGCGCCTGTACGCCTGCGAGCCCGGCGGTGAGCCCCGTCCGCTGACCCCGGTGTCGGAGGTGGGCGGCGGACTGCGCTGGGCGGAACCGCAGTTCCCGGCCGGGCGCGACGAAGTGTGGTGCGTGCTGGAGGAGTTCACCGGCGACGGTCCCACCGACGTGCGCCGGGTCCTGGCCGCCGTACCGCTGGACGGGTCGGCGGCATCGGACCGGGGTGCCGTGCGCGAACTCACCGACGAACGGCGGCGGTTCGTCACCGGGGCCCGGCTGTCGCCCGACGGCCGGCGGGCCGCCTGGCTGGCCTGGGACCATCCGCGGATGCCGTGGGACGGCACGGAGGCGCTGGTCGCCGAGGTCGGTGCCGACGGGACGTTCGGGGAACCCCTCGTGGTGGCCGGCGGTCCCGAGGAGTCGATCGCGCAGGTCGACTGGTCGACGGACGGCTGTCTGCTGTATGCGAGCGACCGTACGGGCTGGTGGAACCTGTACCGGGACCACCGGCCCGTGTGCCCGCGTGAGGAGGAGTTCGGCGGCGCGCTCTGGAAGCTCGGCCACCGCTGGTTCGCCCCGCTGGCGGACGGCCTCGTCGCCGTCGTGCACGGCCGCGGGGCCGCCGCGCTCGGCGTCCTCGACCCCGAGACCGGTGAGGTCGTCGACGTGGCCGGGCCCTGGACCGAGTTCGCCTCCACCCTCGCCGTGCACGGGGAGCGGGTCGTCGCCGTCGGCGCCGGCCCGCGCAGCGCCCACGAGGTCGTCGAGCTGGACGCGCGCACCGGCCGCGCCCGGGCGATCGGCGCCCGGCACGAGGACACCGTGGACCCGGCGTACTACCCCGAACCGCGGATCCGCACCTTCACCGGCCCCGACGGCCGTGAGATCCACGCCCACGTCCACCCGCCGCACAACCCCGGCTGCGTCGCCCCCGGCGCCGAACTGCCGCCCTACGTGATCTGGGCGCACGGCGGGCCCACCGGCCGATCCCCGCTCGTACTGGACCTGGAGATCGCCTACTTCACCTCCCGCGGCATCGGCGTCGCCGAGGTCGACTACGGCGGGTCGACCGGATACGGGCGCGCGTACCGGGACCGGCTGCGCGGGCAGTGGGGCGTGGTCGACGTCGAGGACTGCGCCGCCGTGGCCCTCGCCCTCGCCGACGAGGGCACCGCCGACCGCGGCCGGCTGGCGATCCGCGGCGGCAGCGCGGGCGGCTGGACCGCCGCAGCCTCCCTGACCGGCACCGACGTCTACGCCTGCGCCACGATCAGCTACCCCGTCCTCGACCTCACGGCCTGGGCGACGGGGGAGACCCACGACTTCGAGTCGCGCTACCTCGACACCCTGGTCGGCCCCCTCGACGAGGTGCCCGCCCGCTACGCGGAACGCTCGCCCGTCGAGCACGCCGACCGCATCGGCGTACCGTTCCTGCTGCTCCAGGGCCTCGACGACGTGATCTGTCCGCCCGCCCAGGCCGAACGGCTCCTCGCCCGCATCGCGGGGCGCGGGGTGCCGCACGCCTACCTCGCCTTCGAGGGCGAGGAGCACGGCTTCCGGCGGGCCGAGACGGTGGCGCGCGCCCTGGAGGCCGAACTGTCCCTGTACGCGCAGGTGTTCGGGCTGAACGTGCCCGGCATCCCCGTCCTGGAGCTGTCGAAGTGAAGGAACTCGTGCGGCCGCCCCGGCTCGCCCCCGGCGCCCGGGTGGCGGTCGTCGCGCCCAGCGGACCCGTCGCCGAGGAACGGCTCCAGGCCGGCCTCGACCTGCTGCGCGGCTGGGACCTCGACCCGTTCGCCGCACCCCATGTCCTGGACGTGCACGGCGCGTTGCCCCACCTGGCCGGCACCGACGCCGACCGGGCCGCCGACCTCCAGCGCGCCTGGTGCGACCCGTCCGTCGACGCGGTGATCTGCGCCCGCGGCGGGTACGGCGCCCAGCGCATGGTCGACCTGCTCGACTGGGAGGCCATGCGGGCCGCCGGACCGAAGGTGTTCCTCGGCTTCAGCGACAGCACCACCCTGCACGAGGCGTTCGCCGTCCGCCTCGGCCTGGTCACGCTGTACGGCCCCGTCGCCGCCGGCCTCGACTTCGTGAAGAACACCCGCGCCCAGGAACACCTCAAGGCCACCCTGTTCGCCCCGGAGACCGTCCGCACCCTCACCTCCACCGGCACCGCCCTCGCTCCCGGCCGGGCCCGCGGCGTCACCCTCGGCGGCTGCCTCACCCTCCTCGCCACCGGGTACGGCACCCCGCACACCCGGTCCGGCGCCCGCGGCGGACTGCTGCTCCTGGAAGACGTCGGGGAACGGCCGTACCGCGTCGACCGCACGCTCACCCACCTCCTGCGCACCGGCTGGCTCGACGGCGTCGCCGGGATCGCGCTGGGCTCCTGGGCGCAGTGCGGCCCCTACGCGGAACTGCGGCCCGTGCTGGCCGACCGGCTCGGCGGGCTCGGCGTGCCGGTCGTCGAGGAACTCGGCTTCGGCCACTGCGACGGCGCACTGACGGTGCCCTTCGGGGTCGCCGCCGAACTCGACGCGGACACCGGCACGCTCACCCTCGCCACGTCCGCCCTGAGCTGACCCCCGGCCGGGCCCGTCACCCGCCCGGCCACCGCCGGCCGGAGCGGGTGGCCGGGGCGGGTGGCCGGGGCGGGTGGCCGGGGCGGGTGGCCGGGGTGTCACCCGCGGGCAGTCCTCCGCCGCGCGGGAGGGCTCCGGCGGGCCCACCCTGGTCGTATGAGTCCGAAGACCTCCGAGAGCGGCGGGAAGACCAGCGGGACGGGTGGCGCGCCGACGCCCACCCGGATCACCGTCCTGGCGCTCGCCCTCCTCGCACTGATCTTCATCTTCGAGAACACCGGCTCCACCCGGATCAGGCTGCTGGTCCCCGAGGCGACGGTGACGGTGCCGCTGTGGACGGCGATGCTCGCCACCGGGGCCGTCGGCGCGCTGTGCGGCGCGTACGCCGTCAGACGGCGCGACTGACCACGCCGTACGCTGGCCCGATGCCGCACCCCACATCCCGCCACCTCGCCGAGGGCTCCCGCGTCGGCATACGCCACTTCTCCCACGCCGACGCGGCCGAGTTCACGGCCCGGGTCCGGGAGAGCAGGGACCTGCACCGTCCGTGGCTGTTCCCGCCGGCCACCACCGAGGCGTACGGGGCCTACGCGGGACGGCTCATCGAGGACCCGACGAAGGCCGGGTTCCTCGTGTGCACCCTGGACGACGGGGCCCTCGCCGGGTTCATCAACATCAACAACATCGTCGGGGGCGGCTTCCAGTGCGGCGCGCTCGGCTACGGCGCCTTCGCGCACGCCGCCGGGCGCGGACTGATGCGCGAGGGGCTCGGCCTCGTGGTGGCCCACGCCTTCGGGCCGATGCGGCTGCACCGGCTGGAGATCAACGTGCAGCCCGGCAACGCCGCCTCGATCGCCCTCGCGCGGGCTTGCGGGTTCCGGCTGGAGGGCTTCTCCCCGAAGATGATTTACATCGACGGTGACTGGCGCGACCACGAGCGGTGGGCGCTCACCGCCGAGATGCGCTCCCCGCGTTCCCCGGATGCCCCGCGTTCCCCGGATGCCCCGCGTTCCCCCGGGACCGGCCGCCCTTCCGGTTGATCTTCATCGTGTCCAGGTCCGTGACCGTCGACTTCAGACCGGTGAAGCCGTAGCCCAGCTCCCGCAGCGTCGTCTCGGCGCGCTCCTCGGCGAGCGCGCCCGCCATCTCCTCGCCGTCCGCCGCGTCCGAGACCACCACGTAACGCAGCGAGAAGTGCTTCAGCGGCGCCGGCTCGTACGTCAGCGAGCCCTCCTCGGTGAACCGCATGCTCGTCAGGCCGTGCTCGCCGGCCCCGGCGAGCAGCCGGGCACGCGCCACCTCCGTCAGACCGTCCCAGGTGCCCCGGACGATGACCCGGTAGGTGTGCCGCTCGGTCGTCTGCTCGCTCACCGCGTCCGCTCCTTCGTGTCCCGCGTGTCCCGCGCGTCCTGCGGGAAAGCCGTTGAACGCCCGACTGTACGTCGGCGAGGATGCCGGGCATGCGGAATTTCGTGGTGCTCGACGCTCCCTCCAACCTGGGGCTGCGCCCGCCCGCCCCCGGCACCGTGCCCGGCTGCCACAAGCTCGCGGGCGCCCTGCGCGACCAGCGGATCGTGCGGAGGCTGGGCGCCGCGGAGGGCGGGGTCGTCGTCCCCCCGCGCTACGACCGGGGGGACTGGCGGGAGGGCGACGGCGTCTTCAACGCGGCCGCCCTCGCCTCCTACACGCGCCGGCTCGCCGACCGCGTCGAACGGCATGTGCGGGCCGGGGACTTCCCCGTCGTCCTGGGAGGCGACTGCTCGATCCAGCTCGGCGCCTCCCTCGCGCTGCGCCGCATCGGCCGGTACGGGCTGGCCGCGGTGGACGCCTCCCACGACTTCCGTCACCCCGGCAACTCGACCGCGGTCGGCGCGGCGGCCGGCGAGGAGGTCGCGCTCGCCACCGGCCGGGGCCAGGACGACCTCACCGACCTGGAGGGACTCAAGCCCTATCTGCGCGACGAGGACGTGCGGTTCCTCGGCATCCGCGACGAGTTCGCCGACGACACCGCCGAACCCGCGGCCCTGGGGATGCCCGTCGTCACCGTGGGCGAACTGCGCGAGCACGGCCCCGAGGCGCTCGGCGGGGCCACCGCTCGCGCCTTCGGGATCCCCGAGCTGGACGGCTTCTGGGTGCACCTGGACGCCGACGTCCTCGACCCGACGGTCATGCCCGCCGTCGACAGCCCCGACCCCAACGGCCTCTTCCCCGACGAACTCGTTGCGCTGCTCAGGCCGTTGCTCGCCTCGCCGCGCTGCGCGGGCCTCAACGTCACCGTCTACGACCCCGACCTGGACCCCGACGGCACCGCGGGCGTGCTGCTCGCCGACCTCGTCGTCGCCGCCCTCGGCCGCTCCTGAACCGCCGCCCGCCGCCTACCTCACGCCGCCTGCCTCACGCCGCCTGCCTCACGCCGGGCGGCGGTCCGCGTACTCGTACACCGCGCCGTCCGGATGCCGCACGATCAGGTTGCGGCCCGCCGGGGTCGCCACCGGCCCCGCGATGATGTCCGCGCCCAGCTCGTCCAGAGTCTTGTGCGCCTGGTCGACGTCGGTCACGGCGATCGTCGCGGCGACCTTGCGCAGCACCTCCAGCTCGGCCGCGGGCCCGCTCATCAGCAGGAAGCAGCCGACCGCGGCGACCCGCACGCCGCCGCGCTCGAAGCGCAGCGCCGGGGCGCCCGAGAGACGCTCGTAGAAGGGGACGGCGGCTTCCAGATCGTCCACACAGACACGCAGGGTGGCTCCCAGAATGTTCATGCACGAAAGCCTAGTTGGGCCGGACGGGCCGCGGAGATCCCTTCACCCGATCCCCTCGGCGGCCCCCGCAGGGCCCGCGCACCCGCACCGCACCGCGTTACCGGCCGATGGCGCCGGGTACCCGGGAGGCATGGAACGCATCGATCACCTGGAGCATCTGGACAAGCACCTCGTCGACGAGCTGGCGCAGGTGGCACGCGAGACCATCCGCGAGGAACTGCGCGAACAGACCCGCAAGCAGCGCCGCAGGGCCGCGCTGTACGCCGCCTCCGGCGCGCTCGCCCTGTACGCGGGAGCCGCCCTCGCGCTGGCCGTGGGCCTCGCCCTCGACATTGGGCTGCCCGGCTGGGCCGCCGCGCTGATCACCGCGGCCCTCCTCGGCGTGCTGGCCCACGTCCTGCGCGGCGCCGCCCGCCCGCACCCGGCCCACCACGGTACGGACCCGTCCGCACGGCCGGGACCCGCCGCACCGTCCACGGGCGCGGCGACCGGCCCGGGTACGCCCTACCCGCCGATGCCGCCCACCGCGCCCGGCGTGGGCGTCCCCGCGCCGGGCGAGGCGCCGCGGCCCGGCGGTATCGCCCCCGGGACACCCCACCACCGGGCCTGACGCACGATGTGGACGCCTGGCAGGACCGTCGTGGTGACCGGGGCCGGGTGGGGCCGGGGCCGAGCCCTCGGCCCCGGCCCGGTCCGGCGGCTCGGGGAAACCGCGGCTCAGGGAAGCTGCAGCAGCACCTTCGTGCGGCAGAAGTCGAAGAAGCCGCGCTGGTCGGGGCCGATCTGGTTGACGTGGATCCGGTCGAAGCCCGCGTCGGCGAACGCCTTCAGCGCCGTGACATGGGCGTCCACGTCGTCGCCGCACACCGTGTTCCCGGCCACCGTCTCCTCCGTGATCAGCGGCTCCAGCTGCTCGAAGTGGCTCGGTGTGGGCAGCACCTGGCCCATCTCGCCAGGCAGCGACACCGCCTGCGACAGCGCGCCGATCACCGACCAGACGAACGGACTCCGGCCCTGTGCGTCGTTCCACGGGTGGTAGTGGTCGGAGATCCAGAGCGCCGTGAAGCCGGCCTGCTCGGCCGTCCGCGCCTGTTCGACCAGGTCCGCGGGGCCGAGCTCCCCGCAGGACAGGAAACAGCCGTACTCGGGCATGGGGGACCTCCGCTGGGGTGCGGCGGGTGGGCGGTCGCGGTCCGGGTTACCCCGCGCGCGAGCGGGAAACCGCGCCCCCGCAGGGACCGGCGGACGTTTGGCGGGCCTGCCCCGGGGGACGCGGAAACCCCCGTACGACACACTTCCCCGCGGCCCGGACGGCGCGGGGCCACCGGAGGCGAACGTGAGTCGACCCCGCATCGTGATCGTCGGAGCCGGCTTCGCCGGGTACCGCACGGCCCGCACCCTCGCGCGGGCGGCCCGCGGCCGGGCCGACATCATCCTGCTGAACCCGACCGACTACTTCCTCTACCTGCCCCTGCTGCCCCAGGTGGCCGCCGGCATCCTCGAACCGCGCCGGGTCACCGTCTCCCTCGCCGGCACCCTGCCGGACGTGCGGCTGGTGCTCGGCGAGGCCGGCCGCATCGACCTCGACGGGCGCACCGTGCACTACACCGGCCCCGAGGGCGAGACGGGCACCCTCGGCTACGACCGGCTGGTGCTGGCCGCCGGCAGCGTCAACAAACTGCTGCCCATCCCCGGCGTGGCCGAGCACGCGCACGGCTTCCGCGGCCTGCCCGAGGCGCTCTACCTGCGCGACCACGTGACCCGCCAGGTCGAACTGGCCCCCGCCGCCGACGACGCCGCACTCTGCACGGCCCGCTGTACGTTCGTGGTGGTCGGCGCCGGCTACACCGGTACCGAAGTCGCCGCCCACGGGCAGCTGTTCACCGACGCGCTGGTGCGCGCCCACCCCCTGCGCAAGGGCATGCGGCCGCGCTGGCTGCTGCTCGACGTCGCCGACCGGGTCCTGCCCGAACTCGACGAACGGCTCTCCGCCACCGCCGACCGGGTGCTGCGCGAACGGGGTGTCGACGTGCGGATGGGGACCTCCGTGAAGGAGGCCACCCCGGACGGAGTCCTGCTCACCGACGGCGAGTTCGTCGGCACCCGCACCCTCGTGTGGTGCGTGGGCGTACGGCCCGATCCCCTCGCGGAGTCCCTCGGGCTGCCCATGGAGCGGGGGCGGCTCCTCGTCGAGCCGACCCTGCGCGTGCCGGGCCGGCCCGAGGTGTTCGCGTGCGGTGACGCCGCCGCCGTCCCCGATCTGGAGAAGCCGGGGGCGTACACGCCGATGACGGCGCAGCACGCCTGGCGGCAGGGCAAGGTCGCCGGACACAACATCGCCGCCTCGCTGACCGGGCGCGAGCTGCGGCCCTACCGGCACAAGGACTTGGGCTTCGTCGTCGACCTCGGCGGGGTCAAGGCCGCCGCGAACCCGCTGGGTGTCCCGCTGTCGGGGCTGCCGGCCGGCGCGGTCACCCGCGGCTACCACCTGGCCGCCATGCCCGGCAACCGCGTGCGCGTCGCGGCCGACTGGCTGCTGGACGCCGTACTGCCGCGCCAGGCCGTCCAGTTGGGCCTCGTCCGGTCCTGGTCGGTGCCCCTGGACACGGCCTCGCCGGAACTGGCACGGATGCCGGACGGGCGCGAACGGCAGCGGGACGCGACGTCCGCGGCCGGCGTCCCCGCCACCGGCGGGCAGAAGGCCCTGGGCGGAGGCGGCGGTGACGACACCTCCCGGACGATCACCTCACCGACCCCCGAGCCGGTGAAGAGCGAGCCGGCCAGGAACCGCCAGGCACCGGAGCCGGCGAGGAACCAGCCCGGCGGCGAACCCGCGAGGAACCAGCCGGGCGGTGAGCCCGCGAGGAACCAGCCGGGCGGTGAGCCCGCGAAGAACCGGCCCGGCGGTGAGCCCGCGAGGAACCAGCCGGGCGGTGAGCCCGCGAGGAACCGGCCCGGCGGCGAACCGGCGAGGAACCGGCCCGGCGGCGAGCCCGCCGGGAACCGGCCCGGCCCGGGGCCCGCCGGTGACCAGCCGCGTCCCCTCCCCCGAGAAGGAGAGCAGTAACCCGATGGACACCGCCGAACTCAGCGAGCTCGCACAGCAGTTGCGAGTGGACAGCGTCCGTGCCTCCGCCGCCGCGGGGTCCGGGCATCCGACCTCGTCGATGTCCGCCGCGGACCTGATGGCCGTCCTGCTGGCGAACCACCTCCGCTACGACTTCGACCGCCCCGCACACCCGGCCAACGACCGTTTCGTCCTCTCCAAGGGCCACGCCTCCCCGCTGCTGTACGCGGCGTACAAGGCGGCCGGCGCCATCGACGACGAGGAACTCCTCACCTTCCGCGCACTCGGCAGCCGCCTCGAAGGACACCCCACCCCGCAGCGCCTGCCCTGGGTCGAGACGGCCACCGGCTCCCTCGGCCAGGGACTGCCCGTGGGCGTGGGCATCGCCCTCGCGGGCCAGCGGCTGGACCACTTCGACCACCGGGTGTGGGTGCTGTGCGGGGACAGCGAGATGGCCGAGGGCTCGGTGTGGGAGGCCGCCGAGCACGCGGGCCACGAGCATTTGGACAACCTCACGGTGATCGTGGACGTCAACCGGCTCGGCCAGCGCGGCCCCACCCGGCACGGCCACGACCTCGACGCCTACGCCCGCCGCTTCCAGGCCTTCGACTGGCACACGGTCGAGGTCGACGGGCACGACGTGGACGCCGTCGACCGTGCGTACGGCGAGGCGGTCTCCACCAAGGGCCGGCCCACCGCGATCCTCGCCCGCACCCTGAAGGGCCGGGGCGTCGAGGCCGTCCAGGACCGCGAGGGGCTGCACGGCAAGCCGCTGCCGGACGCCGACGAGGCGATCGCGGAACTCGGCGGCGTCCGCGACCTGCGCGTCGAGGTGCACGAGCCGCCCGCCACCCGCATGCTGCACTCCGTGCCCACCGGCCGTCTCGACCTGCCCCGCTGGCACAAGGGCGACCCCGAGAAGGGCGTCGCCACCCGCGACGCCTTCGGGCAGGCCCTCGCCGCCCTCGGTACGGCCCGCGGCGACGTCGTCGCCCTCGACGGGGAGGTCGGCGACTCCACCCGCACCGAGTTCTTCGCCGAGGAGCACCCCGACCGCTTCTTCGAGTGCTACATCGCCGAGCAGCAGCTCGTCGCCACCGCGGTCGGCATGGCCACCCGCGGCTGGGTGCCCTTCGCCTCCACGTTCGCGGCCTTCCTGACCCGGGCGTACGACTTCGTGCGCATGGCGTCGGTCAGCGGCGCCGGGATCAACCTGGTCGGCTCGCACGCCGGGGTGGCCATCGGCCAGGACGGGCCCTCGCAGATGGGCCTGGAGGACCTGGCGATGTTCCGGGCCGTGCACGGCTCCACGGTCCTGTACCCGTGCGACGCCAACCAGACCGCCCACCTGGTCGCCGCCATGGCCGGGCTCGACGGCATCCGCTATCTGCGCACCTCGCGCGGCGAGAGCCCGGTGATCTACGGGCCCGACGAGGAGTTCCCGGTCGGCGGCAGCAAGGTGCTGCGCTCCTCCGGCGACGACCGGCTGACCGTCGTCGCGGCCGGCGTGACCGTGCACGAGGCGCTGAAGGCCGCCGACGCCCTCGGCGCCGAGGGCATCCCGGTCCGGGTGATCGACCTGTACTCCGTCAAGCCCGTCGACCGGGCCACCCTGCGGCGGGCCGCCGAGGAGACCGGCTGCCTGGTGACCGTGGAGGACCACCACGAGGAGGGCGGGCTCGGCGACGCGGTCCTCGACGCCTTCACCGACGGACGTCCGGTGCCCCGCCTCGTGCGGCTCGCCGTGCGGACGATGCCGGGTTCGGCGAGCCCCGAGGAGCAACTGCACGCGGCGGGCATCGACGCCGAGTCGATCGCCGCCTCCGCCCGGCTGCTGGTGGAGACGGCGGTCGTCCCGTGAGCGACGGCCGTCGGTCCCGGAACGACGGCGGCCGTCCGGACGGTGACGGCGGCCGTCGTCCTGAGGGCGATGACAGTCGTCCCGTGGACGGCGACGTTCGCCGGGTGCGGGCCGGACGCCGCACCGTCGAGGTCCACCGGCCGGGCAAGGTGCTCTTCCCGGCCGGTCCCGACGGCGAGGAGTACACCAAGGGCGACCTGGTGACGTACTACCGGTCGGTGGCCCCGTTCATGCTGCCCCACCTGCGCGGCCGGCCGCTGATGCTGGAACGGCATCCGGACGGCGTCGACGGCCCCCGGTTCATGCAGAAGAACACCCCCGGGCACTACCCGGAGTGGATCACCCGGGCGCGGGTCGGCAAGGAGGACGGCACCGTCCTGCACACCCTCTGCAACGACACCGCCACCCTGGTGTTCCTCGCCGACCAGGCCTGCCTCACCTTCCACCGCTGGCTGTCGCGGGCCGGCCGGGCCGACCGCCCCGACCTGATGGTCTTCGACCTGGATCCCTCCGGCGACGACTTCGCCACCGTGCGCGAGGCGGCCCGGTGGCTGGGCGACCTGCTCGACGAGGTGCGGCTGCCCTCCGCCCCGATGACCACCGGCTCGCGCGGACTGCACGTCGTCGTCCCCCTGAACGGACAGCACGGCTTCGACGAGGTGCGCGCCTTCGCGCGGGACGCCGCCGAGCTGCTCGCCGCCGAGCACCCGGAGAAGCTGACCACCGCCGCCCGCAAGAAGGACCGGGGCGAGCGCCTCTACCTCGACGTGCAGCGCAACGGCTACGCGCAGACCGCCGTCGCCCCCTTCACCGTGCGCGCCCGTCCCGGCGCCCCCGTCGCCATGCCCATCGGCCGGGACCAGCTCGACGACCCCGGTCTCGGGCCCCGCCGGTGGACCCTCGCCGACGCCCTCGAGCAGGCCCGGACCCGGCCGTGGTCCGGGACGAGCGGCCGGGGACGTGCCCTGGGACCCGCCCGGCGCCGCCTCGACGCTCTGCGTGGCTGATGCATGTACCGCCGGGGTGCGGGACGTCCGGCGGTCGGCGCAGACGCGTGCGCTCCTGAAGGTTTGGCCATGGTCCTTGCGGCCACACGGAAGGAAGAGGTGGCCATGTCCAACACGAAGAACACGGCAGATACACAGGCTTCACGAAACGCGCGGACTTCGCGGAGACGCCCGAAGGGCGGTTCCCCGACCGACGACCAGAACGAGGGCAGGGACGACACCGTGACGGACGACCGGCCGAAGCCCATGGAGGTGCTGCGCCAGGCGCGTGCCCAGCTCGCCGAGCTGACCGGCATGACCGCCGAGAGCGTCTCGTCCTTCTCGCAGACCGAGAACGGCTGGTCCCTGGAGGTTGAGGTCCTCGAGCTCGAGCGGGTGCCCGACACCATGAGCCTCATGGGCAGCTACGAGGTCGAACTCGACCCGGAGGGCCAGTTGACCGGCTACCGCCGCGTCCGCCGTTACGAGCGCGGGCGGGCCGACGCACGGCCCGGTGGCCGGTAGGCCGTTCGCCCGTCGAACGGCCCGGCTCCACAACCATTCATCCATTCATCACACACAAGGAGGTGCGGTCGGCATGACCGTGGTCCCGGCACAACAGTCCGGTGGCGGAGGCGGCTCCAGTGGCCTCTACGACGTTCTGGAACTCGTCCTCGACAGGGGGCTCGTCATCGACGCCTTCGTGCGGGTTTCCCTGGTCGGCATCGAGATCCTGAAGATCGACATACGGGTCGTCGTGGCCAGCGTCGACACCTACCTGCGGTTCGCCGAGGCGTGCAACCGCCTCGACCTGGAGGCGGGCCCGCGCAAGAGCCCCGGCCTGCCCGAGATCGTCGGCGACGTCACCGAGTCCGGAGCGCGCGGCAAGTCCAAGGGGGCGCTGTCCGGCGCCGCCGAGACCATCTCCGGCGCCTTCAAGCAGGCCCGTGAGGAAGGCGAGACCCAGTCCAGGCCGCGTGCGCGCAAGTCGACGTCCGCCCGCCGGAAGGAGGAGCAGGAGTGACCACCTACGTCTACGGCATCACCGCCGCTTCGCACCCCGCCCTCCCGGAGGGGCTGAGCGGGGTGGGAGAGCCCCCGCTGCCGGTACGGGTGCTGCACGCCGGTGATCTCGCGGCCGTCGTCAGCGACGCCCCCGAGAACCTCCGGCCCAAGCGCCGCGATCTCCTCGCCCACCAGACCGTCCTCGGCGAGGCGGGCGCGCAGGGGTGCGTGCTGCCCATGCGGTTCGGCAGCGTCGCCCCCGACGACGACGCGGTCACCGGCGTCCTGACCGAGCGCGCCGAGCACTACCTGGAGCGGCTGCGGGCCCTGGAGAACAAGGTCGAGTACAACATCAAGGCCTCCCACGTCGAGGACGCCGTACTGCACCAGGTGATGGCGGACAGCCCCGAGCTGCGCGCCATGGCCGAGGCGAACCGGCAGGCCGGCGGCGGCTCGTACGAGCAGAAGATCCAGCTCGGCGAGATGGTGGCGGCCGCGGTCAAGGCCCGCGAGGCCGAGGACGCGGCGGAGGTGCAGCGGGTCCTTGAGCCCCTCGCGGCGAGCGTCGAGCCGGGTCCCGAGTCCACCGGCTGGCTCGCCAACGTCTCGTTCCTGGTGGACCGGGACGAGGCCGCGCGCTTCCTGGAGGCGGCGGACGGACTGCGCGAGAGCCGTCCCCACCTGGAGGTGCGGGTGAACGGCCCGCTGCCGCCGTACAGCTTCGTCGAGCCCGGCCCCGCGAAGCCCGCCGTACCGGCGGCCGGCTAGCGGGGGCACACCAGCGAAGGAGCAGGGAGATGGGCCTGATCTCAGAGGTGCTGCTGTTGCCGTTCGCCCCGGTGCGCGGCAGCGGCTGGGTGATCCGGCAGGTCGTTCAGGAGGCCGAGCGGATCTACTACGACCCCGCCACGGTTCGGGCCGAGCTCTCCCGCCTCGAGGAGCAGCTGGAGGACGGGTCGATCACGGAGGAGGAGTTCGACCGGATGGAGGACGAGCTCCTCGACCGGCTGGACACCGCCATGCGCAGGAGTACGGGAACCGACGACGGGACAGCACGATGAACCGAGTGGGACTGGGCCTCGCGGTAGGGGCCGGATACCTCCTGGGACGTACGAAGAAGATGAAACTGGCGCTCGCCGTGGGCTCGATGGTCGCGGGCAAGAAGCTGAACCTGACCCCGCGCGGCGTGGCCGACCTGGTGTCCCAGCAGCTCAAGGACAACCCGCAGTTCAAGGAGATCACCGAACAGCTCCGCGGAGAACTGCGCGGTGTCGGCAAGGCAGCCTCGGGCGCGATGGTCGAGCGGCAGATGAGCGCCCTCGCCGACCGGCTGCACAGCCGTACGAACCGGGTCCGTGACGAGCTCGAGGGTGTCGTCCCCGACGTGCCGGGCGGGAAGTCGCGGGACGAGGCGGACGACGGCGACGAAGACGAGTACGAGTACGAGGAGCCCGAGTCCGCGCGCGACGAGGACGAGGACTACGACGAGGACGCCGAGGACCGGGCCGACGAGGCCGACGAGGAAGAGGCCGAAGAGGAGGAGCCGCCGCGCAAGAAGGCGGCGGCCAAGAAGACCGCGGCGAAGAAGGCCCCTGCCAAGAAGGCCCCTGCCAAGAAGGCGCCCGCGCGCGGGGCGGCCTCGCGGAAGACCGCCGGCGCGGCCCGGAAGACGGCCGCGAAGACCGCGTCGCGGGCCCGGCGGCCGAAGGGAGGCGGTGAGTGATGACCGAGACACTGGGATCGGCGAAGTCCGCGGCCGGCAAGGCGACGGACAAGGCAGGCGGCAACCCGCTGACGGACCTCGCGCAGAGCGAGGCCGCCGACCGGCTCAAGGCGGAGGCGCAGGAGTACCTCGCCGCGCAGGCCCAGCGCGTGCTGGTCGGCTTCGGCCGCAAGCTCGGTGAGACCACCGGCAAACTCAACGACATCGCCGAGGGCAAGAGCCCCGGTCTGGCCAAGATGGCCCTCGACGGAGGCCGCAAGCTGGCCGAGGGCAAGAGCCCGATGCGCACCGCCGTGGAGCTCGGCGCCTCGAACATCAAGGACAAGGTGACCGGCGCCTTCAAGAACCTCGGTGGCGGCAAGGGCAAGGGCAAGGGCAAGGGCAAGGGCAAGAGCGGGTCGGGCTCCAAGCCCACCGTCATCATGGAGCAGATCGACGTCGGCGTGCCGCTGCGCACCGCCTACGACCAGTGGACCAAGTACCAGGACTTCAGCACCTTCGCCAAGGGCGTCAAGAGCGCGAGCCGCGCCGACGACACCACCAGCGACTGGCAGCTGAAGGTCTTCTGGTCCAACCGGAGCTGGAAGGCGAAGACCACCGAGCAGGTCCCGGACGACCGGATCTCCTGGACGTCCGAGGGCGCCAAGGGCACCACCAAGGGCGTCGTCTCCTTCCACGAGATCGCCGAGAACCTCACCCGTGTCGTGCTGGTCATGGAGTACTACCCGACGGGCCTGTTCGAGAAGACCGGCAACATCTGGCGTGCCCAGGGCCGTCGTGCCCGCCTCGACCTGAAGAACTTCGCCCGCTTCATCACCATCAAGGGGGAGGCGGAGGACGGCTGGCGCGGCGAGATCCGCGACGGCGAGGTCGTCCGCTCCCACGAGGACGCCCTCGAGGAGGAGGAGCGCGAGTCGGAGGAGTCGGAGGAGCCCGAGGAGTCGGAGGAGTCGGAGGAGTCGGAGGAGCCCGAGGGCGAGTACGACGAGGACGAGCCGGAGGCGGAGTACGACGAGGAGCCCGAGGGCGAGTACGAGGAGGACGAAGAGGACGAGGAGGAGGGTGAGCCCGAGCCCGAGGCCGAGTACGAAGAGGACGAGGAGGGCGAGCCCGAGGCCGAGTACGACGAGTACGACGAGGAAGACGAGGAAGAGGCCCCGCAGGACGAGGACAGGAGGAGCCGTCGATGAGCATGCCGAGCCGGATGCCGGAACCGTACGGCCAGGGCGGCGGCGCCAACCTCGCGGACATCCTGGAACGAGTCCTCGACAAGGGCATCGTCATCGCCGGTGACATCCGGATCAACCTGCTCGACATCGAACTGCTCACGATCAAGCTCCGCCTCATCGTCGCCTCGGTCGACAAGGCCAAGGAGATGGGCATCGACTGGTGGGAGGACGACCCGGCACTGTCCACCCGTGCCAGACGTGACCAACTCACCAAGGAGAACGCCGAGTTGCGTGAACGACTGGCTCGCCTGGAGGAACTGGAGCCGGGCCGTGCCCGCACCGGGGAGGAGTCCTCATGACCGGACTGCGGTACGTGTACGCCGTCTGCCGGCCGGTCGGCGCGCCCCTGCAGGCCGAGCTGACGGGTGTGGCGGGCGCACCGGCCAAGATGCTGCACCACCACGGCCTGATCGCCGTCGTCAGCGACGTGCCCGCACAGGACTTCGCCGAGGAGCCGCTCCGCGCCCACCTGGAGGACCTGGACTGGCTGGCCGCGACCGCGCGCGGCCACCAGCAGGTCATCGACGCGCTCACCGCGGTCACCACCCCCCTGCCCCTGCGGCTCGCCACCGTCTTCCGTGACGACAGCGGCGTCCGCGTGATGATGGAGGAACGCGAAGAGTTCTTCCGCCGCACCCTGGACCGGCTGGAGGGGCGCGTGGAATGGGGCGTGAAGGTCTACGTCGAGCCCACGGGCGAGGAGGCCGCCGGCCCGGACGCCGCGGCGGCGAAACCCGCCTCGGGGCGCGACTACCTCCTCCAGCGGCGCAGGAAGACGAGGGCGCAGGAGGACACCTGGCAGCGGGCGGAACGGTTCGCCGGCCGGCTGCACTCCCTGCTGTCGGAACACGCGGACGCGGCCCGCCTCCACGCACCGCAGAACTCCGCCCTCTCCCGCTCCTCGGGGCAGAACGTGCTGAATGCCGCCTATCTCGTGCCCCGCACGGAATCCGAGGAATTCGTGGAACTCGTGGACCGCACGAAGGACGAGGAACCCGGAATGCGCGTCGAACTCACGGGACCGTGGGCGGCGTATTCCTTCGTGGAGCCCGCCGCGGAGGAAGGCGCCGGGAGCGGCACGCAGAAAGCGGGCGGTGGCGGGACCGCGGGGGAGGCGGGCTCATGACCGTCGTGGAGCGCCGCGAGATCGCCCTCGTCGACCTGCTCGACCGGCTGCTGGCCGGCGGGGTCGTCATCAAGGGCGACATCACCTTGCGGATCGCGGACGTCGACCTGGTCCGCATCGACCTGAACGCGCTGATCAGCTCCGTGAACGAGAATGTTCCGTCGCCCTGGGAGGAGCTTTCGTGACCACGCCGCGCAAGCGTCATGTCGATCTCGAGCCCGACACGGTCGAGCGGGATCTGATGAAGCTCGTCCTCACCGTCGTCGAGCTGCTGCGTCAGCTGATGGAACGGCAGGCGCTGCGCCGCTTCGACCAGGGCGACCTGTCCGAGGAGCAGGAGGAGCGGATCGGGCTCACGCTGATGCTGCTCGACGACCGGATGACGGAACTGCGCGACCGCTACGGCCTGCGGCCCGAGGACCTGAACCTGGACCTCGGGCCGCTCGGACCGCTGCTGCCCCGGGAATGAGGCGCCCGACGGGACGCCGCCCGACGGGACCCCGACGACGGGACGCCGCCCGAGGGGGCGCCGGTGGGACGCTCCCGGGGCTGATTCACCACCGGGGCTCATTCACCACCTGTACCAACGGCCTCGGCCCCCGCTCGCGGTGGTACCGCGCATCAGGAACCCCAGGAGCCAGAGAACGAGAACCGCGATCGCGATCCACCAGAGCACCTTCACTGCGAATCCGGCACCGAAAAGAATCAGCACCAGAAGCAGTACCAGCAGGATGGGAACCATAGTTTCGACCTCCTGCCGCCCGGGTTTCCCCGAATTCGCGATTCAGGCGTCCTTTTTGCACAGAATCTCCCCGTGCAGAACGGCGAACCAGCCGTCCTCCTGCCGCCCCCATTCCCGCCAGGCCTCGGACGCGGCCCTCAGCCGCTCCGCGTCGGCGTGCCCGCCCTCGACGGCCCGTTCCGCGTAGGCGGAGGCCAGGGTACGGTCGGCCCACAGGCCGCTCCACCAGGCCCGCTCCTCGGCGGTGCTGAAGGTCCAGGTGGCGGAGGTGGCCGTGACGTCCGTGAAGCCCGCCTCCCGTGCCCAGGCCTTCAGCCGGCGTCCGGCGTCGGGTTCCCCGCCGTTGGCGCGGGCCACCGCACGGTAGAGGTCCAGCCAGTCGTCCATCCCGGCCGAGGCCGGGTACCAGGTCATGGCCGCGTAGTCCGAGTCGCGGACGGCGACGTATCCGCCGGGCCTGGTGACGCGCCGCATCTCGCGCAGCGCCTGCACGGGGTCGCCGACGTGCTGGAGCACCTGATGGGCGTGGACCACGCAGAACGTGTCGTCCGGGTGGTCGAGGGCGTGGACGTCGGCGACCGTGAAGTCGACGTTCGTCAGGCCGCGGCCGGCGGCCGCGGCCCGCGCCTGCTCCAGGACGCCGGGCGCGTGGTCGGCGCCGGTGACGTGGCCGTCGGGGACGAGGGCGGCCAGATCGGCGGTGATGGTGCCCGGACCGCAGCCGATGTCCAGGATCCTCATGTGCGGCTTCAGTGAACCGAGCAGGTAGGCAGCCGAGTTCGCGGCGGTCCGCCAGGTGTGCGACCGCAGTACCGACTCGTGGTGTCCGTGGGTGTAGACGGCGGTCTCCCGCGCTTCCGGCATGGCTCAGCCCCTTCTTCACGGTCCGGTCCCCGGGCTCGGCGGAGCCCGGGGGCTGATGCGCGTCACCGTACGCCCACAACCGCATGGTGAGACAGTTTGTTCCGTAAGATGGACTGACGGTTCGTCAGTCCAGTGCGGCGGCCCAGGGCCGGGCCCCTGGCGCGAGCCTCCCGGGCGGACGGGTGCCGGCGGCGGCCCCCGGCTACGACACCGTGGTCGCCGAGGCCGGCCGCGAGCGGCGCCCGCTGCGTCGCCCTGGTCGGCCACGGGGCCGCGATCCGCACCTGGACGGCGGCCCGCGCCCGCAACGTGGACGTGCCGTTCGCCGCCGCCCACCGACTCGCCAACACCGGCGTCATCGTCCTCGACGGCACCCACACCGCCGGATTCGAGGCCCTGACCTGGGCGGGCGCGACCGTGGCACCCGCGGGCGGGAACGGACCGGCCGGCGAGCCGCTCGGCGCGGCCGGATGATCTCCCCGCCTGCGGGGACCGCGTCGGCGAGGCATGGATAAGGGTTTGCCGCATCCGGTGGGCGGCCCGCAGAATGCACCCTCATGGGACATCTGGAAGCCGCGCACCTCGAGTACTACCTCCCCGACGGGAGGGCGTTGCTCGGCGACGTGTCCTTCCGGGTGGGCGAAGGGGCCGTCGTGGCCCTGGTGGGACCCAACGGCGCCGGCAAGACGACCCTGCTGCGGCTGATCTCCGGCGAGCTGAAACCGCACGGCGGCACCGTCACCGTCGGCGGCGGGCTCGGCGTGATGCGCCAGTTCGTGGGCTCCGTACGGGACGAGACGACCGTACGGGACCTGCTGGTGTCGGTGTCCTCGCCGCGCATCCAGGAGGCCGCGAAGGCCGTCGACAAGGCGGAGCACGCGATCATGACCGTGGACGACGAGGCCGCGCAGATGGGTTACGCGCAGGCCCTGTCCGACTGGGCCGAGGCGCACGGCTACGAGGCCGAGACGCTGTGGGACATGTGCACCACGGCCGCCCTCGGCGTGCCCTACGACAAGGCCCAGTTCCGTCAGGTGCGCACCCTGTCCGGCGGCGAGCAGAAGCGGCTGGTGCTGGAGGCGCTGCTGCGCGGCACCGACGAGGTGCTGCTGCTCGACGAGCCCGACAACTACCTCGACGTGCCCGGGAAGCGGTGGCTGGAGGAGCGGCTGAAGGAGACCCGCAAGACGGTCCTGTTCGTCTCCCACGACCGCGAACTCCTCTCCCGGGCCGCCGAGAAGATCGTCTCCGTGGAGCCGGGACCGGCCGGCGCCGACGCCTGGGTGCACGGCGGCGGCTTCGCCACCTACCACGAGGCCCGGCGCGAACGCTTCGCCCGCTTCGAGGAGCTGCGCCGCCGCTGGGACGAGAAGCACGCCCAGCTCAAGAAGCTGGTGCTGAGCCTCCGTCAGGCGGCCTCCGTCAGCCATGAGCTGGCCTCCCGCTACCAGGCAGCCCAGACCCGCCTGCGCAAGTTCGAGGAGGCGGGACCGCCGCCCGAGCCGCCGCGCGAGCAGGACATCACCATGCGCCTCAAGGGCGGCCGCACCGGCGTGCGCGCCGTCACCTGCAAGGGCCTCGAACTGACCGGCCTGATGAAACCCTTCGACCTGGAGGTCTTCTACGGCGAGCGGGTCGCCGTCCTCGGCTCCAACGGCTCCGGCAAGTCGCACTTCCTGCGCCTGCTGGCCGGCGACACCGTGGCGCACACGGGGGAGTGGAAGCTGGGGGCGCGGGTCGTGCCGGGCCACTTCGCGCAGACCCACGCCCACCCGGAACTGCTGGGCCGCACGCTCCTGGACATCCTGTGGCAGGAGCACTCCCAGGACCGCGGCGCGGCCATGTCCCGGCTGCGCCGCTACGAGCTGACCCAGCAGGCCGAGCAGGCCTTCGAGCGGCTGTCCGGCGGGCAGCAGGCCCGCTTCCAGATCCTGCTGCTGGAGCTGGAGGGCGTCACCGCCCTCCTCCTCGACGAGCCGACCGACAACCTCGACCTGGAGTCCGCCGAAGCGCTCCAGGAGGGGCTGGAGGCCTTCGAGGGCACGGTCCTGGCCGTCACCCACGACCGCTGGTTCGCCCGCTCCTTCGACCGCTACCTGGTCTTCGGCAGCGACGGCCGGGTCCGCGAGACCCCGGAGCCGGTGTGGGACGAGCGCCGCGTGGAGCGCGTCCGGTAGCGGCCGGGGGCGGCCCGCACGCCCGGCGCAGGGGCGTCCCTGGGCGGCCCGCGGTCAGGTGGGGCTCGGAGGCCGGGTTCCCGGCGTGCCGGGAGGTGCCGACGCAGCCGGAGGCCCGGGAGCCGGATTGTTCGTACAGTGGACTCAAGGATGCGAGATCCATGGCCCCTCCCGGATGCCGGCCGGACGTCCGTGCCGCGCGGGCGGGTACCCGGACCCCATGGACGCACACGACGAGTGGGGTACCACGATGACCGGAGTCGACCCCGACCGGCTGGACGACCAGCAGCTCATGAAAGAGCTGGAGACGATCCACCGCACCCGCCACGACACCCTGCTGTACGGCTCGAACGACGCCCTGCGCGCCCACAACGACCGGATGGCGAAGCTGGAGGGCGAGTACCTGCGCCGCAACCCGCGCCGCTTCGTCTCGCCCGGCCGCACCCGCGACGGTGCCCGGGAACGCGCCGGCCGGGCCGACGGCACCGACCGCCCGGGCACGCCCGTCGGCAAGTGGGGTCCCGGCACGGCGAACGGCCCCGGCCGGGTCTGAACCCCGCCGGAGCCGCTCCGCCCACCTGATCTCCCGGCGCGCGGCAGCCCCTCAGGCGGCTTCCTGGGCGAACACGTCCAGGAAGGTCTCGCAGAACGCCTTCAGATCGTCCGGCTTGCGGCTGGTCACGAGCTTGTTCGGGCCGTGGTCGCAGACCTTGACCTGCTCGTCGACCCAGTCGCCGCCGGCGTTGCGGATGTCGGTCCGCAGGCTCGGCCAGGAGGTCAGCACCCGGCCCCGCACCACGTCCGCCTCGACCAGCGTCCACGGGGCGTGGCAGATCGCGGCGACCGGCCGGCCCTGCTCGAAGAACGCCTTGACGAACGCCACCGCCTTGTCGTCGGCGCGCAGGACGTCGGGGTTCGCGACCCCGCCCGGCAGCACCAGGCCGCCGAAGGAGTCCGCCGAGGCCTCGCCGGCCACCTCGTCGACGGGGAAGGTGTCCGCCTTGTCGAGATGGTTGAAGGCCTGGATCTCACCCCGCTCGGTCGACACCAGCACGGGTTCGTGTCCCGCGTCCACCGCCGCCTGCCAGGGGTCGGTCAGCTCCACCTGCTCGACGCCCTCGGGGGCCGTCAGAAACGCGATGCGCATGATCGTTCAACGTCCTTTCTGGTGTTTCCCGGTGTTTCCGCTCGGGCGCTGCCCCTGTTCAGGCCCTGTTCAGGCCCTGGTCAGGGTCTCGGCCAGCTCCTGCACGGTGGCGTAGCGCTGCTTGTGCGGCAGTTGCCGTACCGCCTCGACGAGCGTGTCCGGCGCGTTCTTGCGACGCAGGGTCCCCGCCAGTTCCTGAGGTCCGGCGGGGAACGAGCTGCGGCCCAGGATGCGGGCCAGTTCCAGCCGTACCGTCGCCAGCGACGCCCGCGCGTCCCCCGGCGCCACCGGTCCGCCCCAGACCTGCGGATCGTCCTCCGCGGACGGCTCGGGGTCGTGCCATTCCTCGGAGCGCGTGGGGTGCCCGGACCTCAGCAGGCCCTGCAGCTCGTGCTTCATCTCGTCGTCCCGGTGGACACTCAGCCGGTCGCTGCCTCGCTGCATGTCTCCCTCCACTCCCTCGGGTGCAGGCCCTCCGCGTACCCGAGGGGCCGGAACCGACACGGGTCCCCGCCGCCGAAGTCGTGGACGCCCTCACCTCCGCTCGCGCCCCGGCGGGAACTCCTGCGCCTTCACCGTGAACCCACGTCGCGTGCGGCGGCACCGGCGGCACCGCCGGGTCGGTGGCGTTCGGCGGCCCGGGCGGGCGTGAGACACCGTCCGTACGACGACGCGCCCGACACCGCCTGCGCTCTCCGTACCCTCACCGAGCTGCCCCGGCCCCGGTGCGGCGCGCCCCGTCAGCGGATCGTCGAGGCTTGGCCGCTCGTGGACGGCTGCCGCGCCGGAGGCTTCCGCGACCGGGGCGAGAGCGCCGAGCGCCTGCGCCGGGCCGCCGCCCTCGGCCCGATCGAGGCCGTCGACCGCCACGACCCCGAGCCCGGCCACGCCTTCGACAGCCACGCCCTCCCCACCGCACCCGTCACCCGATCGGGTGCGGCCGTCCCGCCAATGGACCGCGGCCGCGGGCGGTGGCGGACCGCGCGGGCTGTGATGGCCGGGAGGCACGGACATGTGCCTCGCAGCCGTCGGCCGAAGGAGCCGTCCCATGCGCCCCACCGCCCGTGTCCTGTCCGTCGCCGCCCTGGCCGGTGCCGTACTGGCCGGCGTCGCCCCGGCCGCGTCCGCGGACCCGGCGGCGGAGATCAGCCCGGCCACGGCCGCTCCGGGGGGCAGCGTCACCGTCACCGTCACCTGCGACCCCCTCGGCGCGCCCGCCCCCCGGACCATCGACGCCGCCTCGGACGCCTTCGAGGAAGGCACCGTCGAGCTCACCCTGGAGCCCGGCGGCGACGAGCTGACCGGCCCCGCCTACCGGGGCACCGCCCGGATCGCCCCGGCCGCGGACCTCGACGTACCGGCCGACGCGGTCGGAACGGACTCCGCCTGGACCGTCGACGGCACCTGCCCGGCACCGCCCGGCGGCCAGGGCGGCCCGTGGAGCGCCACCTACGACGTCCCCCGCGCGGGCGGCGACGGCGCGGGCGGCAGCAGCGCGGGCGGCAGCGGCGCGGGCGGCGACGGCGCGAGCGGCGACGGCGCGGGGCCGAGCGCCCCGAGCTGCGCCCCCGCGCACCCCACGGCCTGCGCCACGCCCCCGCCCCAGCCGTGCGCCGCCGGTCACCCCGCCCCCTGCCCCACCCGCCCCGCGCCCCAGCCCTGCCCCACCTCCCGCGACACCGTCTCCCGCGACACCCCGTCGCACGGCACCACCTCCCGCGACACCCCGTCGCACGACACCGCGTCGCACGGCGCCGCCTGCCCCGGAGCCGCCGTCCAGCACGGCGTACGCGCCGGCACCGGCGGCACCTTCACCGACTCCGTCCCCGCCCTGGTCGCCGGCGGGCTGCTCATCGCCGGCGCACTCGGCGCGGCCGTCCACCGGCTGCGCCGCCGGGACCGTACGGCGGGCGTCTGACCCCGCCCCGCCCGCGGGGCGACCGGCGCGACCCCGGCCCGCTGCCATGGGGCGACGGCACACGGGGTACTCGGCACCCGAGAGCCCGCCCGGCCCCGGACACCCCGCCCCGCACCACCCGGCACGCGGACGAGGTCCCGCAGCCGTACGACGAGTCCGGCGGCGGCACAGGGCGCAGGGCACCAGGCACCGACGGCGCGGAGGACGGCATGCGGGGCACGGAACCGGAAGGGCACGGCCCCGTCCGCTTCGGGCCGGAGCTGCCCGCGGACGGCCTGCCCGTGCTGCCCGACCTCGCCGCCGTCCTCGCCGCGGCCGCCGAACGCCCCGAGGGCGAACCCGTCGGCGGCGGCCGCGCCCTCCTGGACGCCGCCTGCGGCTACTGGGAACGGCGCGGCACCCCCACCGGGCCGGACCGGGTCGTGGCGGGACCCGGCGCCCCCGCCCTGCTGGTCGCGCTGACCGCCGCCCTCGGCGGCGACGTCCTGGTGCCGAGGCCCTGTGCTGCCTGGTGGGCGCCGTACGCCCGGCTGCTGGAGCGGCCCGTCTTCCACGTGCCCACCCCCGCCGAGTGCGGCGGCGTCCCCGACCCCTACGCCCTCCTGGAGACCGTGCGCCGGGTCCGTGCCGAGGGCGGCGACCCCCGACTGCTGGTGCTGTCCTTCGCCGACGACCCCACCGCCACCGTCGCCCCGCCCGAGGCGCTGCACGAGGCCGTGGAGGCCGCCGCCGGCGAGGGCCTGCACCTGATCAGCGACGAGACCTGGCGCGACACCCTGCACGCCCCGCACGACACCGTCCTGGTCAGCCCCGCCGAGATGCTGCCCGACCGGGTCACCGTCGTCAGCGACCTCGCCGGCGCCCTGCTGCCCACCGGCTGGCCCGCCGCCGTCGCCCGCCTCCCCGCCACGGCCGCCGGGGACGACCTCCACGCGCGCGTGCTCGACGTCCTCACCGCACTCGACGCGCGCGTCGCCGCCCCCGTCGCCGCGGCCGCCGCCTTCGCGCTGTCCGAACCCGAGCCCGTCACCACGCGTGTCGACACCGCCGTACGCCTGCACGCGCGCGTGGCCGCCGCCGCGCACACCGCCGTCGTCGCCGCGGGCGTCCTCGCCCTGCCGCCGCGCGCCGGCCGCCACCTGTACGTCGACCTCGGGCCGCTGCGCGAGGAGTCGGCCGCGCGGGGCGTCGGCGACGCGCAGGACCTGGAGGACCTCCTCACCGCCCGGCTCGGCATGCCCGCGCCGGGCGGCCACCGCTTCGGCGACGACCTCGGCGCGCTGCGCGTACGGCTCTCCACGGGCATGCTGCTCGGCGGAACGCACGCGCAGCGCACGGAATGCCTCATGTCGCCCGATCCGTTGGAACTGCCACACGTGCAACGCGCGTTGACCCACCTGAGGTCGGTCCTCGACGACCTCCGTGACGACGCTCAGCGATGGGAGCCTCCTCGATGACGCAGCAGTCCGAGTCGACCACCCCCACGCCCGTGCGGGACACCGGCACCCCGCCGGTCGAGTCCCCCGTGACCTCTCCCGTCCCGCCGCTCGCCGAGCCGCGCCCGCTGGGCGAACCCCGGGTGTGGCCCCGCACCTTCCACGACCGGCTGACCGCCCCGCTGCCCGGCCTCAGGGCCCTCGCCCGCTTCGCCCGCGAAGGCGCCGTGCGGCCCGGGAAGGAAGGCCTCGCCGACCTCGCGCGACTGCCCTTCGAGCCCGGCCCGCTGCCCCGCGTCGACACCCGCACCGTCGCCGTCACCTGGGCGGGACACGCCAGTTGGGTGGTGCGGATCGGCGGGCTGACCGTCCTGACCGACCCGGTCTGGTCCCGCCGCATCATCGGCACCCCGGCCCGCATCACCCCCGTCGGCATCCCCTGGGAGGACCTGCCGCCCGTCGACGCCGTCGTCATCAGCCACAACCACTACGACCACCTCGACGCCCCCACCCTGCGCCGACTCCCGCGCGACACACCGGTGTTCGTGCCCGCCGGGCTCGGCCGCTGGTTCCGGCGCCGCCGGTTCGTCCGCGTCACCGAGCTGGACTGGTGGGAGGCGGCCGAACTGTCCGGAGTGCGCTTCGACTTCGTACCGGCCCACCACTGGTCCAAGCGCAGCCTCACCGACACCTGCCGCACCCTGTGGGGCGGCTGGGTCCTCACCGACCCCGACGGACGCCGCGTCCACTTCGCGGGCGACACGGGCTACGGCCACTGGTTCTCCCGCATCGGACAGCGCTACCCCGGGATCGACCTCGCGCTGCTGCCCATCGGCGCCTACGACCCCCGCTGGTGGCTCAGCGACGTCCACTGCGACCCGGAGGAGGCGGTACGGGCGGCACGCGACCTGGGGGCACGCCGGATGGCACCCATGCACTGGGGCACCTTCGTCCTCTCCGCCGAACCCGTCCTCGAACCCCTCACCCGCGTCCGCGCCGCCTGGGAGAAGGCCGGTCTGCCCCGCGAGGACCTGTGGGATCTGCCGGTGGGGGGCTCACGGGTGCTGTGACGCTGCGCTCGGCTCGGACGGAGGGAGGGGACGGGGGACGGGGGACGGGCGAGAGGATGAGCGGGTGCGGCTCAGGGGCGTGCGGACGGTGCGCCCCGGACACCCGGGAGCCGCGCGACCGGTCGCCGGGGGCGGCCCGCCGCCTGCGGTGTCGCACTGTCCGGCCCGCGGTCCGCGGCCCCGCGGCACTCATCCCGTCGACCGCTCCCGCAGCCTGCGCCACAGGCCCGGTACCGCGCTGATGACCAGGGTCAGGGCGACCGCCGCCACGACGCCCTCCCACGGCTCGGGGAACAGCGAGCCGCCGAGGATGCCGATCAACTGGTAGGTCACCGCCCACGCCAGGCAGGCCGGCAGGTCGCCCCGTGCGAACCGGCGCAGCGGCCAGTCGGCCATCAGGCAGGCCAGCATCACCGGTATGCGGCCCGCGGGCACCAGCCGGGACAGCACGAGTACGGCCGTGCTGTGGTCGGCGAGCTTCTCCTGGGCCTGCGCGAGCCGCTCCTCCGGCGCCCGCGACCGGATCGCCGCCAGCCAGCGCGAGCCGTTCTTCGACCGCATCCCGCGCCGGCCCAGCCAGTACAGCCCGACGTCCCCGCAGAACGCGGCCAGCGACGCCGTCACGAACACCAGGGCCAGCGCGAACGGCGCCGTCTGGTGGAAGGCGACCACGGCCGCCGAACTCACCAGCGCCCCCGTCGGCACCACCGGCACCAGCGCACCGATCAGCACCAGCAGGAACAGGGAGGGGTAGCCGAACGCCTGCTGCGTGGACTCGGTCGGTATGACCGTCGGGACGGCGGCCAGCGGCGTCATCGCGCGACCCCGGGGCGCGCGCTCTCCCCGTGCCCGAGCCGGTGCACCACCACGTCCGGCGCGCGCTCGGCCGCCAGGCGCACGAACTCCTCGCCCGGCGCGTGGAATTCATGGGGGCGCACGGCGTCCATGCCGATCGGCCAGTACGTGCCGTAGTGCACCGGCACCGCACTGCGCGGTGCCAGCCGGGCCAGCGCCTCCGCGGCCCGGCCCGCGTCCAGGTGTCCCTCCCCGAGGTACGGCCCCCAGCCGCCCACCGGCAGCAGCGCCACGTCGACCGGCCCGACCTCCTCGGCCATCGACTCGAACAGGCCGGTGTCCCCGGCGAAGTACGTCCGCGCCTCGCCCTCCACGACGTACCCGAGCGCGGGGGAGTGGTGCCGGCCGACCGGCAGCCGCCGCCCGTCGTGCCGCGCGGGCACGACCCGTACGCGCAGGTCACCGAGGGTCGCCTCGTCACCCGGCGCCACCTCGGTCAGCCGCAGGTGGCCCAGGCGCCGCAGGCCCGGGACGGCGCGCGGCGCACCCCGGGGCACCAGCAGGCGCGTGCCCGGCGCGAGGCGCGCCAGCGAGGGAATGTGCAGATGATCGGAGTGCAGGTGCGACACGAGCGCCACGTCCGCGCGCCAGGCGTCGGGCGGGGGCGGCGCCCCCCGGCGCCGGCGCAGATGCGCGAGCCGGCGGGCGAACAGGGGATCGGTCAGCACACGGACGTCCGAATCCGTGATCGTGCAGGTGGCATGACCCCACCACGTGATCTCCACCGGCACCCCTTTGCCCCCTTCGCGCGACTCCCCCGAAGCCTACGGGCAGGAGTAGGGTCGGCGGCGAAACCCGGAGGTGAGGGGGACGCCATGGGACCGGTGCGGGTCACGGCGATCGCGAGTCTGACGCCGCTGGAGGAATTGGACGCCGATCCCTTCCTGGTGGATTCCCGCGGCCAGCACGCGATGTGCGCGCGGTGGGCCGCGGAACGGGGCTACGTCGTCAGCCGCGAGCTGCTGGTGCGCGGGCTGCGGCCGGACCACTGCGTGCTGTGGGACGGGGTCAGGCCCGGCGTCGACCTCTTCGTCGCGCCCAGCCGGCGGGTCCTGGAGAGCGCCCTGTCGTCCGTGGACGAGTTCGCCGAGGAGTGCGCGCGGCGGGGGGTGCGGGTGGAGACGGTGGGCGTCGCCGAACCTGCCTACGACGCGCAGATGAAGGCGCGGGTGCACAGGAGGCTTTCGATGCCGACGGCCGGGTACGACGGCCGCTGACCGCCCGCGCGGTCCTCGCCCCCGGCGGCGGACCCGCACGTCGGTGCGTCCCCGTGCCCCCTTCGGGGCGTCGCCGCCGACCGTCCGTGTGACAGGGTGGTGGGGCACAGGGCCGCACCGACGACGGCCCGGGACGTGAGGTGTACGGGGCGTGGGTCAGGGGCGTTGGCGGCGGGCCGTCAGTCAGGCCGGGCGGAGCGTCGCGGTGTGGGGCGTCTCCACCGTCACGATGCTGGTGCTCGCGGGCATCCTGCCGGACTTCCGGCTCCAGTCGCCCGACGGCGACAGCGCCACCACCATCGCCGTCACCGCGGCCGTCGGGGCCGGTGTCTTCGGCGTCCTGTCGGCGCTCGTCTGGCCGCTGCTGGTCCGGTTGCTGCTGCTGGTGCCGGCGCTCGTCCTCGGCCTGCTGGTGTTCTTCCTCAACGGTTCGCTGCTGCTGCTGGCCCTGCGGCTCAACCCGTCGGGCCAGAGCGAGGCCGCCCCCGAGACCGCCGTCATCGTCGCCGCCGTGATGTCCGCCGTCGCCTCCGCCACCGGCGGCGCCCTAGCCGTCCGCGACGACGAGGCCTACCGGCGCCGTCTGTACCGTCTCGCCGACCGCCGCCGCGGCCGCGGCCCCGCCTGCCCCACCACCCACGGCACCGTCTTCGTCCAGCTCGACGGCGTCGGCCACGACGTGCTGGCCGCGGCCGTCGCGAAGGGCCTGATGCCGACCGTCGCCAGATGGCTGGGCGCCGGACCGGGCACGGCGGCCCGCCCCACCCACCGCCTCACCCCGTGGCGCACCGACTGGTCCAGCCAGACCGGGGCCAGCCAGCTCGGCATCCTGCACGGCAGCAACTTCGACGTGCCCGCCTTCCGCTGGTACGAGAAGGACAGCCGCGAGGTGATGGTCTGCAACCGTCCCACCAGCGCCGCCGAACTCCAGCGCCGCGCCGTGGAACGCACCGGCGACGGCGGGCTGCTCTCCGCCGACGGCGCCAGCCGCGGCAACCTCTTCGGCGGCGGCGCCGACGAACAGGCCCTCGTCCTGTCCATCGCCACCCGCCGCAGCCGCGAGACCCGCTCCCGGGCCGGGTACTTCGCCTACTTCTCCGACCCCGCCAACGCCGTCCGCACCGCCCTGTCCTTCGTGGCGGAGAGCGGCCGGGAGATCGGCCAGTCCACCCGCGCCCGGCTGCGGGGGCAGCGGCCGCGGGTGTCCCGCGGCGGCCTGTACCCGTTCATCCGCGCCTTCGCGACCGTCGTCGAGCGGGACGTCGTCGTCGCCGCCGTGATGGGCGACATGCTGGCCGGCCGCAGTGCCGTCTACGCCGACCTGGTCGGCTACGACGAGGTCGCTCACCACTCCGGGCCGCTCGGCCGCGACACCGAGCAGGTCCTCGCCCGCCTCGACCGCTCGCTGGCACTCGTCGAGAACGTCGCCGAGCACGCCCCGCGGCCGTACCGCATCGTCGTCCTGTCCGACCACGGGCAGAGCCCCGGCGAGACCTTCCGCGCCCGCTACGGCCTCACCCTCGCCGACCTGGTCCGGGCCGGCTGCGGGCTGCCCGTGCCGCGCCGGGCGCGGCGCACCCACAGCGGCGCCGAGGCCCGCGCGGCCGTCCGGGCCGCACTGCACAGACCCGTCGAGGAGGGCGGCGGACAGCACCGCCACGCCCCCCGCCCGGAGCCGATCGTGCTCGCCTCCGGCAACCTCGGCCTGGTCTCCTTCCCGGACGTGCCGCACCGGATGAGCAAGGAGGAGATCGACGCCCGTCACCCCGCCCTGCTCACCACGCTCGCCAACCACCCCGGCATCGGCTTCCTCCTCGTCCGCAGCGAGGAGCACGGCGGAGTGGTGCTGGGCGCGTACGGCGCCCAGATCCCCCTCGACCGGCTCGACGAGGATCCCGGCCCGCTGGCCGGGTTCGGGCCGGGTGCCGTCGAGGCCGTGCGCCGCACCCACTCCTTCCCGCACACCGCCGACATCATGGTCAACTCCTTCCACGACCCCGCCGACGGCGAGGTCCTCGCCTTCGAGGAGCAGATCGGCTCCCACGGCGGCCTCGGCGGCGCCCAGTCGAAACCGTTCCTGCTGTCCCCGCTCGCCCTGTCCGCGCCGACCGCGGACGGCGCCGACCTGACCGGCGCCGAGCAGGTCCACCGCGTCCTGCGCCGCTGGCTGCGCGAATCGGACGGGCCCCAGGTGCCGCTGGAGACCGTCCCGGGGGAGCGGGCCGCCTGAAGAACCGGCCGGTGCGCGCCGCGGGACGACGGGCTGCGCCGCCCGGCCACCCCGCGCGGCGGGGGCGCCGACCGCCGTTCACCCCCGGGGGCCGGTCTTCCGGGTGCGGTGAGCGGGAGTGTGATCGGATGGGTACGGAAACCCGTCGTACGGGAAAACCATGCGAAAGGAAGAACCGTGGCCACCACGCGCTCCGCACACACCGTCTGGGAAGGCAGCCTGATCGAGGGGAACGGGGTCGTCACCTTCGACTCCTCCGGTGCCATCGACGAGCAGCCCGTGACGTGGGCCGCCCGCACCCAGGAGGCGAACGGAAAGACCAGCCCGGAGGAGCTGATCGCCGCCGCCCACTCCAGCTGCTTCTCCATGGCCTTCTCGCACGCCCTGGCCGGTGCCGGCACCCCGCCCACCAAGCTGGTCAGCTCCGCCGACGTCACCTTCCAGCCGGGCGAGGGCATCACGGGCATCCACCTCACCGTGGAGGGCACCGTGCCGGGCCTCGACAACGACGCGTTCGTCGCCGCGGCCGAGCAGGCCAAGGTCAACTGCCCGGTCTCGCAGGCCCTGAAGGCCGTACCGATCACCCTGTCCGCGAAGCTCGCCTGAGCCGCCGGGCACCCGGCCGGTCGCGCCGACCGCACGACCGGCCGGGTGCCCGGGGCCGCTGCGTCGGCCGTGTCGGCCGTGTCCGCCGCGTCCGTGAGGAGGAGGCATGACACGACCCGCCGTCTCCGCCCACCGCGGCGGCAGCGAGCACCGCACGGCCGCCACCCTCGATGCCTACGAGGACGCGCTCTCCTCGGGCGCCGAGTACGCCGAGTTCGACGTCCGGCGCACCGCCGACGGCGTGTTCGTCGTCCACCACGACCCGCGCGCCGCAGGCACCGGGCCCCCGCTGTCCCGCCTCACCTACGCCGAGCTGTGCGCGCGCACCGGACACGCCGTACCCCTCGCCGAGGAGGTCATGACGCTGGTCGCGGGCAGGCTGATCGGACATCTGGACCTGAAGGAGACGGGCCACGAGCGGGAGTTGATCGACCTCGCCGTGACGCTGCTCGGCCGGGACGGGTTCGTCGCCACGACGCTGGAGGACCGTTCCGTCGCCGCGATCACCCGCGGCTTTCCCGGCGTGCGCACCGCCCTGTCGCTGGGGCGGGACCGCCGGGAGGTCGCGACGGTCCGGCTGGCCGGGACCCGTGCGAGCGAACTGTTCCCCGCCCGGCGCCTGCGGGCCTGCGGAGCCCACGGCGTCGCCGTCCACCAGCGGCTGGCCCGCGCCACCGTACTGCGCGGGGCGGCCCGGCAGGGCCTGTTCACCCTGGTGTGGACGGTCAACGACGACGCCGGACTGCGGACCTTCCTCGCCGACCCCCGGGTGGACGTGCTGGTCACCGACCGGCCGTGGCACGCGGTGCGGCTGCGCGACGAACCACACCGTGACCTTCCGGCGGCCGGCCCGCCCCGGTGAACCCGCGACGACCGCCCGCGCCCACCGGGCGTCACCCGTCACCCGTTGTCCGTCGTCCGTCGTCCGTTCTCCGTCGTCCGGATGCAGCCATCCGTCCACGGTCTGTCGTACGCGGTCGGCAGTGTGGCGCATACGGCGTTCAGGACCGACGCGTACGGTGTGCCGAAGCCGGTGAGCCGGGAGCGCAGCCGCTCCAGCCCGGCGCGGTGCCCGGTGAGCAGGCCGGTGTCGCCGGTGCGGGCGGCGAACTCCAGGACCGCCGGCAGGAAGTCGGGCGGTTCGTCGCCGGTGAACTCCAGCCCGTGCCGCCGGTAGGAGTCCTCGAAGCGGGCCTGGGAGACACCGCCGCACGGGTCGCTCTCGTCGTACCACCGGCCCAGACGCAGGCTGTGCCGTTCCTCGGAGTCGAAGACCCGCACGTAGTGCTCGGCCAGCTCCGCCCGTGGCGTGACGGCCGCGTGGTCGGTGAACTCCCTCAAGGGCGGGGCCGCTTCGCGCAGCAGGGGCAGCCTCGCGTACAGATCGTGGTCGGGGTACGTCAGGCAGAGCGCGGCCGCCTGGTACAGCACGGCGTCCGAGGGCATCACGCCTCCTTCACGGGGCGCACGCGCGGTGCGGCCGAGGCCGCTGCCGCGCCCGGCGGTTCGAGGTGCCCCGGTTCGAGGTGCCCCGGTTCGAGGTGCTGCGGGCCGGTGGGCTGCGAGGCGGCGGTTCGAGGTCCGGTGGACCGAGGTCCGGTGGACCGAAGTCCGGTGGACCGAAGTCCGGTGGTTCGAGGTCCGGTGGGCGGTCTCCGCGTGTCGGTCACAGGGCGCTCCCTCTGCTCACCCCTGTCCCGAACCTAGGGGCGGGCGCGGGAGCGCACCCGTTCACTGCGCCCGTACGGGTCACCCGCGTCGGCGTCCGGGACCGCGCGCCCCGGCGCCCGGCGGCCTCAGGGCTTGCGGGCCACCCCCGCGTACACCGGCACGATCCCGTCCGCCTGCAGGGCGACGTCCTCGGGGTCGGGCCGCCAGCCGGAGACCGGGATCACCCCCGGACCCAGCAGCTCCAGGCCCTCGAAGAAGCGGGAGAACTCCGTCAGCGAGCGGGGGTGGAAGGGGGTCCCGCCGCGCCGGAAATGGTTCGCGGCGTTCTCGATCGCCTCCGGGTTCAGGTCGGGGGTGACCTGGGAGAGGATCAGGTGGCTGCCGGGTGCCAGCGCGTCGACGTACCGCTTCAGCAGCCCGTACACGTCGTCGCCCGCCGGGTCCTCGCCCAGGTAGTGGGTCAGCGCCACCAGGGACAGCGACACCGGCCGGCCGAGGTCCAGGAAATCGGCCGCCCGGTGCAGCAGGGTGTCGACGTCCCGGACATCGGCGTGCACGTACTCGGTGGCGCCCTCGGCCGAGCCGTGCAGCAGCGCCTGGGCGTGCCGCAGCACGATCGGATCGTTGTCGGCGTAGACGACCCTCGACTCGGGGGCGACACTCTGTGCCACCTGGTGCAGATTGGGCTCGGTGGGGATGCCCGTACCGATGTCCAGGAACTGGCGCACGCCGGTCTCGGCGACCGTGCGCACGGCCCGCTGCATGAACCGGCGGTTGGCGCGCGCCCCGCGTAACACGGTGCCGTCCACGGCGAGGATCCTGCGGGCCAGTTCCTCGTCCACGGGATAGTTGTCCTTGCCGCCCAGCCACCAGTCGTACACCCGTGCCGGATGCGGCCTGCTGGTGTCGATGCGGACGGTGGCCTCGGGCTCGGGTCCGGTCATGCGCGGTCTTCTCCTGGCGACTGGTGGGTGATGAGTGGTGCCTGGTGAGTGGAACGGGTGGGAACGGCCGGAAGGCCGGCGTCCGCGGTGGCGTTCGGGCTCGGCGGGCCGGGGTCAGAACCCGCCGCGCACATCACGCAGCAGTTTCCTCGTGTGCTGCGCCGACGCGGCGTGCGTCGTCATGTGGTCGAGGACCTCCAGGTGTGCGGAGACCTCCCTGCGCGAGTCCAGGTACAGCGCGCCGGACAGGTACTCGGTGACGACCATGTCGGGCAGTTCGGGTTCGGCGAACCGGAACAACGAGAACGGCGCGGACGTCCCCGAGTGCGGGCCGCTCGCGAACTCCGCGACCTGCAGGGTGATCCGGTCGCGCTCCGCCAGCGCCAGCAGCTTGTCGACCTGCTCGTACATGACGTCGGTGTCGACGCTGACCGGCCGGCGCAGTACCGTTTCGTCCATCACGACCCACAGGTGGGGCGGGTTGGGTCCTTCGAGCAGCCGCTGCCGGGCCAGGCGCAGCGACACGTGCCGCTCGATGGCCTCCGGGCTGGTCCGGCCGACGGTCCCGGCCTCCAGCACGGCTCGCGCGTACCGCTCCGTCTGCAACAGGCCCGGCACGAAGTGGGGTTCGTAGGACCGGATGAGGTGGGCCGCGCCCTCCAGGCTGACGTACAGGCTGAACCATTCCGGCAGGACGTCGTGGAACCGCTGCCACCAGCCGGGCCGGTTCGCCTCCTCGGCGAGCGTGACGAAGGTGCCGGTCTCCGCCTCGTCCACCCCGTAGGTCTCCAGCAGCACCTGCACGTAAGGGATCTTCAGGGAGACTTCGGCCGTCTCCATGCGCCGCACGGTCGCTGGGGCCACCCGCAGTGCGCGGGCCGCCTCCTCCCGGCTGAAGCCCGCCGCCTCGCGCAACTCCTGCAGCCGTCTGCCGAGTACCACCTGGCCCACGGTGGGCGCCGGCCGCCTCTCACTCACGCCACGTCTCCCCTGCGTGTCGAAGCACGCCGGTCAGTGTGTCATGTTCCGGCTGCGCCCCGACAGGGACGACAGGGACCGCAGGGGACCACAGTGACGACGGCGAGTGGTGTGAAGGCGGTGCTGTGGACCTCCGGAAGCCGCCCCACATCCGACGTGTTCTCAGTTCACCAGCGAGTGAAGGTACTTGACGGTCGCCGGATCGGCCGGGAGCAGTGTCTCGATGGCCAGCTCGGCGACCGTCACGTCCATCGGCGTGTTGAACGTGGAGATCGACGAGACGAACGACAGCGTCCGGCCCTCGTGCTCGATCAGCATCGGCAGCGCGAAGTGCGGTACCGCCTCGACGGGTTCGGCCTCCGGGGCGGTCTCCGGGGTGGTTTCCGGCACCGGATAGGCGGCGACCTCCTCGTACAGCGTCCGCAACGGCGCGGAGCGGTGCAGGGCGATCTGCCGTTCCATCTGGGCCAGCAGATGCCCGCGCCACTCGGGCAGGTTGCGGATGCGCGGCGCGAGGCCCTCCGGGTGCAGCGTCAGCCGCATGGCGTTGAGCGGCGGCGCGAGCAGCGACTCCGGGAGGTCCGCCAGCAGCATGGTGATGCCGCGGTTGGCGGCCAGCACGTTGTACGTCGCGTCCACCACCAGTGCCGGATACGGCTCGTAGCCCTGGATCAGGCGCTCCATGCCGGCCCGCAGTGCGTCCAGCGCCGGATCGTCCAGCGGGGTCTCGCGGTAGCGGGGAGCGTAACCGGCCGCCACGAGAAGGGTGTTGCGCTCGCGCACGGGCACGTCCAGGTGCTCGGCCAGCCGCAGCACCATCTCCTCGCTCGGCCGGGAACGGCCCGTCTCCACGAAGCTGATGTGGCGGGCCGAGGAATCCGCGCGCAGCGCCAGTTCCAGCTGGCTGACCTTGCGCCGTTCCCGCCAGGCCCGCAGCAGGGGGCCGACACCCCGGTCGGCGGGGGCGGCGGAGCCGGAGCCCGGGGTGCCGGTCGCGAGAAGGCTCATACGGACGACCGTAGCGGAGCTGGCCGGCAGCGGCGTGTGACCCGTGCGGACCCGTGCGGACCCGCGGTGGCGGTGTGGCGGTGCCGGCCGGAGAGCGGGCCCCGCGGCCCCCGCGCGCGCCGGGCCCGAGGGCGGCCGGCCCGAACCGGTGGGAACCCTTCCGGCCAGGGCCGGCACGGCCGTCCTGTACCAGGCTGGACGGGTACCCGACGCCCACCCCAGGGAAGGGAGCCAGTCATGGCCGTCGCACCGCTGTCGCAGAAGGAGATCGACGACCGGCTCACGGAGCTGCCCGGCTGGTCCCACGACGCGGGCCGGCTCACCCGCTCCTACGAGCTGGCCTCCCATTTCGCCGCGACCGCGCTGGTCGTCCACGTGGCCCAGGTCCAGGAGGAGCTGAACCACCACTCCGAGCTGACCCTCGGCTACCGCACGGTGTCCCTCGCGGTGAACACCCACAGCGCGGGCGGCGCCGTCACCGACCTCGACTTCGAGCTGGCCCGCCGGGTGCGGGACCTGGCCCCGGCGCACGGCGCGCACTGAGACGCGCGGCGGACCGGACGGGGCCCCACGTGCTGGACTACGACGAGGAAGCCGCACGCTACGACGCCTCACGCGGCGGCGAACCCCGGGCGGCAGCCGCCGCGGAAGCCGTCCTCGCCCTGCTGCCGGACGGGACGCGCGGCCTGCTCGACGTCGCCTGCGGCACCGGCATCGTCACGCGCAGGCTCGCCGGACGCGACGGCCTGCGGGTGACCGGCGTCGACCTCGCCGCGGCGATGGTCCGCCAGGCCGCGGTACGTCTGCCGGGTGCCGTCGTGCGTGCCGACAGCCGCCGACTGCCCTTCCGCAGCGGGGAGTTCGACGCCGTCAGCAGTGTGTGGCTGCTGCACCTCGCGCCGACCGAAGCGGACGCGCGGGCGATCGTCGCCGAGTGCGCGCGGGTACTGCGGCCCGGCGGCGTGTACGTCACCACCGTCGACAAGGCCGCCTCGCACAACGTGGGCAGCGACATCGACGCCGTCCTCGCCTCCCGCCCGCCCCGCGCGGCCTGCGACGAGGCGTCGCTCGTCGACGCGTACGCCGCCGACCGCGGCCTCGTCCCCGCGGGCCGGGGCCGCTTCCCCGGCCGGGGCCAGGGCCGCAGCCCGCGCCGCACCGTCGCCGACCTGCGACGCGGCTGGTTCGTCACCCTGCCGCCGGGCGAGCCGGTCACGGAGACCTTCGCCGCGCGCCTGGCCGCGCTGCCCGACCAGGACCGGCCCCGCCCCGACCCCTGGTTCACGCTGAAGGCGTACCGGAAGCCGGGGACGCCGGCGGACGCGTGAAGCCCGTGCTCCAAGCCCGCGATCCAGGCACGTGATCCAGCCGGTCACCCAGGCGTCCCCGACGTCGGCCGAGAACCCCGCTCCCGGCGGGCGCCGACGCCGACGGCCGGGGAGACCGGGGACCGGGGCCACCGTTCCCGTCGGGTCCGCGGCGCGAGCACCTCCGTGTCCACGACGAGTCCGTCCGGCTCGGCGCGGACGCAACGGTGCTCGGGCCGTCCGGGCCGCGGGGCGGCCCGCGGCCCGGACCGTGGGGCCGCGCCGGCCGGGCGCTGCGGCGGCTTTCCCGACGAACCGCCCGACGACCCCGGCAACCTCCGGCCCGGCGGCGGCAACTGGGAGAGCGGAACCCGTCCGCCCTCCCCGGAGGTACCTCTCGTGCAGCACCCCCACCCGCACACGCCCACGCCCGCGCAACAGCCTCCTCTGCGTCCCCCCACACACCGCAGGCGGCGCAGGAGCGCCGTGCTCGCCGCGGCGATCGCGGTGACCGCGCTCGTCGGCGCCGGACTCACCACGCTCGCTTCGGGCAGCGCCGAAGCGGCCACCGCCCGCCAGGTCGAGAAGCTCGACCGGGGAGTCGTCAGCGTGCACACCGACAGCGGCAACCTGGTCAGCTGGCGCTGGCTCGGCACCGACCCGGGCGACGTCTCCTTCAACGTCTACCGGGCCGGCACCAAGGTCAACGCGACCCCGGTCACCGGCTCCACGAACTTCTTCCACTCCGGTGCCCCCGCCCAGGCCGACTACACGGTCCGCGCGGTCGTCGGCGGCGTCGAGCAGGCCGACTCCGTCCACGCCGTCCAACTCCGCACCGGCTACAAGGACGTGCCGATCACCCCGCCCGCCGGCGGCACCACCCCCGACGGGGTGGCCTACACCTACGAGGCCAACGACGCCTCCGTCGGCGACCTCGACGGTGACGGCGCCCTGGAGTTCGTCCTCAAGTGGTACCCGACCAACGCCAAGGACAACTCGCAGTCCGGCTACACCGGCAACACGGTCATCGACGCCGTCGAGCTCGACGGCACCCGCCTGTGGCGCGTAGACCTGGGCCGCAACATCCGTTCCGGCGCCCACTACACGCAGTTCCAGGTGTACGACTACGACGGCGACGGCAAGGCCGAGGTCGCCATGAAGACCGCCGACGGCACCAGGGACGGCACCGGCGCGGTCATCGGCAGCTCCAGTGCCGACCACCGCAACTCCAGCGGCTACGTGCTGTCCGGCCCCGAGTTCCTCACCATGTTCAACGGGCAGACCGGCAAGGCCATGGGCACGGTCGACTACGTGCCCGCCCGCGGCACCGTCTCCTCCTGGGGCGACTCCTACGGCAACCGCGTCGACCGCTTCCTCGCCGGCACGGCCTACCTGGACGGCACCCGCCCCTCGCTCGTCATGGCCCGCGGCTACTACACCCGTACCGTGATCGCGGCCTGGGACTGGCGGGGCGGCGCCTTCACCCGCCGCTGGACCTTCGACACCAGCTCCTCCACCAACTCCGGCAAGGGCTACGACGGTCAGGGCAACCACGCCCTGTCGGTCGCCGACGTCGACGCCGACGGCAAGGACGAGATCGTCTACGGCGCGATGACCGTCGACGACAACGGCAGCGGCCTGTGGACGACCAAGCTCGGCCACGGCGACGCGGCCCACCTCGGCGACCTCGTGCCGTCCCGGCCCGGACTGGAGTACTTCAAGGTCTCCGAGGACACCGGCAAGCCGGGCTCCTGGATGGCCGACGCCCGCACCGGCCAGATCCTGTGGCAGACGGCGTCCGGCGCGGACAACGGGCGCGGAGTCGCCGCCGACGTCTACGCCGGCAGCGCGGGCGCCGAGGCCTGGTCCGCCTCCGACACCACCCTGCGCTCGGCGACCGGCGCCTCGCTCGGCCGCGAGCCGTCCAGCATCAACTTCGTCACCTGGTGGGACGGCGACCCCGTCCGTGAACTCCTCGACGGCACCCGCATCGACAAGTACGGCACCTCCGGCGACACCCGCCTGCTGACCGCCTCCGGCGTCCACTCCAACAACGGCACCAAGTCCACCCCGTCCCTGTCCGGGGACATCCTCGGCGACTGGCGCGAGGAGGTCGTCTGGCCGACCTCCGACAACACGGCCCTGCGCATCTACTCCACTCCGGTGGAGACCGGCACGAAGATCACCACCCTGCTGCACGACACCCAGTACCGCACGGCCCTGGCCTGGCAGAACACCGCCTACAACCAGCCGCCGCACCCGAGCTTCTTCATCGGCGACGGGATGGCGACGGCACCGCGGCCCA
The DNA here is from genome assembly GCF_044750845.1 of Streptomyces sp. NPDC088766. Taxonomy (NCBI): domain Bacteria; kingdom Bacillati; phylum Actinomycetota; class Actinomycetes; order Kitasatosporales; family Streptomycetaceae; genus Streptomyces; species Streptomyces sp. NPDC088766. The sequence continues at coordinate 144,051 of NZ_JBIVKQ010000004.1, read as the reverse complement.
CGGTCTACACGCCCTGACCGGTCCGGCGCGAAGGGCGCGTGCCGCTCGCGGCACGCGCCCCACCGGTTCAGTGACCGCTCGGCCCACCTCGGTGCATCTCAGTTCACCGCGCAGGTCTGCTCGCCCAGCTTGAAGGCGGCCGGTTTCGCGTTCGTCCCCGACCAGTTGCCCGTGAAGCCGAAGCTCACCGAGGAGCCCGCCGCCACGGTGCCGTTCCAGCCGATGTTCTTCGCGGTCACCGACGCACCCGACTGGGCGTACTCGGCGTTCCACAGCTGGGAGACCGTCTGACCGCCGGTGAAGGCCCAGCTCAGGGACCACCCCGACCAGGCGCTCGTCCCCGTGTTGGCGAGCTTCACGTCCGCCTGGAAACCCCCGGACCACTGGTTGGTGATGGTGTACGTCACCGCGCAGGCGCCCGTCGGGGACGGCGTCGGGTCCGTGCCGCCGCCCCCGTCGCCTCCGCCTCCGGCGTCCGAGGTGTCGCCGTAGATCACGCCCCGGCCGTTCGTCGCGACGTAGACGCGGCCGTAGACCCGCGGGTCACCCGTGATCGCGGCGCCCGTCCAACCCCACTGGTGGGCGTCGTCGTTGATCCGTGTCCAGCTCGCGCCCCGGTCCGTGGAACGGAAGATGCCGCGCACACCGGCGATCTTCGCGCTGGTGTACAGCGTCTGGTACGAGGCGCCCGCGGCGGCCTTGCCGAAGCCGATCGTGTCGGCCTGCTCGACGCCGGACAGCTTGGTGAAGCTCGCACCGCCGTCCGTCGAGTGCCACAGCCCGTACGCCCCGTCGCTCGCCCCGCCGGCCAGCCAGATGTCGCCCTTCGTGCCGGGAACCGCCTGGAACCGCACGCTGTCCCCGCTGGGCAGACCGGTCGCCGGGGACGCGGTGAAGGTCGCGCCGCCGTCCGAACTGACGTAGAACCTGCCCGACTTGAAGCCGTAGAACGTCTTGGCGTCGACGCGGTCGGACTCCACGACCGCGCCGGCCGGGATGCCGCTCGACGCCGACCAGGAGGTGCCGAAGCCCGTCGTGTGGTGCACCCCGGCGCCCGCCGGGCTCCACACGAAGCGGCTGCCGTCCGCCGCCGCGGCCACCGTTCCGCCCCCGCTGACTCCCGAAGGGTCGGTGCCCGCGAACCAGTTGGCGCCGTTGTCCGTGGAGAACGCCACATGCGGGCCCGAGTCGAGATTGCCGGTCCGCACCACCGTGTTCGGGTTGGACTCGGCGAAGTCCAGGCTCGTGGTGGTGGTGAAGTTCGGCGAGGTGAACATCATCGACGGGACCTTGGCCAGGTCGGTGTGCCGGAAGCCGCCGATGTCGCCGAGGGCGCTGAGCAGCGGGGCGCCGGCCGGGGGAGAGGCGAGGTCGTTGACCGCGGTCTCCTCCAGCCCCTGCACCATGGGCTTGATGGTGAACTTGCCGCCGGAGTCCCATTCGGTGAGGTTCTCCGTGCCGTAGACCGTCGCGCCCGTGCCGTACATCATCCGGTTCGAGTCGAAGGGGTCGATCTCCAGCGACTCCGTCATCCAGCCCAGCTTCGGGGTCTGCTCGGGCGGTGACGGGTTGGCTCCCCAGGTCAGCCAGGGGGAGGAGGAGACGTCCATGGTGTACCGGTTCTGGCGGTCGGGATACGACGTGTAGTCCCACGCCTTCGTCCAGGTGCCGCCGCTGTCGGTGGAGCGGAAGATCTGGGTGTCCGGCCACCAGGAGCTGTAGGCGGTCGCCATCACCGTGCCGGGGCGCTGCCGGTCGACCGTCAGCCCGCTGAAGCCGTAGTAGGTGTCGGTCTCGGCGACCGGGCTGATGTCGGTCCAGGTACCGGTCGCCGTCGTGTACCGGTACAGCCGGCCCTTGCCGCCGTCGTACGGGCCGCCCTTGTCGCTGTATGCGATGTACAGCCGACCGTTGACGGTGTCCAGTACACCCTTGTGGGCCAGGTATCCCGTCGGCTGTCCGGCCAGCCGCGACCAGGTGGCGCCCGCGTCCGTCGAGCGGTACACCGCGTTGTCCGTGTCCGCGACACCGACGTAGATCGTCTTCGTGGCGCTGCCCGACGTCCCGGTCGACTCGTCGAAGGTGACCCAGACGATGCCCTGGTTGTCGGAGGTGTAGCCGCTGGTGTCGCTCGGATCCGCCACGTAGTTGCCGACGTTGGGGAAGTTCGCCACCTGCGACCAGGTGACGCCCGAGTCCGTCGACCGCCACAGTCCCTTGCCGCTCGGCGCGCCCAGGTACAGCACGCTGTTGCGGTTCGGGTCGACGGCGAGGCGTTCGCCCATGCCCCGGCCGGGCATGTTGCCGCCGAGCTTGAACGGCAGGTCCGTCCGCTGCCAGCTCGCGCCCCGGTCCGCCGAGCGCATCACCGCTCCGTTGCCCGGATCCCAGCTGTTGGTGTACGTGCCGACGGCCGCGTACACCCGGTTCGGGTCGACGGAGTCGGAGGCCAGGCTCACCACGCCCGTGTGCCCCCAGTTCGCCCAGCCGACCGAGTCCAGCAGCGGCGTCCAGGTCTTGCTGCTCTGCTGCCAGCGGTAGGCCCCGCCGATGTCGGTGCGGGCGTAGGCGAGGTTCTTCTCCTTGCGGTTGAAGACGATGCCCGGGACGAAACCTCCGCCGTCGATCCGGGCGTTCTTCCAGGTGTACGACTCCGCCGCCAGGGGCTTCGGCGGAGCGCTGCCGGCGGCGAGCACGGGCGGGGTGCCGGCGAGCAGGCCGGCCGCGAGTGCCAGCGCGGCCGTGAGGATACGGGTTCTTCGCACGGTGGGGGTCCTTCCTCGCGAAGCCATGTGGGCCCGGATGAGGCCGTGGGCGGCCAGGGGGAGGTCAGAGATCGTGTGTGGGGGGGGAGATGCGACGACCGGGCGGTCCCCTGTGCGGGTGGGGACCGCCCGGCGCGGTACGCGGAGCCTTAGCGGGGGCTTATTCGAGAAGCTCCGCGTACGAGCCCATGGCCATGGCGATGTCCGCCTGGGCCCAGAACCGGTGGTACGTGAACACGGGCGCGGCTCCGCCCGCGAGGTAGCTCTGGATCTTCGACCAGGACGGGTCGTTCTTGTAGAAGGACCTGATCGAGTCGAAGGTCGAGGAGGCGCTGATCGCGTCACCGTTCGGCATGGTGCCGGTCCAGCCGCTCGGGACGTACACGGCGTCGTCGAAGCGGTTGTAGTCGGTGCGGGTCTCGGGGACCGCGATGCCGAGGGCGTCCTGGTTGTTGTTCCACATGCCGTCCAGGAGGGCCTTGGCGGTCGTCTTCGCCTCCGCGTCACCGGACTTGGCGGCGTAGTACGTCAGGGTCCTGGCGTACGCGGCGGCCACGCCGACGTCGTTGGTGTAGTCGGCGACGGTGACGTGGAGTCCCGTGTTGGCACCGGGGCTCGTGGCGTTCCAGGTGTCGGGCTGGCCCGACCACTGGAGGGTGGAGGGGATCAGGAACGTGCCGTCCGGGTTGACCGTGGTCTTGGACAGGGCCCAGTCGACCCACTTGTCCAGAACGGCCTTGGCCTTGGCGTCACCCGTCTGCTGGTAGTACTCGGCGACCCGCTCCATCGACCACGCCTGGAAGCCGAACCACTGGTTGGACGGCGGGTCGTGGTAGACGGGCTGCTGGTCGTAGTACATGCCGTAGAAGGTCGACTTCCCGGCCGGGGGAGTCGCGTAGCGGCCCGCCCAGCTGTTGGTCGCGCCGCCCGCGATGGCGCCTTCGCTGGACTGGAGCCACCGGTAGAACTCCAGTTGCCGGGTCAGCGACTTGGCCCAGTCCGCCTGTCCCGTGGCCGACTTGGGCTTGAGGTCGGCGTAGCTGCTGAGCGCGTAGGCGGCCAGGGGGTTCTGGTAGCCGCCGTGCGCGTGGCTGGAACCGATGCGCCAGGCCCAGCCGGCGCTGGTGTCGGTGGCGCCGCCCCACGCGTAGTACCAGGACAGCAGGTAGTGCGAGGCGTCCTTGCCGGTGCCCGCCGGACAGGCGGACGGACCCACGCAGTTGCCGACCTTCTTGAAGTACTTGTCGTACATCGCGTACCGCAGGTAGTCGCCCATCTTCGCCGCCTTGGCGACGGTGGCCGAGACCTGGCTGCCCTTGCCCTGCTGCTCCGCCCAGACGTCCGCCCAGTAGGCGGCCTGCACGGCGCGCGCGTCGGCGTCCGGGGCGTTGGTGAACTTCCACTGCTTGGCGTAGGAGGAGTCACCGGTGAACAGGTCCAGATAGCCGTTCTTCCCGCCGTACTTGAAGGCGTCGCAGGTCGGCTGCGGCACCGTCTCCCACACCGATTCCTGCGCGCCGCGCTGGAAGGTGTTGATGTACGAGGGGCCGGTGTCGGTGGGACCGGCCTCGCACTTGCCGGGGGAGTTGCCGTAGCCGTAGACGTTGTCGACGTCCTGGAGCCAGTGCATGCCGTAGACGTCGTCCGTGCCGTAGGCGGTCTTCAGCTCACCGGCGATCGGGTCCGGTCCCACCGACACCCCGCCGTCCAGCTTCGCCGGGTACTCGTTGGGCGTGTCCAGTTCCGGCGCGTACGTCGCCGGCTTGGACGCGTTGTAGAAGGAGTTCGTCGGCTGGTCGGCGTGGGTGGGGATCATGTACTTCTCCATGATCTCCCAGGCGCCGTTGAACTTGGTCCAGTCGCCCGTGACCTTGCCGTACATCGCCTGCAGCCAGAGCAGGTAGCTGTACGCCTCCGACGTGGTCTCGTGTCCGTGGTCCGGGGCCTCGACGATCAGCGTCTCCACCGAGTGGTAGGGGATTCCCTCGGGGGAGAAGTAGCCGTTCGCCGGGTTGGTGATCTTCCCGTACAGCTCCAGGAAGCGCGCGTCGTACGCCTTGGTGGCGCCGATCTGGGTGACCGTGACCGAGGCCTTCGCGTGCCCGGTCGCCGTCGACTCGAAGGTCGCCGCGCCGGTGCCGGAGCTGTCGCCCGTGACGGTCACCTTCTGCGCGGTGTTCCAGTTCGACGGGGTGAAGGTCAGGCTCGCGCCACCGGTCACCGTGAGTCCCGTGTTGCCGCTCGTCCGGGCGGTCGTCACGGTCACGTTGGCCGACGGCTGGGTGGAGAGCCGCAGCTCGTACGTCCCCGTCTTGCCCTGCTGGACGGCGAGCTGGGTCGTGGAGGCCACCACGGCCGGCCCCGAGGCGACCGTGATGCCGACCGGGGTGGACGACGCGGAGGCGCCCAGGCTGTCGTAGGCCTTCGCCACCAGCGAATGACTGCCCACGGTCAAGCCAGAGGCCGACAGCGAGTAGGGCGCGCTGGTGTCCGTGCCGAGCAGGGTCGTGTCGTCGTAGAACTCGACCTTGGAGACGGTCGCGCCGTCCGCGGCGGCCGCGGTGGCCGCGAGCGGCACCGCGTCGCCCTGGGTGTAGACCGCGCCCGCCGCCGGGCTGGTCAGCACGGTGATCGGCGGCTGGTGGGCCCCGGTGCACGGGGTGCCGTTGACCGAGAAAGTCGTGGGAGCGGCGTTGCTGCCGCTGTAGGTGAACTGCGCCCCGGTGCCGACCGCCGCGCCGGCGGCGACCGTCCCGTTGTAGGAGGCGTTGGTCACCGTGATCTGCTTGCCCGACTGCGACCAGCTGCCGTTCCAGCCGTTGGTCAGCTTCTGGTTGCCGGCGTAGGCGTACGTCAGGGTCCAGCCGCTGATCGGGTCCGTACCGCGGTTGGTGAGGGTGAGATCCGCGGTGAAGCCGGATCCCCAGTCGTTCGTCTTGTAGTCGACGCTGCACTGAAGTGCCGCGGCCTGGGCGGGGGTCGTGTTGGTGCCCAGCATGGCCAGGGGGAGCGCGAGGGCCGCCACGACGGCGGTCCACAGTCGCCGCGCCGTGCGGCGTCTGCGTGAGGGATCCATGGTGCTGGTTCCTCCTTGCGGCTCGGAGAAGGGGGAGGAGGAGCAACAAGCCTTGAACCAGTGGGAGCGCTCCCATAGTGGGGATGCGGGTGGGAGCGGTCAAGATGCTTGAAGAGTCGAAAATGTTCGACACGCGAGGTTGAGAGAAAGTCAGCAACCCTCTGTTTTTTGCCGTCACTTGGCGCTAGCTTCGTTGGCACCAGTGGGAGCGGTTCCATCAGTCGACGCGTCCGTACCGACGTGCCCGAGCTGTGAGGACTCGCTCATGCGAAACCCCCCGCGTTCAGTACTTTTAGCCGTCGCCGGCACGGTCGCCCTCGCCCTGGGCGCCACGCTGCCGGTCGTGACGGCACAGGGAGCCACGCCCGCTTGCACGGTGGAGTACTCCGTCACCGGACAGTGGGACGCCGGCTTCCAGGGGGCCGTGAAGGTCACCAACCACGCGGCCGCCATCAGTGGTTGGAGCCTGAGTTTCGACTTCGCCGACGGGCAGAAGGTCACGCAGGGCTGGAACGCCAAGTGGTCCCAGTCGGGTACGGCCGTCACCGCCGTGAACGAGAGCTACAACGGCGCCCTCGGCACCGGTGCGAGCGTCGACGCCGGTTTCATCGCCACGAAGTCCGTTGCCAACGCCGTACCGACGACGTTCGAGCTGAACGGCGCGACGTGCGACGTCGGCCCTGGACCGACCCCGACCCCTACCTCCACACCGACCTCCACTCCTCCTACTCCCACACCCACCCCGACTCCGACCGGCCCGTCGGATCCCGGTGACGAGCCGCCCGCCCTGCGGGTCCTGGGGAACAGGCTCGTGGACGCCGACGGCACCACCCGTCGTCTGCTCGGCGTCAACCGCTCCGGCGGCGAGTTCATGTGCGTCCAGGGCCGCGGCATCTTCGACGGACCGGTCGACGACGCCGCCGTCCGGGCGATCGCCGACTGGGACGTCGACACCGTCCGCATCCCCCTGAACGAGGAGTGCTGGCTCGGCCTGTCCAACATCCGATCCGAATACGGCGGTTTGAACTACGTCGACGCGGTCAAGGATCTGGTGGCCCGCGTCGAGGCGCACGGCATGACCCCGATCGTCGAACTGCACTGGACGTACGGCCAGTACACGGGCAACTCGGCAGGCTGCTCCGACGTGCACGCAAGCTGCCAGAAACCGATGCCGGACATGCAGTACACACCGGCGTTCTGGAAGTCGGTGGCCGACACCTTCAAGAACGACCCGGCCGTCGTGTTCGACCTGTTCAACGAGCCCTATCCGGACCGCGCGACCTCCACGGCCACCCAGGCCTGGCAGTGCTGGCGGGACGGCGGCACCTGCCCCGGCATCGGGTACGAGGTCGCCGGTATGCAGGATCTGGTCGACGCAGTACGGTCGACCGGCGCCGAGAACGTGATCCTCGCCGGCGGGATCGCCTACGCCAACGACCTCAGCCAGTGGCTGACCCACAAGCCGGCCGACCCGACGGGCAACCTCGCCGCCGCCTGGCATGTGTACAACTTCAACTCCTGCTCCAGTGCGAGCTGCTGGAACTCCACGCTCGCCCCCGTCGCCGACCGGGTTCCCCTGGTGGCGGGGGAGATCGGCGAGAACACCTGCTCGCACGGATTCGTCGACCAGGTCATGAAGTGGTTCGACGACCGAGGACTGTCGTACCTGGGCTGGACCTGGAACACCTGGGACTGCTCCACCGGTCCGTCCCTGATCTCGCACTACGACGGGACACCCACCGCGTACGGCATCGGGCTGCGCGATCATCTGCGCGCCCTGAAGGGCTGACCCCGGCACCACCCCACGACCACGACCCCTAGGAAAAGCGCGTCACCCCACACCCGCAACCGAGAAGGAACACCGCACTCATGAGCCGTAGCAGAACTGCGATACTCGCCGCGCTGGCGCTGGTCGCCGGTGCCTCCGGGACGGCGCTCGCCGTCGTCCCCGGTGACGCCGGCATCGCCGCCGTACCGTGCACGGTGGACTACAAGGTGCAGAACGACTGGGGCACCGGCTTCACCGCCAACGTGACCGTCACCAACAACTCGGCCGCCAAGTCGAGTTGGGCCGTGAAGTGGTCGTACGCCGGGAACCAGAAGGTCACCAACGCCTGGAGCGCGAAGGTCACCCAGTCCGGCACGGCCGTCACCGCCGCCAACGAGAGCTACAACGGCACGCTGGCCACGGGCGCTTCGACCAGCTTCGGGTTCCAGGGCACCTACAGCGGCAGCAACGCGCTCCCGACGACGTTCACCCTCGACGGCGTCACCTGCAACGTCGACGGCGGCGGCCCCACCGACCCCGGTCCGACGGACCCCGGCCCGACCGATCCCGGCACCCCCGGCACCAGGGTCGACAACCCCTACGCCGGCGCCAAGGTGTACGTGAACCCCGAGTGGTCGGCGAAGGCCGCGGCCGAACCGGGCGGCACCCGCATCTCCAACCAGCCCACCGGCGTCTGGCTCGACCGCATCGCCGCGATCAACGGTGTCAACGGCGGCATGGGCCTGCGCGCCCACCTCGACGAGGCGCTGAAGCAGAAGGGCTCCGGCGAACTCGTCGTCCAGCTCGTCATCTACAACCTGCCCGGACGCGACTGCGCCGCCCTCGCCTCCAACGGCGAACTGGGCCCGACGGAGATCGACAAGTACAAGACGCAGTACATCGACCCGATCAAGGCCATCCTCGCCGACTCCAAGTACGCCGGACTGCGCATCGTCACCACCATCGAGATCGACTCGCTGCCCAACCTCGTCACCAACACCGGCAGCCGGCCCACGGCCACCCCGCAGTGCGACGTGATGAAGGCCAACGGCAACTACCAGAAGGGCGTCGGCTACGCCCTGAACAAGCTCGGTGACGTGCCCAACGTCTACAACTACATCGACGCCGGACACCACGGCTGGATCGGCTGGGACGACAACTTCGCCCCCAGCGCCGCCCTCTTCAAGGAGGCGGCGACCACCGAGGGTGCCACCGTCAACGACGTCCACGGCTTCATCACCAACACGGCCAACTACAGCGCTCTGAAGGAGAACAACTTCACCATCAACGACAACGTGGCCGGCAAGTCGGTCCGCGAGTCGAAGTGGGTCGACTGGAACCGCTACGTCGACGAGCTGTCCTTCGCGCAGGGCTTCCGCAACCAGCTGGTGACGGCCGGCTTCAACTCCGGCATCGGCATGCTGATCGACACCTCCCGCAACGGCTGGGGCGGCTCCGCCCGGCCCGCCGGACCGGGCGCCACGACCAGCGTCGACACCTACGTCAACGGTGGCCGCTACGACCGCCGTATCCACATCGGCAACTGGTGCAACCAGGCCGGTGCCGGTCTCGGTGAACGTCCGCAGGCGGCCCCCGCGGCCGGGATCGACGCCTACGTCTGGATGAAGCCGCCGGGCGAGTCCGACGGCTCCAGCAGCGCCATCCCGAACGACGAGGGCAAGGGCTTCGACCGGATGTGCGACCCCACGTACACGGGCAACCCGCGCAACGGCAACAGCCTGTCGGGCGCCCTGCCCAACGCGCCGGTCTCCGGGCACTGGTTCTCCGCGCAGTTCCAGCAGCTGATGCAGAACGCGTACCCGCCGCTGCCGTAACCGCGTGACCCGCCGGGGGCGCACCACCCGACCCCCGGCGCGCTACCGGCCGCTCCCGTCCACCGGGAGCGGCCGGTCGGCGTTCCCCGGGAACCAGCGTTCTCCGGGAAACTGGCTGCCGTTTTTTGCCGTCCCGGCAACAGAGATGGCCTCCGGCCGGTGCGTCGACGCACGCTGTCGGCACCACGGACGAGAGGCTGACCACCATGGCGCACGAACAGCACGAACAGAACGAACAGCAGCACGGACAGCACGGGCACGACGGTCCGGGGCACGGGCATGGGCACGGTCACGGTCACGGGGACGGCACCGAGATCGACTGGGCCGAGATGGCCCCGCATCTGGAGGCCCAGGCCGAGCTGTTCATGCCCCTGTACGAGAAGGCCCTGTCCTGGCTCGGGAAAGAGGTGACCGAACCGGGGCTGATCGTCGACGCGGGCAGCGGCCCCGGCGTGGTGTCCTGTCTCTTCGCCGAGATGTTCCCCGGCGCGCGGGTCATGGCCGTCGACGGCTCCGCACCGCTCCTCGAGCGGGCGCGGGCACGGGCCGGCCGACTCGGGCACGCCGACCGCTTCGGCATCCTGGCCGGTGAACTGCCAGGCGTGCTGGATGAGTTGGACTACCCCGCCGATCTGATCTGGGCCGGCCGCAGCCTGCACCACCTGGGCGACCAGCGTGCCGCCCTCGCCGCGTTCGCCGAGCGGCTGGCGCCCGGCGGCACGTTGGCCGTCATGGAGGGCGGTCTGCCGAGCCGGTTCCTGCCGCGTGACCTCGGATTCGGCCGTCCCGGCCTGGAGGCACGGCTCGACGCACTGGAGGCGGAGTGGTTCGCCCGGATGCGTGCCGACCTGCCCGGAGCCGTCGAGGAGACCGAGGACTGGGCCGCGCTGCTGAGCGCCGCGGGCCTGAAGCACATCCGCACCCGCAGCTTCCTGCTCGACCTGCCGGCTCCGGCCTCCGACCGGGCCCGCGCCTACATCGCCGCCTCCCTGGGCCGGCTCCGGGACGTCTTCGGCGACACGCTCGACGCGGACGACCGGGCCGTGCTCGACCGGCTGCTCGACCCGCAGGACCCGGCGGGCGTGCACCATCGGCCGGACGTGTTCGTGCTGGCCGCCCACTCGGTGCACACCGCGGTCAAGTCGCTCTAAAGAAAAGGGACTTGATTTGGAGAGCGCTTCAAGTGATGCACTCGGTGCCCTTCGCGCAACGCACGGGGGGTACCCACCATGAACAGCTCTCCGGACACGACGGCCGCGCCCGTCGCCCTCATCACCGGCGGCGGCAGCGGCATCGGCGCCGCCGTCGTGCGGCGCCTGCTGGAAGCGGGACACCGGGACACCGGGACACCGGGTCACCGTCACGGGCCGCGGCGAGGAGCGGCTGCGCGCCTTCGCCGCGGAGCTGGGTGAGCCGGAGGGGCTGCTGACGGTCGTCGGCAGCACGTCCGACTACGACCACGTACAGTCGGCGGTCGACCGTACGCTCAAGGAATTCGGCCGGCTGGACACGGTCGTCGCCAACGCCGGCACGGCCACCCACGACTCCGTCGCCGACCCCGCCGGCTGGACCGACATGGTCCTGACCGATGTGCTGGGTCCCGCCCTCCTCGTCCGCGCCTCCGTCGACGCGCTCAAGGAGACCCGCGGCCGGATCGTGCCGATCGGCAGTGTCGCCGGCTTCGTGCCCACCCCGGGCAACCCCTACGGGGCGACGACGGGGGCACCGCCCGCTCGAGCGGAGCCGAGAGTGGGGGAGGGCGGTGACGGGGCTTGCCGAGAACACCCGCCGACAGGTCACCGAGTGGGGCGTCGGCGTCACCCTGGTCGCGCCGGGCCGGGTGGAGACCCCGTTCTGGGACGGCTACGGCAGCCTGCCGCCCGGGCACCTGCTGACCGCCGACCAGATCGCCGACTCCGTGGGGCGGGCGATCCGCCGGCCCGAGGGAGTCGACGTCAACACCGTCGTCGTACGCCCGGTCGGACAGCCCAGCCGACGCGCGGAGGGCGCCCCTCGACAACAGGGGCGCCCTCCGGCACGCGCGGGCCGCGGGCCCAGTCGGTGCGGGCCCAGTCGGTGCGGGCTCAGCCGATGTCGAACGTGGCCGGGTCGGGACCGATGCGCCGGTCCTCGTTCAGCGCGCTGATCGCGGCCAGGTCCTCGGTGTCCAGGCTGAAGTCGAACACCTCGATGTTCTCCTTGATCCGCGACGGCGTCACGGACTTCGGGATCACGATGTTGCCGATCTGGAGATGCCAGCGCAGCACGACCTGGGCCGGGGTGCGGTCGTGCTTGCGGGCGATGGCGACGATCGCCGGCACCTCCAGGAGCCCCTTGCCCTGGCCCAGCGGGGACCAGGCCTCGGTGGCGATGCCCTGCTCCGCGTGGAACTCGCGCGAGGCGTGCTGCTGGAGGTGCGGGTGCAGCTCGATCTGGTTGACCGCGGGGATGACCGAGGTCTCGGCGAGCAGCCGCTCCAGGTGCTCCGGCAGGAAGTTCGAGACGCCGATGGCCCGCGTGCGGCCGTCCGCGAGGAGCTTCTCGAACGCCTTGTAGGTGTCGACGTAGGAACCGCGGGCCGGCAGCGGCCAGTGGATCAGGTACAGGTCGACGTAGTCGAGGCCCAGCTTCTCCAGCGAGACGTCGAACGCGCGGAGCGTCGCGTCGTACCCCTGGTCGCTGTTCCAGAGCTTGGTGGTGACGAAGAGGTCCTCGCGGGCCACGCCCGAGGCGGCGAGCGCCTTGCCGGTGCCCTCCTCGTTGCCGTAGATCGCCGCTGTGTCGATGCTGCGGTACCCGGCCTCCAGCGCGGTGGCCACCGCCTGCTCGGCCTCGTCGTCCGGCACCTGCCAGACGCCGAAGCCCAGCTGGGGCATCTCGACGCCGTTGTTCAGGATGATCGGGGGGACCTTGCTGCTCACGAGCTCTTGATCCTTCGGTTGTCCGTCAAGTGGTACTCCCATGGTCAACGATCACGGGGCGTCGTGCATTCCTGACCCCGGAATCCGTCGGCCGGGGCTCACGTCCGGTACAGCGCGTCGACCTCGTCGGCGTACGTGTTCTCGATCGCCCTGCGCTTCAGCTTCAGGGACGGGGTCAGCAGGCCGTGCTCCTCGGTGAACGGCTGGGCGAGGATGCGGAAGGTGCGGATCGACTCGGCCTGCGAGACCAGCGTGTTCGCCGTCACCACGGCCCGGCGCACCTCCGCCTCCAGGTCCGGGTCGCGCACCAGCTCGGCGGGTGCCGGCTGCGGTTTGCCGCGCATCTGGAGCCAGTGTTCGACGGCCTCCTGGTCGAGGGTGACCAGGGCGGCGACGAACGGCCGGTCGTTGCCGACGACGATGCACTGGTTCACCAGCGGGTGGTCCCGGACACGTTCCTCCAGCAGGCCCGGTGAAACGCTTTTGCCGCCGGAGGTGACGAGGATCTCCTTCTTGCGGCCGGTGATGGTGAGGTAGCCGTCCTCGTCGAGGGAACCCAGGTCGCCGGTGGCGAGCCAGCCGTCGTGCAGGGCCTCGGCGGTGGCCTCGGGGTTGTTGAGGTAGCCCTGGAAGACGTTGTCGCCGCGCAGCCAGATCTCGCCGTCGTCCGCGATGTGCACGGTCATGCCGGGGATGGCCTGGCCGACGGTGCCGTAGCGGGTGCGTCCGGGCGGGTTGGCGGTGGCGGCCGCGCTGGTCTCGGTCAGGCCGTAGCCCTCGTAGATCTGCACGCCCGCGCCGGCGAAGAACAGGCCGAGCCTGCGGTCCATCGCCGAGCCGCCGGACATGGCGTGCCGGACCCGGCCGCCCATGGCCGCGCGCACCTTGGAGTAGACGAGCTTGTCGAACAGCTGGTGCTGCAGGCGCAGGCCCGCCGAGGGGCCGGGGCCGATGCCCCACGCCTTCGCCTCGACGGCCTCCGCGTGGTTCACCGCCACCTCGACGGCCTTCTCGAACGCCCCGCCCCTGCCCTCCCGCTCGGCCTTGCGGCGCGCCGCGTCGAAGACCTTCTCGAAGATGTACGGCACGGCGAGGAAGAACGTCGGCCGGAACGCGGCCAGGTCGGGCAGCAGGGCGGCGGCCTGCAGCTGGGGCTGGTGGCCGAAGCGGACCCGGCCGCGGATCGCGGCGATCTGCACCATCCGGCCGAAGACGTGCGCGAGCGGCAGGAACAGCAGGGTCGCCGCCTCGTCGCCCTTCCGGGAGTGGAACACCGGCTCCCAGCGCTCGATGACGGTGTCCGCCTCGAACATGAAGTTGCCGTGCGAGATGACACAGCCCTTGGGGCGCCCGGTCGTCCCCGACGTGTAGATGACCGTCGCGGTCGACTCGGGGGTCACCGCCTCCCGGTGCCGGTGCACCACCTCGTCCTCGATGGAGGCGCCGGCGTCGTACAGCTCCTGCACGCACCCGGCGTCGAGCTGCCACAGCCGGCGCAGCCGGGGGAGGCGGTCGATGACGGTGGCGATGGTCATCGCGTGTTCCTCGTGCTCGACGACCGCGGCGGTGACCTCGGAGTCGTACAGCATCCAGAAGCACTGCTCGGCCGAGGAGGTCGAGTAGACGGGGACGACCTGCGCGCCGATGGTCCACAGGGCGTAGTCGAAGAGGGTCCATTCGTAGCGGGTGCGGGACATGATCGCGACGCGGTCGCCGAACCGGACCCCCTCGGCGAGGAGCCCCTTGGCGAGGGCGAGGACCTCGTCGCGGAACTCGGCGCAGGTCACGTCCCGCCAGCCGCCCCGCTCGTCCTTGCGGCCCAGCGCGACGTGCCGCGGGGCGTCCTGGGCGTGCTCGAAGACGACGTCGGCCAGACCGCCCACCGGCGGTGCCGATGCCGACGGAGGGTTGGTGAACTCGCGCAAACCCCGCACCCCGCTTCTCATGGCCGCACAGCGCCGTGAAAGCTACCCCACGCCCACGCGGCACGGGAGGGGGTCGGAAAGCGGGCGACGCTCTCGTCCGCGCTGGTCAGTGCGGGAAAATGGGCTCACATGCGGAAGGGTCGGACAGAAAACTGACGGAAGAGTAAGTTTCGGTCCCGTAATCTCCACCGAATCCGCCCGACCCGCTTACGGCGCCGGGACCGGGCGCGAGGAGCCGGCGGCCCGCCGGTGCCGACGACGCTCGTGATCGATACGCCTAGGGTCTTTCGCTGGGATCAGGCCGGATGAGGGAGCGGGGTCCGCGAGCCCGGCATGATCCCAGCGAGAGATCCTAGGGCCGCTCGCGCGCCCGGTCCGCATCCGCCGGACGGGCCCCGCGCCGGTGCAGGCGGTCGCCGCCCGCCAGGATCGCCGCCGCCAGCGCGTCGGCCGCTCCCTGCGCCGCCGTACGCCGCCGCCCGTGCACCAGGACGAACTCCACCCGGCCCAGTTCGGGCAGGCCCGCCCGCTCCGGGACCCGTACCAGGCCCGGCGGGATCAGGCCCCGCGAGTGCGCCATGACGCCCAGGCCCGCGCGGGCCGCCGCGATCAGCCCGTTCAGGCTGCCGCTCGTGCACACGATCCGCCACGCCCGCCCCTGCCGCTCCAGCGCCTCCAGGGCCAGGGCGCGGGTGATCCCCGGCGGCGGGAAGACGATCAGCGGCACCGGCCGGTCCGGGTGCAGCCGCAGCCGGTCCGCGCCGATCCACACCAGCTCGTCGTGCCGGACCAGCTCGCCGTGCGGATCCTCGGGGCGCCGCTTGGCCAGCACCAGGTCCAGCTTCCCGGCCGCGAGCTGCTCGTGCAGCGTGCCGGACAGCTCCACCGTCAGCTCCAGATCGACCTCCGGGTGGTCGTGCCGGAAGCCCTCCAGGATCTCCGGCAACCGCGTCAGCACGAAGTCCTCGGACGCGCCGAAGCGCAGCCGGCCGCGCAGCCGCGTTCCCGTGAAGAACGCCGTCGCCTGCTCGTGCACCTCCAGGATCCGGCGCGCGAAACCCAGCATCGCCTCGCCGTCCTCGGTCAGCTCCACCGAGTGCGTGTCCCGGGTGAACAGGGTCCGCCCCGTGGTGTCCTCCAGGCGGCGCACGTGCTGGCTGACGGTCGACTGGCGCAGCCCGAGCCGCCGGGCGGCCTGCGTGAAACTCAGGGTCTGGGCGACCGCCAGGAAGGTGCGCAGCTGGGACGGCTCGTACACACCGGCCACCGTACCGGTCATCATGGCGCGCGATCACAGTGAGAGCGGTGTACCGGATTCCCGATCACGGGGCCGGGGAGGACGATGGACGGGGACCTCCCGCCCCGCAACACCCGTACGAACGAGCAAGTGGAGCACCGTGAAACGCCTGCGCCGGCCGAGCCGGATGCCGATCGACCCGTACATCCTGCTGCTGCTCGGGACGGTCGGCCTCGCGGCGCTCCTGCCGGCCCGCGGCGCCGCCGCCGACGTGGCCTCCGGTGCCTCCACGGCCGCGATCGCCTTCCTGTTCTTCCTGTACGGCGCCCGCCTGTCCACCCGGGAGGCGCTCGACGGACTCAGGCACTGGCGCCTGCACCTCACCGTCCTCGCCTGCACCTTCGTGGTCTTCCCGCTGCTCGGCACGGCCGCCCGAGGCCTCGTCCCGGTGGTCCTCACCGAGCCCCTCTACCAAGGGCTGCTGTTCCTGACCCTGGTCCCGTCGACCGTCCAGTCCTCGATCGCCTTCACCTCGATCGCCCGCGGCAACGTGCCCGCCGCGATCTGCGCCGGCTCCTTCTCCTCGCTCGTCGGCATCGTCGTGACGCCGCTGCTCGCGGCCGCCCTGCTCGGCAACAGCGGCGGCGGCTTCTCCACGGACTCCCTCGTGAAGATCGTGCTGCAACTGCTCGTGCCCTTCGCGGCGGGGCAGGTGCTGCGCCGCTGGATCGGCGCTTTCGTCGCCCGGCACCGGAAGGTCCTCGGCTACGTCGACCGCGGCTCCATCCTCCTCGTCGTCTACACCGCGTTCAGCGAGGGCATGGTCCAGGGCATCTGGCACCAGGTCGGCCCGGCCCGGCTCGCCGCACTGCTGGCCGTCGAGGCCGCACTGCTCGCCGTGATGCTCGCACTGACCTGGTACGGCGCGAAGGCGCTGCGGTTCGGCCGCGCGGACCGGATCGCGATCCAGTTCGCCGGGTCCAAGAAGTCCCTGGCCTCCGGCCTGCCCATGGCGAGCGTCCTGTTCGGCGCGCACGCCTCCCTCGCCGTGCTGCCTCTGATGCTGTTCCACCAGATGCAGCTCATGGTCTGCGCGGTCATCGCCAAGCGCCGCTCGCACGACCCGGAGGCGGAGGGGGAGGCGGAGGTCGAGGCGGGGGCCGAGGCGGGGGCGGAGACGGCGGCGGGGGCGGCCGACGCCGTGGCGGCGGCCCCGACGTCACGCTCCTCGGCCACCGACCCGGGGACGGACCGGCGGTGAGGCGGCACACCGCGCGCCCGGCGGGAATTGTCGGACACCCCCTGAAGGGTGTTGCACGAGGCTGCTTGATCACAGCCTCGTGCAACGCCCTTCAGCCCCGCGCGGCCGCCGTCCGCAGGGCGATGCGGTCCTCGCCCGCGTACACGTTCATGGAACTGCCCCGCAGGAAGCCCACCAGCGTCAGTCCCGTCTCCGCCGCCAGGTCCACCGCGAGGGAGGACGGCGCCGACACCGCCGCGAGGACCGGGATGCCCGCCATCACGGCCTTCTGGGCCAGCTCGAACGAGGCCCGGCCCGACACGAGCAGGATCGCCCGGGACAGCGGCAGGCCGTCGTTCTGGAGGGCGCGGCCGACCAGCTTGTCGACCGCGTTGTGCCGGCCGACGTCCTCGCGGACGTCCAGCAGCTCACCGTCCTCGGAGAACAGGGCCGCCGCGTGCAGGCCGCCGGTGCTGTCGAAGACGCGCTGGGACGCGCGCAGCCGGTCGGGGAGGACGGCGAGGAGCTCCGGTGCGACGCGGAGCGGGGGAGTGTCGGCGACGGGCCAGCGGGTCGTCGTGCGCACCGCGTCCAGGCTGGCCTTGCCGCACAGGCCGCAGGACGAGGTCGTGTAGACGTTCCGCTCCAGGGTGATGTCGGGGACGGTGACGCCGGGTGCGGTCCGTACGTCGACGACGTTGTACGTGTTCGACCCGTCCGCGGTCGCCCCGGCGCAGTAGACGATGTTCTGCAGGTCGGATCCCTCCGCCAGGACGCCTTCGCTGACCAGGAACCCGGCGGCCAGGGCGAAGTCGTCGCCGGGCGTGCGCATGGTGATGGCGAGGGGTCTGCCGTTGAGCCGTATCTCCAGCGGCTCCTCCGCGACCAGGGTGTCCGGGCGGCTGGAGACCGCTCCGTCGCGGATGCGGAGCACCTTGCGTCGTTCGGTGACTCGTCCCATGTCGTCAGCCCCGGTTCTGTACGTGCTGGTGGCCGAAACGGCCCTTGCTGCGGAAGTCGCCGTGGGCCACCGTGCCGTCGTGCCACGAGGTGACCTTCATGATCCCATTGTCCTGCACGTGCGGTGTGTCGGGTTGCGGCCCGCACCGCGGCACGTGCACACCGCCGGCAGGGGATAGCGGGAAGCCGACAAGCCCGGTGCCGGTTTCCTGTCGCTTCACGTACCCGCGTACCCGTGAGTCACTGATCAGACTGGTGGATCCCGCTACCCAAGGCAACGAGGGGGACCCCCCAATGAACGGCTCGCGCATCACCGCCATCGGTCACTACCAGCCCGCCAAGGTACTCACCAACGAGGACCTGGCGGAACTGGTCGACACCAATGACGAGTGGATCAGGAGCCGGGTGGGCATCCGCACGCGCCACATCGCCGGCCCCGACGAGCCGGTGGACGAGCTGGCCGGGCACGCCGCCGCCAAGGCGCTCGCGGCGGCCGGTCTCACCCCCGCGGACATCGACCTGGTCCTGGTCGCCACCTCCACCGCGGTGGACCGCTCGCCCAACATGGCCGCCCGGGTCGCCGCCCGGCTCGGCATCCCCGGACCGGCCGCCCTGGACGTCAACGTGGTGTGCGCCGGGTTCACCCACGCGCTCGCCACCGCCGACCACACGATCCGCGCGGGCGCCGCGACCCGCGCGCTCGTCATCGGCGCCGACAAGATGTCCGAGGTCACCGACTGGACCGACCGCACCACCTGCGTCCTCGTCGGCGACGGGGCGGGCGCCGCCGTGGTCGAGACCTGCCCCGTCGGGACCGAGCCCGGGATCGGTCCCGTGCTGTGGGGGTCGGTGCCCGAGATGGGGCACGCCGTGCGCATCGAGGGGCAGCCGGCCCGGTTCGCGCAGGAGGGGCAGAGCGTCTACCGGTGGGCCACCACCCGGCTGCCGCCGCTCGCCCGGCAGGCCTGCGAGCGGGCCGGCCTCGCCCCGGAGGACCTGGCCGCCGTCGTGCTGCACCAGGCGAACCTGCGCATCATCGAGCCCCTCGCGGCGAAGATCGGCGCCGTCAACGCCGTGGTCGCGCGCGATGTCACCGAATCGGGCAACACCTCGGCGGCGAGCATCCCGCTCGCCTTCTCCAAGCTGGTGGAGCGGGGCGCGATCTCCAGCGGGGATCCGGTCCTGCTGTTCGGTTTCGGCGGCAACCTGTCGTACGCGGGGCAGGTCGTACGCTGCCCGTGACGGGCGGTGCCGCGGATCCGGGCGGCGGCGTGCAGCGTGACGTGGTCGGCTCCGCGCTGCCCTGCCCACAGTGATCCGCGGCGCCCGCCAGGGGGCGCAGCCGGGCGCCGTGCCCGCGCCCCGACGGCACCCGGACCTGCCCCGTCCCGCGCCCGGGTCCGTCCCGCGCCCGGGTCCGTCCCGCGCCCGGGTCCGTCCCGCGCCCGGGTCCGTCCCGCGCCCGGGTCCGTCCCGCGCCCGGGTCCGTCCCGTGCCCGCGCCCGGACCGACACCAGGGGCCCGGAGACCGGCAACAGCGCCAGGACCGGCCCCGCTGTCACCCCCTGCCTCCCCTGCCCCTGCCTTCCCTGCCGCTGCCTCCGCGCCCCCGTGCCCTGCGTGCCGTCGACATGCCGCGGGGTACTTCTTTGTCCAGTGAGTGGAGAAAGCTGACGGCAATCCGTGCACGACTTCTTCCCACTCCCGGTGACCGCTGCTACGTTCCCCTCGAAAGCACGACACCAGGCGGCCGACCGAGGCGGGGAGGGGTTCGTGAGACGCATGACGGCACGGCCCGCGAACGCCCATCAGGCCCGGCTGCTGCGACTGCTGCGCGACGGAGGTCCCAACTCCCGTGCGCAGCTCGGCGATCAGGTCGACCTCTCGCGGTCCAAGCTGGCCGTGGAGGTGGACCGGCTGCTGGAGACGGGGCTGGTCGTGGCCGACGGGCTCGCCGCCTCGCGCGGCGGCCGCCGTTCGCACAACGTCCGGCTCAATCCCCAACTCCGTTTCCTGGGCGTGGACATCGGTGCGACCTCGGTCGACGTCGCCGTCACCAACGCCGAACTGGAGACGCTCGGACACCTCAACCAGCCCCTCGACGTACGTGAGGGACCGGTCGCGGTCTTCGAGCAAGTGCTCGCCATGGCAGCGAAGCTGAAGGCGACGGGACTCGCCGAGGGCTTCGACGGTGCCGGCATCGGCGTCCCCGGGCCGGTCCGTTTCCCCGAAGGCGTACCGGTCGCGCCGCCGATCATGCCGGGCTGGGACGGCTTCCCCGTGCGGGAGGCGCTCAGCCAGGAACTCGGCTGCCCGGTCATGGTCGACAACGACGTGAACCTCATGGCGATGGGGGAGCAGCACGCGGGCGTCGCCCGCACCGTCGCCGACTTCCTGTGCGTCAAGATCGGCACCGGCATCGGCTGCGGCATCGTCGTCGGCGGCCAGGTCTACCGCGGCACCACCGGCAGCGCGGGCGACATCGGGCACATCCAGGCGGTGCCCGACGGCCGGCCCTGCGCCTGCGGCAACCGCGGTTGCCTGGAGGCACACTTCAGCGGCGCGGCCCTGGCCCGCGACGCCATGGAAGCGGCCCAGCAGGGCCTGTCGGCGGAACTCGCGGCCCGGCTGGAGGCGAACGGCGGCCTCACCGCCGTCGACGTCGCCGCCGCGGCGGCCGCGGGCGACGCCACCGCCCTCGACCTGATCCGTGAGGGCGGCAACCGGGTCGGGCAGGTCATCGCCGGACTCGTCTCGTTCTTCAACCCCGGCCTGGTCGTGATCGGCGGCGGGGTGACCGGCCTCGGCCACACCCTGCTGGCCGCCGTCCGCACCCAGGTCTACCGCCAGTCGCTGCCCCTGGCGACCGGCAATCTGCCCATCGTCCTGGGCGAGTTGGGCCCCACCGCCGGCGTGATCGGCGCGGCCCGCCTCATCAGCGACCACCTGTTCTCACCCGCGTAGTCACTCCGTTCGTACCGGCGACCTGTTCTCACCCGCGTAGCCACCGTTCGTACCGGCCGTCCGCCCCAGTCCTCCGACGAACCCGCCAGCCCGTTTCGTACGGCACCACCGGCACAGCGCCCTGCTCCGCCCTGCCCCGCCTCGCCCTCCCCTGCCCGCGCCACCTCAAGAGCGCCTGGTTCCCGGCGTTCTGCCCTGACTCCGGCCCGCACGCCCGCCGAGGGGAATCCACATGGCACCAGAACCACCGCTGCTCAGCATGTCCGGCATCACCAAGTCGTTCCCCGGCGTCCGGGCCCTGGACGGCGTCGACCTCGACGTCCAGGCCGGTGAAGTGCACTGCCTGCTCGGCCAGAACGGGGCCGGCAAGTCCACCCTCATCAAGGTGCTGGCCGGTGCCCACCAGCCCGACGGCGGCACCATCCGCTGGCGCGGCGAACCGGTCACCTTGCGCTCGCCGATCGCCGCCATGCGCCTCGGCATCGCCACCATCTACCAGGAACTCGACCTGGTGGAGCACCTGTCGGTGGCGGAGAACGTCCACCTCGGCCACGAACCCACCGCCGCGGGATTCGTCGTCCGCACCAGGGCGGCCCGTCGGGCGACGGAGACCCTGCTGCGGCGACTCGGGCACGCGGAGATCGATCCGGCCGCTCTGGTGGGGGAGTTGTCCGCGGCCCAGCAGCAGGTCGTCTCCATGGCGCGGGCCCTCTCCCACGACGTCCGGCTGATCGTGATGGACGAACCCTCCGCCGCCCTCGACCCGGACGAGGTCGACAACCTCTTCCGCATCGTCGGTGACCTGACCGCGGACGGCGTGGCCGTCGTCCACATCTCCCACCGCCTGGAGGAGATCCGCCGCATCGGCGACCGCGTCACCGTGCTGAAGGACGGCCGGGCGGTGGCCGGCGGGCTGCCCGCGAAGTCGACGCCCACCCGCGAGGTCGTCGCGCTGATGACGGGCCGCAACGTCGAGTACGTCTTCCCCGAGCGGCCGGCGACCGACGCGCCGGCGACGGGCGGGAAGCCTCTGCTGGAGGTGCGCGGGCTGGCCAGGGCGGGCGAGTTCGAGCCGCTCGACCTCGACCTGCGGCCGGGGGAGATCGTCGGACTCGCCGGGCTGGTCGGCTCGGGCCGCTCCGAGATCCTGGAGACGATCTACGGCGCCCGTCGGCCCACCGCAGGTCAAGTGGCGGTGGAGGGAAAGCCGTTGAGGCCGGGCAGTGTGCGGGCCGCCGTGCGCGCCGGCCTGGGTCTCGCCCCCGAGGAACGCAAGGCCCAGGCCCTGCTGATGCTGGAGTCCGTCACCCGCAACGTCTCCGTCTCCTCCCTCTCCCGCTTCTCGCGCGGCGGCTGGATCGACCGCGGCGCCGAACGGGGCGCGGCCCGCGCGGCGACCCGCGAACTGTCGCTGCGCCCCGACAACCCGTCCCTACCGGTACGGACCCTGTCCGGCGGCAACCAGCAGAAGGCCGTCCTGGCCCGCTGGCTGCTGCGCGGCTGCCGCGTCCTGCTGCTCGACGAACCCACCCGCGGGGTCGACGTCGGCGCCCGCGCCGAACTGTACGCGGTCGTCCGCCGACTGGCCGACGAAGGCCTCGCCGTGCTGCTCGTCTCCAGCGAGGTGCCGGAGGTCCTCGGCCTCGCCGACCGGGTCCTGGTGCTCCGGGAGGGACGCGTGGTCCACACCGCGCCCGCCCGCGAACTGGACGAACACCGCGTACTCGACCTCGTCATGGAAGGAAGTCCGGCCTCATGACGCAGCCCGTCTCCCCGCCGCGGGACAGCACCGACAAGGTGCCCCAGGCCCAACCCCCCGCCTGGCGCGCCCTGGTGGCCCGCGCCGACGTCCGCACCCTGTCACTGCTCGGCGTCCTCGCCGCGCTCGTCGTGATCGGTGGCATCACCAGACCCGACGAGTTCCTCGACACCCGCAACCTCCAACTCGTCCTCACCCAGGCCTCGGTGATCGGCGTCGTCACGGTCGGCATGACCTTCGTCATCACCTCCGGCGGCATCGACCTCTCCGTCGGCGCCATCGTCGCCCTCGCCTCCGTCTGGGCGACCACGCTCGCCACCCAGGAGTACGGCTTCGGAGGCATCCTCTTCACCTCCGTCCTCGTCGGTCTCGGCTGCGGCCTCGTCAACGGCCTCCTCATCGCCTACGGCGGGATGGTCCCGTTCATCGCCACCCTGGCGATGCTGGCCTCCGCCCGCGGACTCGCGCTGCAGATCACCGACGGCAAGACGCAGATCGTCACCTCCGACAGCATCCTCGACCTCGGCGAGCGCGACGCGTACGTCCTCGGCGTGCCGCCCCTCGTCATGGTCTTCGCGGTCGTGACGATCATCGGCTGGCTCGTGCTGAACCGCACCACCTTCGGCCGGCGCACGGTCGCGGTCGGCGGCAACGCGGAGGCCGCCCGCCTGGCCGGCATCGATGTGCGCCGCCAGCGGCTCTACCTCTACCTGCTGTCCGGACTGTGCTGCGGCGTCGCCGCCTTCCTGCTGATCATCCTGTCCGGCTCGGGTCAGAACACCAACGGCAACCTCTACGAGCTCGACGCCATCGCCGCCGCGATCATCGGCGGCACCCTGCTCAGCGGGGGCCGCGGCACCATCGTGGGCTCCGTGCTCGGCGTCCTGATCTTCACCACGATCACCAACATCTTCGCCCTCAACAACCTGCAGAGCGACGTCCAGCAGATCGCCAAGGGCGCGATCATCGTCGCCGCCGTGCTGGTCCAGCGCCGTACCGCGAGCACGACCTGAGGAAAGGGTTCACCGCCATGCCAGAGCCGATGAGATTTCCGAGCCGCCTCACCAGTCGCCGAGGTCTGCTGTTTGGGACCGCCGCCGTCTCGGCCGGTGCACTCCTGACCGGTTGCACGAGCAACGACCCCAAGGACGAGGAACCTGCCGCCGACACCCGGCCGGCCGCGGACGACAAGCCCGGCAAGCAGGTCACCATCGGCTTCGCCGGACCGCAGGCCGACCACGGCTGGCTCAACGCCATCAACGACAACGCCAAGAGCCGGGCCGGGAAGTACTCCGACGTCACCCTGGAGATCACCGAGGGCTCCAACGACACCGCCCAGCAGATCGGTCAGATCGAGACCCTCATCAACAAGAAGGTCGACGTCCTGGTCGTCCTCCCCGCCGACGGCAAGGCCCTGACCCAGGTCGGCCTGAAGGCGATGCGCGCGGGCATCCCCGTCGTCAACCTCGACCGGATCTTCAACACCCCGCAGGCGTACCGTTGCTGGATCGGCGGCGACAACTACGGCATGGGCCTGAACGCCGGCCACTACATCGGCGAGAAACTCAAGGGCAAGTCCGACGCCCGGGTCGTCGAACTGGCCGGCCTGGACAACCTGGAACTGACCAAGCAGCGCACCCAGGGCTTCGACGACGCCCTGAAGAACTACCCCAACATCAAGAAGGTGGCCCGCCAGGCAGCCGACTTCACCGTCGAGTCGGGACAGGCGAAGATGGCCCAACTCCTCCAGGCGCAGTCGAAGTTCGACGCACTGTGGAACCACGACGACGACCAGGGCGTGGGCGCGCTGCGCGCCGTCGAGCAGGCCGGCCGCGACGACTTCGTGATGGTCGGCGGGGCGGGCGCCCTCTCCGCGTTCCAGGCGATCAAGCAGGACGACGGCGTCCTCAAGGCCACCGTCCTGTACCCGCCCACCATGGCCGCCTCCGCCATCGACCTCGCCCGTGCCCTCGGCCAGGGCAAGGGCGTCACAGGCCTCGCCGAGTACGAGATCCCCGCATCGATCACCCTCTACTCGGCGGTGGTCGACAAGGAGAACGTCGACCAGTACATGTCCACCGGCTTCCGGTGAGACATGGGCTCCGCCCGACGGGAGGGGCGCGGGGCAGAGGCCCACGGCTCGCGGCGGGGGCGTCCGGGGGCATGCGCGTCCCGGCGACCGTGCCCTCGCGCGGGGCGGGCCGCAGGCGGCGCGTGCCCCTGCGCGAGGCGTGCCCCGCGTAGCACCCGCTGCCGCGTCGGCCGCCTGCCGCGCGTGCGGCACGTGCCGCACGCGCGGAACGCGGCGCCGGGGGCCGTACCGCGGTCGGGTCCGGCGCGCGAGGCGCACACCGACCGACGGCCGGCCCCGAGCCACCCGCCCGGCAGGCAGGCAGGCCCCACCCCACCGCGCCACGACGACGAGGAGGACACCTGCATGGAACAGCCGCAGCAGTCAGCGGGACCGGAGGAGGCCGGCGCGGAGTCCGGCAAACCCCCGCTCCGCGTCGGCATGGTCGGCTACGCCTTCATGGGCGCCGCCCACTCCCAGGGCTGGCGCACCGCCGGCCGCGTCTTCGACCTGCCCCTGCGCCCGGTGCTCGCCGCGCTCTGCGGCCGTGACGCCGCGGCCGTCCGCGCGGCGGCCGACCGGCACGGGTGGGCGACGACCGAGACCGACTGGCGGGCGCTGATCGCACGCGACGACGTGGACCTCGTCGACATCTGCACCCCCGGCGACAGCCACGCCGAGATCGCGCTCGCCGCGCTGGCCGCCGGCAAGCACGTCCTGTGCGAGAAGCCGCTCGCGAACACGGTCGAGGAGGCCGAGGCCATGGCACGTGCCGCCGAGACCGCGTTCGCGGCACGGGGCCGGCTGTCGATGGTCGGCTTCAACTACCGTCGTGTTCCCGCCACCGCGCTGGCCCGGCGCATGGTCGCCGAGGGTCGGCTCGGCCGCCTGCGGCACGTCCGGGTGTCGTACCTCCAGGACTGGCTCAACGACCCCCAGTTCCCGCTCACCTGGCGACTGCGCCGGGAACTGGCGGGATCAGGCTCCCTCGGCGACCTCGGCGCGCACATCGTCGACCTCGCACAGCACCTCACGGGGGAGCGGCTGGCGGGGGTCTCCGCGCTCACCGAGACGTTCGTACGGCGGCGGCCGCTGCCCGGCGGACCGACCGGGGGTCCGGCCACCGGCACCGGCACCGGCACCGCCACCGGGACGGTCACCGTCGACGACGCCGCCGTGTTCACCGGCCGCTTCGCCTCCGGTGCCCTCGCCTCCTTCGAGGCGACCCGCTACGCCACCGGCCGCAAGAACGCCCTGCGCCTCGAACTCAACGGTGAACTGGGCTCGTTGGCCTTCGATCTGGAGCGGCTCAACGAGCTGTGGTTCCACGACGCCACCGAGCCCGGCAGCCACGCCGGCTTCCGCCGCATTCTCGTCACCGAGCCCGACCACCCCTACCTGGACGGCTGGTGGCCGCCGGGCCACGGCCTCGGCTACGAGCACACCTTCGTCCACCAGGCCCGCGACCTCGTCCACGCGATCGCCGAGGGCAGCAGGCCGCAGCCCTCCTTCGCCGACGGCCTCCAGGTCCAGCGCGTCCTCGCGGCGGTCGAGGAGAGCGCCGCGAAGAACTCCGTCTACACCCCGATCGCCGACTGAGGAGGCTCGCAGCATGCCGCGCAGGTTCACACTCTTCACCGGCCAGTGGGCGGACCTCCCCCTGGAGGAGGTCTGCCGGCTGGCCCGCGACTTCGGCTACGACGGCCTCGAACTCGCCTGCTGGGGCGACCACTTCGAGGTCGACAAGGCCCTCTCCGACCCGGCGTACCTGGACTCCCGGCGGGCCCTGCTCGACAAGTACGGCCTGCGCTGCTGGGCCGTCTCCAACCACCTCGTCGGCCAGGCCGTCTGCGACGCCATCATCGACGAACGCCACCGGGCCGTTCTGCCCGCCCGGATCTGGGGGGACGGCGAACCGGAGGGCGTCCGGCAGCGGGCCGCCACCGAGATCGCCGACACCGCCCGCGCGGCGGCCGCGTTCGGCGTCGACACCGTCGTCGGCTTCACCGGCTCCGCCATCTGGCACCTGGTGGCCATGTTCCCGCCCGCCCCCGACACCATGATCGAGCGCGGTTACGAGGACTTCGCCGAGCGCTGGAACCCCATCCTCGACGTCTTCGACGCGGAGGGCGTGCGGTTCGCGCACGAGGTCCACCCGAGCGAGATCGCCTACGACTACTGGACGACCGTACGCACGCTGGAGGCGATCGGCCGCCGGCCTGCCTTCGGCCTCAACTTCGACCCCAGTCACTTCGTGTGGCAGGACCTCGACCCGGTCGGCTTCCTGTGGGACTTCCGGGACCGCATCTACCACGTGGACTGCAAGGAGGCCCGCAGGCGCCTCGACGGCCGCAACGGCCGCCTCGGCTCCCACCTGCCCTGGGGCGACCCGCGCCGCGGCTGGGACTTCGTCTCCGCCGGCCACGGCGACGTCCCCTGGGAGGACGTCTTCCGGATGCTGCGCTCGATCGACTACCGCGGCCCGGTCTCCGTGGAGTGGGAGGACGCCGGCATGGACCGGCTCCAGGGCGCCCCCGAGGCACTGAAACACCTCAAGGCCTACGACTTCGAGCCGCCCAGCGCGTCCTTCGACGCCGCGTTCAACAGCTGAGCCGCGCCCGACGGCAGGTCGGGGACGGGGACCGGCACACCCGCCGGTCCCTGGACCCGGCCTGCCCGAATCCCGCTTTGTCCTGAGTCGAGGAAAAGGCCGACTGATCCCGGTCAAAGGGGTGTTCGCCCCGGAAGGACACGGTTACCGTCCTTGAAGTGTTCAGGACACCCACGCCTCCGGGGTGACGGCGCACCCCGGCGCCCGCACGCACCACATGTCTTCGCACCTGTTCCATACGGCCCCACCCCGTTCCCGGAGGGACTTCGTGCACAGAAGCAGACTCACATCCACCAACGCCATGAGGCGTCGACCCCGACTTCGCACCGGTCTCGCCCTGTTCACCGGCCTGCTGCTGGCCGTGGGCACCCCGGCGACCGTGGCCGGCGCCCACCCCGGCCACCCCGAGCACGACGAACCGGCAGCCGCCGACGGGCAGTTCCAGCAGGTTCCGCTCGCCAAGGGCGAGCCCGAGACGGGCGAGCCGATGTCGCTCGCCGTGCTCCCGGACCGCAGCGTCCTGCACACCTCGCGCGACGGCACGCTGCGCCTCACCGACCAGGGCGGCGTCACCAAGGTCGCCGGCAAGCTCGACGTCTACAGCCACGACGAGGAGGGCCTGCAGGGCGTCGGCATCGACCCGGACTTCGAGAACAACAGGGCGATCTACCTCTACTACGCCCCGCCGCTCGACACCCCCGCGGGTGACGCCCCGGAGACCGGCACCGCCGAGGACTTCAAGAAGTTCGACGGTGTCAACCGCCTCTCCCGCTTCGTGCTGAACGCCAACGGCACGCTGGACAAGGCCAGTGAGAAGAAGGTCCTCGACGTCGCCGCCTCCCGCGGCATCTGCTGCCACGTCGGCGGCGACATCGACTTCGACGCGGACGGCAACCTGTACCTGTCGACCGGCGACGACACCAACCCCTTCGCCTCCGACGGCTACACCCCGATCGACGACCGCCCGAACCGCAACCCGGCCTTCGACGCCCGCCGCAGCTCCGCCAACACCAACGACCTGCGTGGCAAGATCCTGCGCATCAAGGTCGCCGAGGACGGCTCGTACACCGTTCCGGAGGGCAACCTCTTCGCGCCGGGCACGGAGAAGACCCGTCCCGAGATCTACGCGATGGGCTTCCGCAACCCGTTCCGGATGAGCGTCGACGACAAGACCGGCACCGTCTA
Organism: Streptomyces sp. NPDC088766; assembly: GCF_044750845.1. Lineage (NCBI taxonomy): Bacteria > Bacillati > Actinomycetota > Actinomycetes > Kitasatosporales > Streptomycetaceae > Streptomyces > Streptomyces sp. NPDC088766. Next base: position 115,734 of record NZ_JBIVKQ010000004.1, on the reverse strand, counting down.
CGTCGGCGACTACGGCCCCGACGCCGGCGCCGCCGACCCGAACCGGGGTCCGGCGGGGCAGGTCGAGTTCGCCAAGGTCACCAAGCCCGCCAACTTCGGCTGGCCCTTCTGCACCGGTGACAACGACGCCTACGTCGACTACGACTTCGCCACCAAGGAGTCCGGCGAGAAGTTCGACTGCGCCGCCCCGAAGAACACCTCCCCGCACAACACGGGCCTGGTCGACCTGCCCCCCGCGCAGGCGGCGTGGATCCCGTACGACGGCGGCTCCCTGCCCGAGTTCGGCACCGGCTCCGAGTCCCCGATGGCGGGCCCGGTCTACCGCTACGACCCCGACCTCGACTCCAGCGTGAAGTTCCCCGAGGCCTACGACGGCGACTTCTTCGCCGGTGAGTTCGGCCGCCGCTGGATCAAGAGGATCGAACAGACCGAGGACGGACCCGACGGCACGGTCGCGAAGATCAACGACTTCCCGTGGACCGGTACCCAGATCATGGACATGGAGTTCGGCCCCGACGGCGCGCTCTACGTCCTCGACTACGGCGTCTCCTGGTTCCAGGGCGACGAGCACTCCGCGCTGTACCGCATCGAGAACGCCGAGGACGGCTTCTCCCCGATCGCCGAGGCGAGCGCCGACAAGACGTCCGGAGCGGCCGGCCTGAAGGTCTCCTTCACCGGCTCCGCCAAGGACGCCGACTCGACGGACCTCACCTACGGCTGGGACTTCGGCGACGGCACCAAGGGCGAAGGTCTCAACCCCACCCACCGGTACAAGAAAGCCGGCACCTACAGCGCCACCTTCACCGCCGAGGACCCCGAGGGCAACACCGGTAACGCGAGCGTCCGGATCGTGGTCGGCAACACCGAGCCCAAGGTGCGGATCGACGTCCCGGGCAACGGTACCCTGGCCGAGTTCGGCAAGCCCGTGCCGTTCAAGGTGACCGTCACCGACCCCGAGGAGCGGATCGACTGCGCCAGGGTCAAGGTCGCCTACAGCCTCGGCCACGACTCCCACGCCCACGAGCTGACCAGCGAGACGGGCTGTGAGGGCACCCTGACGCCGCCCCCCGGTGACGGCGGCCACGACCCCAACGCCAACATCTACGGCGTCGTCGGCGCCAGTTACACCGACGGCGGGGCGAACGGCCAGGAGGCGCTGACCGGCACCGCCCGCACCGTCCTGCAGCCGCTGCACCGCCAGGGCGAGCACTTCAGCACCCAGTCGGGCGTGTCGGTCATCGACAAGACCGGCGCCAACGGCGGCAAGACCGTCGGCGACATCCACGACGGCGACTGGATCTCCTTCAGCCCCTACAAGTTCGACGGGCAGAAGAAGATGACCGTGCGGGCCTCCTCCGGCGGCGCGGGCGGCTTCGTCGAACTGCGTACCGGCTCGCCCACCGGCACGCTGCACGGCTCGGCGTACATCCCGCCGACCGGCGGCTGGGAGACCTTCCAGGACGTCGACGTGCCACTGCGGTCGCTGCCGAGGAAGACCACGGAGATCTACCTGGTCTTCCGGGGCGGCGAGGGCGCGCTGTACGACGTGGACGACTTCGAGTTCTCCACCGAGCCGTTCACGGCCGGCAAGAAGGTCCTGGTCTTCTCCAGGACGGCGGGCTTCCGGCACGACTCCATCCCGGAGGGCATTGCCGCGCTGAAGGAGCTGGGCGCCCCGGCCGGCATCTCGGTCACGGCGACCGAGGAGGCCCGGCAGTTCACCACCGCCAACCTCGCCAAGTACGACGCGGTGGCCTTCCTGTCCACCACCGGTGACGTCCTCGACGCCGACCAGCAGAAAGCGTTCGAGAACTACGTCAGGAACGGCGGCGGCTACCTGGGCATCCACGCCGCCGCCGACACCGAGTACGACTGGGAGTTCTACGGCGGCCTCGTCGGCGCCTACTTCGACTCGCACCCGGCCATCCAGAAGGCCACCGTCCGCGTCGAGGACCACGACCACCCGTCCACCGCGCACCTCGGCGACACCTGGGAGCGCACCGACGAGTGGTACAACTACCGCACCAACCCGCGCGAGCGGGCCAAGGTCCTCGCCACCCTCGACGAGACGACCTACAGCGGCGGCACCATGAAGGGCGACCACCCGATCGCCTGGTGCCAGAACTACGGCGGCGGCCGGTCCTTCTACACCGGCGGCGGTCACACCAAGGAGTCGTACGCCGACGAGGCCTTCCGCGGCCATCTGCTCGGCGGCCTGCAGTACGCCACCGGCCAGGTGAAGGCGGACTGCAAGCCGAGCAAGGACTACCGGAAGATCTTCAACGGCCAGACCCTGGACGGCTGGAAGCAGGCCGGCCCCGGCAGGTTCGTCGTCAAGGACGGCGTGATGGAGTCCGAGGGCGGCATGGGCCTGCTCTGGTACCAGGCCAAGGAGCTGAAGTCGTACTCGCTCAAGCTCGACTGGAAGATGCGGGGCGACGACAACTCCGGGATCTTCGTGGGCTTCCCGGCCTCCGACGACCCCTGGTCCGCGGTGAACAAGGGCTACGAGATCCAGATCGACGCCACGGACGCGGCCGACCGCACCACAGGCTCCGTCTACTCGTTCAAGTCGGCGAACACCAAGGCCCGTGACCAGGTCCTGCGCCCGCCCGGCCAGTGGAACTCCTACGAGATCAAGGTCCAGGGCGAACGCCTCCAGGTGTTCCTCAACGGAGTCAGGATCAACGACTTCACCAACAAGGACCCCGAGCGGAGCCTGACCGACGGCTACATCGGCCTGCAGAACCACGGCGCCGCCGACCATGTCTCCTTCCGCGACATCCAGCTGAAGGAACTGCCCTCCTAGGGCGCCCCGCCCCCTGAGGAGGGGGCGACCGGAACGGCGGCGGGCGGAGGACGCCGGACCTCCGCCCGCCGTCACCCGCCCGGCTCGGCACCCCACTCCGCGCCGGCGCCCGCCCCGGCCGCCCTCTCGGCCCCTGCCCTCTTCACGTCCGTTCCCGGTGACGCCCCCCTTCTCCGCGCCCAGCTCCCCGTTTCCCCGCGATCACCTCTCCGCGCCCAGCTTCGTGCACGACAAGGAGGCCGCCCATGTCCGCGCCCCGCCCACTCCCCCCTCGCGTCGGCGTCTGGCTGATCGGGGCCCGCGGCTCCGTCGCCACCACCGTCGTGGCGGGCTGCGCCGCCCTGACCGCCGGACTGCGCCCGCCGACGGGCCTGGTCACCGAGACACCGGCCTTCGCCGACAGCGCGCTGCCCGCCCTGTCCTCCCTCGTCTTCGGCGGACACGACACGCTCGACTGCCCCCTGCCCAAGCGCGCGGAGCAACTCGCCGCCGGCGGAGTCCTCCCGCCAGGCCTCCCCGCCGCCGTCGAGGCCGAACTCGCCGCCGCCGAAGCCGCGATCAGACCGGGCGGCCCCCTCCCCGGCGACACCCGCGACGAGAAACAGCTGATCACCGCCTTCACCGCGGACCTGCGCGACTTCGTACGACGCCACGGCCTGGCCCGCGCCGTCGTGGTGAACGTCGCCTCCACCGAAGCCGCCCCCACCGGCCCCGCCCTTCCGCCCAGTTCCCTGTACGCCGCGGCGGCCCTGCGCGCCGGCTGCCCGTACGCCAACTTCACCCCCTCCACCGGTCTGCACCACCCCGCCCTCGCCGCCCTCGCCGCGTCGAGCGGTCTGCCGTACGCCGGCCGCGACGGCAAGACCGGGCAGACACTGCTGCGGTCCGTCCTCGGGCCGATGTTCGCCCAGCGCGCCCTCGCCGTGCGGGCCTGGTCCGGCACCAACCTCCTGGGCGGTGGCGACGGAGCCGCCCTGGCCGACCCGGCGGCCGCCGCGGCCAAGAACGCCGGCAAGGAACGCGTCCTGGCCGACACCCTCGGCACGGTCCCGGAGGGCCGGGTGCACATCGACGACGTGCCCGCCCTCGGCGACTGGAAGACCGCCTGGGACCACATCGCCTTCGACGGTTTCCTCGGCACCCGCATGGTCCTCCAGACCATCTGGCAGGGCTGTGACTCGGCCCTCGCGGCCCCGCTCGTCCTGGACCTGGCCCGCCTCCTGGCCCGCGCCCACGAACAGGGCCTGGCTGGCCCCCGCCCCGAACTCGCCTTCTTCTTCAAGGACCCGGTGGGAGACGCGCCGGCGTCCCTGGCGGAGCAGTACGCGGCACTGGAGAGCTTCGCCCGCCGGCTGAGCGACGAGGACGGACGATGAGCGCAGGCCAGGCGATCACCCCCGGCACCCCCGACCTGCGTGCCTGGGCCGAACTCCTGCGCCTGCCGGCCCTCTTCACGGTCCCCGGCGACGCCCTCGCGGGAGCGGCCGCGGCCACCGGCCGACCCGATCGCCGCACCGTCCTCGCGGTCACCTCCTCCCTCTGTCTCTACGAGGCCGGTATGGCGCTCAACGACTGGGCGGACCGGGACGAGGACGCCGCCGAGCGCCCGCACCGCCCGCTGCCCTCCGGCCGGGTCCGGCCCGCCGCCGCGCTGGGCGCCGCCTGCGCCCTCACCGCCGCCGGCCTCGCCCTGGCCGCCGGAGCGGGCCGCCCCGCCCTGGCGGTCGCGACCCCCCTCGCGGCGACCGTCTGGTCCTACGACCTCCTCCTGAAACACACCCCCGCCGGCCCGTTCGCCATGGCCGCCGCGCGCGGCCTGGACCTCCTGCTCGGCGCCGCGGCCACCGGAGGCCGGATCCGCCCGGCCCTCCCCCCGGCCGTGCTCCTGAGCACACACACCCTCGCGGTCACGACGGTGTCCCGGCACGAGACCCGCGACGGCACACCCGCCGCCCCCTTCGCCGCCCTGGCCACCACCGGCGCCCTGACCTGGCTGCTGCACCGCCGCGCACCGCGCGCCCGGTCGGCTCCGCGTCAACGGCACCCCGGCCTTCCCGCCGCGACGACCGCGGTTCTCACCGCCGCCTACGCGGCGACCGTCGCCCGCCCCTACCTCCATGCCGCACTCAACCCGTCACCCCCTCTCACCCAACGAGCCGTCGGAGCCGGCATCCGTGCGACGATCCCCCTCCAGTCCGCCCTCGCCGCCCGCTCCGGAACCATCGGCACGGCGCTGTTCACGGCGGCCCTCGCGCCGCTCGCCCGACGGTTCGCGAAGCGGGTGAGCGTCACGTGAGCCCACGGCACCCGGCCCCCGCCGTCGTTCCCGAGGGCACCCGCACCCCTGCCTCCCTCCGCTTCGGCTACGGCACCAACGGCCTCGCCGACCTCCGCCTCGACGACGCCCTCACCCTCCTCGCCGACCTCGGCTACGACGGCGTCGGACTGACCCTCGACCACATGCACCTCGATCCGCTCGCGCCGGACCTCGCCACCCGCACCCGGCACGTGGCGCGGCGGCTGGACGCGCTCGGGCTCGGCGTGACCGTGGAGACCGGTGCCCGCTATGTCCTCGACCCGCGCCGCAAGCACGGCCCTTCCCTCCTGGACCCCGACCCGGACGACCGGGCCCGCCGGGTCGATCTGCTGATCCGCGCCGTCCGGATCGCCGGCGACCTCGGCGCCCACGCCGTGCACTGCTTCAGCGGCACCCTGCCGCCCGGCACCGACCGGGACGCCGCCTGGCAGCGGCTCGCGGACACCCTCGCCCCCGTCCTGGAGGCCGCCGGCACCGCCGGCGTCCCGCTCGCCGTCGAACCCGAACCGGGTCATCTCCTCGCCACCCTCTCCGACTTCCACCGTCTGCGCCTCCTTCTCGGCGACCCCGAGCCGCTCGGACTCACCCTCGACATCGGTCACTGCCAGTGCCTCGAACCGCTGCCTCCCGCCGACTGCGTGCGCGCCGCGGCGCCCTGGCTGCGGCACGTGCAGATCGAGGACATGCGCCACGGTGTCCACGAGCACCTCCCGTTCGGGGACGGCGAGATCGACTTCCCGCCCGTCCTCGCCGCGCTCCGGGCCACCGGATACCGGGGCCTGACCGTCGTCGAACTGCCCCGGCACTCCCACGCCGGACCCCGGCAGGCCGAACTCTCCCTCCCCTTCCTCCGCCACGCGGCAACACCCGCCCCACCGGACGGCCGCCGGACCACCCCACCCGACGGCCACGCCTCGGTCTCACCCGGCGGCCGTCCGGCCGCCTCCGCCGAGGGCCGCGCCTCGGTCTCACCCGGCGGCCGTCCGGCCGCCTCCGCCGAGGGCCGCGCCTCGGTCTCACCCGACGGCCGCCCAACCACCCCACCGGACGGCCGCCGCTCCGGCCCACCCGCAGGTCGCCCGCCCGCCCCCGAGGAGGCGGGCCGGCACGCCGAACGCCCCACACAGCCGACCGCGCACCTGCCGCTCCCGCCGCTCCCGCCGCCCCCGGCGGCCCCGGCGGCCCCCTCGCCCGTACCACCCGGCGAGCCCTCCGCCACCCCGGAAGGGAGCACCCCATGACCCACCGCCACGCCACCCCGGCGACCACGCCACCGTCACACCGGGGAACCACCACCGCCCCCGGCAGCACGTCCACCGCCCTGTCCCCTGTCCTGGCCCTTGCCCTCACCCCCCTCGACGCCCTCCAGGACCACCTGGTGTCCGACCTGCCGGAACCGGCCCGCGCCTGGTTCCTCCGGGCCCTCGACGAGGCCGCCGCCCATCCCGGGGCCCACGGTCCGATCTCCGTGTGGGAACTGCGTCTCGCCGAGGCCGGCCGTCGCTGCGGCGGCCGGCACGCGGACGCCGCGCGGGTGCTCATCCTGCGGGCCGCCAGCGCCGACCCGGCCGCCCTGAGCCGGGCGTACTTCCAGGGCACCGCCGACGAGCGCCGGGCCGTGCTGCACGCCCTGCCGCACCTCGTGTCCGGCCCGGACGCCCTGCCGCTGCTGGAGGACGCCCTGCGCACCAACGACACCCGGCTCCTCGCGGCCGCCGTCGGCCCCTACGCAGCCCGCCACCTCGACGCCCACGCCTGGCGCCACGCCGTCCTGAAGTGCCTGTTCACGGGGGTGCCCGTCGACGCGGTGGCGGACCTGGCGGACCGGGCCCGCGCCGACGGCGAACTGGCCCGCATGCTCGGCGACTACGCCGCCGAACGCACGGCCGCGGACCGTCCCGTACCGCCGGACCTGCACCGCGTCCTCGCCCTGACCGACCCGGCCGGCCCCGTCGGTCCCGCCGACCCCGCCGGTCCCGTGCCCCCGCCGCACGGGACATGTCCCCAAGACCCGGGCCACCCCCACGGCAAGGAGTCCTGATGCGCATCTTCGACCCCCACATCCACATGACCTCCCGGACCACCGACGACTACGAGGCCATGTACGCGGCCGGGGTCCGCGCCGTCGTCGAACCGTCCTTCTGGCTCGGCCAGCCCCGCACCTCGCCCGCCTCCTTCCTCGACTACTTCGACTCCCTGCTCGGCTGGGAACCCTTCCGGGCCGCCCAGTACGGCATCGCCCATCACTGCACCCTCGCCCTCAACCCCAAGGAGGCGAACGATCCGCGCTGCGTCCCCGTCCTCGACGAACTGCCCCGGTATCTCGTCAAGGACCGGGTCGTGGCCGTCGGCGAGATCGGCTACGACTCGATGACCCCCGCGGAGGACACCGCCCTCGCCGCCCAGCTCCAGCTCGCCGCCGACCACGGACTGCCCGCGCTGGTGCACACCCCGCACCGCGACAAACTCGCCGGACTCCGCCGCACCCTCGACGCCGTCCGGGAGTCCGCGCTGCCCGAGGAGCACGTCCTGGTCGACCATCTCAACGAGACCACCGTGAAGGAGGCCAAGGACAGCGGCTGCTGGCTCGGCTTCTCGGTGTACCCGGACACCAAGATGGACGAACGCCGCATGGTCGCGATCCTGCGCGCCCACGGGCCCGAGCGGGTCCTGGTGAACTCCGCCGCGGACTGGGGCCGCAGCGACCCCCTCAAGACGCGCGGTGTGGCCGACCTGATGCTGGCCGAGGGCTTCACCGAGGACGACGTCGACCTGGTCCTGTGGCGCAACCCCGTCTCCTTCTACGGTCTCAGCGGCCGGCTGACCGTCGAGGCGACCGTTCCCGGCCCCACCCACGAGGGCAACTCCGTGCTGCGCGGCGGTGAGTGAGCGATGCGCTTCCGCCACCCCGACGGCACCACCGTCCATCTCGCCTACTGCACCAACGTGCATCCCGCCGAGAGCCTCGACGGCGTGCTCGGGCAACTGCGCGACCACTGCGAGCCGGTCCGCCGCCGCCTGGGCCGCGACCGGCTCGGCATCGGCCTGTGGCTCGCCAAGGACGCCGCGCTCGCCCTCGACACCGACCCGGCCGCCCTGCGCGGCCTGCGCGCCGAACTCGACCGGCGGGGCCTGGAGGTCGTCACCCTCAACGGCTTCCCCTACGAGGGCTTCGGCGCCGGGCAGGTCAAGTACCGGGTGTACAAACCCGACTGGGCCGACCCCGAGCGCCTCGACCACACCACGGCCCTGGCCCGTGTCCTCACCGGTCTCCTCCCCGACGACCTCACCGAGGGCAGCATCTCCACCCTGCCCCTCGGCTGGCGCACCACCTGGACCACCGCCCACGCCGACGCCGCGCACGCCGCCCTGCTCACCCTCGCGGAACGCCTCGACGCCCTCGCGGACCTCACCGGCCGCTCCGTCCGCGTCGGCCTCGAACCCGAGCCCGGCTGCATCGTCGAGACCACCGGCGACGCCCTCGCCCCGCTCACCGCCGTCGGTCACCCCCGCATCGGCGTCTGCGTCGACACCTGCCACCTCGCCACCTCCTTCGAAGACCCGCACGCCGCCCTGGACGCGCTCACCGCGGCCCGCCTCCCCGTCGTCAAAGCCCAGCTGTCGGCCGCCCTGCACGCCGAACACCCCCACCTCCCCGCCGTCCGCGAGGCCCTCGCCGCCTTCGACGAACCCCGCTTCCTGCACCAGACGCGCACCTCCCCCTCACCCCGCTCCGTCCCCGCAGGAGGAACCCCCGTCGCCACCGGCCGGCACGGCACCGACGACCTCGGCCAGGCCCTCGCCGAGGGCGCCCTGCCCGACACCTCGCCCTGGCGCGCCCACTTCCACGTCCCGCTGCACGCCGCTCCCGCCGCGCCCCTCACCTCCACCCTCCCCGTCCTGAAGGAGGCCCTGACCTCACTCGTCGGCGGACCGCACCCGCTCACCCGCCACCTCGAGGTCGAGACCTACACCTGGCAGGCCCTCCCGCCGGAGCTGCGCCCCCGCGGCCGGGCCCAGCTCGCCGACGGCATCGCCGCCGAACTCGCCCTGGCCCGCGACCTGCTGACCGACCTCGGCCTGAAGGAGCTGCCATGACCTTTGACCCCCCGCAGGCCGCCCGCGAGGCCGCCGCGGCACCGGAACGCCCCGTCCCCCTCCTCGTCCTCGACGTCGTCGGTCTCACCCCCCGTCTCCTCGACCACATGCCCCATCTCAAAACGCTGGCCCGAACCGGTTCCCTGGCCCCGCTCGGCACCGTCCTGCCCGCCGTCACCTGCGCCGCCCAGTCCACCTTCCTCACCGGCACCCTCCCGTCGGAACACGGCATCGTCGGCAACGGCTGGTACTTCCGCGAACTCGGCGACGTCCTGCTGTGGCGCCAGCACAACGGTCTGGTCACCGGCGACAAACTGTGGGACGCCGCCCGCCGGGCCCACCCCGGCTACACGGTCGCCAACATCTGCTGGTGGTACGCCATGGGCGCCGACACCGACATCACCGTCACCCCCCGTCCGGTCTACTACGCCGACGGCCGCAAGGAGCCCGACTGCTACACCCGGCCACCGGCCCTGCACGACGAACTCACCCAAAAGCTCGGCACCTTCCCCCTCTTCCACTTCTGGGGCCCCGGCGCCGACCTCGTCTCCAGCCGCTGGATCATCGACGCCACCCGGCACGTCCTGCGCACCCGCCGGCCCGACCTGGCCCTGTGCTACCTCCCTCACCTCGACTACGACCTCCAGCGCTTCGGCCCCGACGACCCGCGCTCCCTGAAGGCGGCCGCCGACCTCGACGCCGCCGTGGCCCCGCTGCTGGACGAGGCGCGCGCGGAAGGCCGTACCGTCGTCGCGCTGTCCGAGTACGGCATCACCCCGGTGAGCCGGCCCGTGGACATCAACCGCGCCCTGCGCCGCGCCGGACTGCTGGACGTGCACACCCAGGACGGCATGGAGTACCTCGACCCGACGGCGTCCCGTGCCTTCGCGGTCGCGGACCACCAGATCGCCCACGTCTACGTGCGCCGTCCCGAGGACCTGGACGCCACCCGGGCCGTCCTCGCCGATCTGCCCGGCGTCGGCGAGCTCCTCGACGACGAGGGCAAGAAGGCACACCACCTCGACCATCCGCGCTCCGGCGAGCTGGTCGCCGTCGCGGAGCCGGACGCCTGGTTCACGTACTACTACTGGCTCGACGACGCCCGCGCACCCGACTTCGCACGGCTCGTCGAGATCCACCGCAAACCCGGCTACGACCCGGCCGAGCTGTTCATGGACCCGCTCGACCCCTATGTCAAGGTCAAGGCGGCCACCGCCCTGGCGCGCAAGAAGCTCGGCATGCGCTACCGCATGGCGGTCGTGCCCCTCGACCCGTCACCTATTCGAGGCAGCCACGGCCGCCTCCCCGCGAGCGACGACGACGGTCCGCTCCTCATCTGCTCCACCCCCCGCGCCATCGGCGACCGCGTCGCGGCCGCCGATGTGAAGTCCCTGCTGCTGCGCCTGGCCGGTCTCTCCTGACCGGTCACAAGTGAAGCACTCACCACTGACAACGCCCTCCGACCACGAGGAGTTCCAGGCATGAGCCGCATCTCCCAGCCCGACCCCGAACTCACCCACCGCCTCACCAGACGAGGCATGCTCGGCGTGGCCGCGGGCGCCGCCGCCGCCCTGCTGGGAGCCGCCGCCACTCCCGCGGCCGCCACTCCCGCTGCCGCGACGACGACCGGCGCGACGTCCGGCGGCCGCGGCCGGCCGGTCCTGCCTCCCGGGCGGCTCGGCATCCAGCTCTACAGCCTGCGGGACAAGGTCTCCACACTCGGCTTCGCGCCCGTCTTCGCCGAACTGGAGAAGTACGGCTACGACGAGGTGGAGTTCGCCGGATACACGCAGGGCTCGGCCGGCCCCATCACCCTGGCGCAGCTCAAGCGGCTGGCCCGCGACCACGGCCTGTCGCCCATCGGCAGCCACGTCGGCTACTACTCCGACGACCCGAACGCCTACACCTTCGCCCAGAACCTCACCAAGGTCCTCGACGACGCCCAGGCCCTCGGCCTCAGGCACATCGGCACTGCCTCCGGCCCGTTCCGCTACGGCTCCACCGTCGACGCGTGGAAGCGCGCGGCCGAGGAGTTCAACACCTACGGCGCGGCGGCCAGGGCCCGCGGCATGAAGTTCTACCAGCACAACCACTCCGAGGAGTTCTCCTTCGCCACCGACGATCCCAAGGTCCGTCTCTACGACGTCCTGCTCGCCGAGACCGACCCCGACCTGGTGTTCCTCGAGATGGACATCTTCTGGGCGTACTCGGGCCAGTTCCGCTTCTCCAAGAGGCCCGACGGCACGCCCACACCGTTCGAACCTCTCGACTACGTCCTCAGGCAGCCGCACCGCTACCCGCTCTTCCACGTCAAGGACGGGGTGAGCGACCCGGCGAACACCTACGGCTACCGCATGACCGACGTGGGCGACGGTGACATCGACTACCAGCGGTTCATCTCCGCCGTGACCCGGCTGCGGGGCGAGCGGTCGGCCCACCACTGGCAGGCCGAACACGACAACCCGGCCGATTCCCTCAGCTTCGCCCGGCGTTCGAGCGAGCATCTGCACTCGCTGCGCGAGAAGTGCTGACGTTCCCGCGTGCGTGGGGCGGGGCGCCCCCCGGGCCGGCCGGGGGGGGGGCCCCCCCCCCCCCCCGGGGGGGGGGCGCCCCCCCCCCCGCCCCCCCGGGGCCCGGCCCCCGC